>CAYYCV010000116.1:66-15650 GCA_964470405.1 uncultured Caryophanales bacterium
CCAACCCAAGTCGGCAAAGACCACATCATCGAGCACCATGTAGAGGACGTTCATGGCCTGTCCCCCCTCTTCATGCCACTTCCGATTCCCCCCACAGCGCCGGTAATCCAACTTGCACGATTTTGCATTCTCATGATGGAACGAACCTGCCTTTCTTCTTAATCGGATAGCTCGGCGAACAAGTCATTCACCGTACACGCAAGTTGACTTAACACAGCCTCGTCAGGCTCTGCCCCCCAACCCGGGGAGTCTCCAGGCAGACGGACAAATCCATCTTCGTACACATACGATGTGCATACAGGATCGCGCAAGGGATTATCGACCATGTCTACTCCGTAATAAAGGGAACCGCTGGCAATGGCAAAGTGCAGTCCGATCGCATAGGACAATCCCGTTCCATACAAGTGCGGCATAATCGAGACACCCGCGTCTCTTGCTGCGTCGCTTAAAGCCATGGACATGGCCAACCCGCCATATTTGCAGAGCTCCGGCTGAACCAGATCGATCAGCCCCGATTGCACCGCATGAAGCATCGTATCTCCATACCAGTTTTCTCCAGCGGCGATCGGCGATTTTACATGCTTCTTCAGCTCTTCATAACCTCGAATATCTTGCGAGAACAACGGTTCCTCGATAAAAGCGAAGTCATCGCCGGCCCGCTCGATGAACATGCGTGCATGGGCGACGGTCCATTGCTGATTGGCGTCGATGATCAACCGATGTTCTCCGATCAAGCTGCGCATCCGTTCCACCAACTGAACATCCTTCTCCAGATGAAAACCGACTTTGATTTTATACAAGGTAAACCCTCGCTTTTTGGCCTGCGCCACCTGTTCATCAAGCTGATCCTGCAAAAAACCTGTGGCGAAGGCGCGGATGGGCACGGCACGATCGGTGAATAAACGATAGACCGGGCATCCCTTGTGTTTTCCAACAATGTCCCACAGGGCAAGCTCAATTCCGCTGATCGCTTGATAGATGGGACCATTCGCGCCCCATACCTGGCCAACCACACGGAACGCATCGACCAGCTTCCGGCGAACCGCTGCGGGATCCAGCGGATTCTCGCCTATGACCAGACGGCTCATGCCCTTCAGAGTGCCCAGACGCTCGATCAGACCCCAGGCCGGAAAGTTAATCCAGCTTTCTCCCCAACCGATCAGACCGTTATCTGTGATCACCCGCAGCAAACAACCGTGCCGATAGCGCATCGTGCCGAAGGCCATCTTGATCGGATGCTCCAGCTTGGCGCTTAACGGATAAACGTTGATTTCTGCAATCTTCATGGCTGCACTTCCTCTACATCGAACATCACTTTACGGATTACACCAGCAAAAGGAAAACTTCCTTTGACCGGATAATGTGCGCTGACCTGTGAATTCCCATCCCGCCCTACGGTCAAATAAAACCCGGCCAACCACTTGGACAGCGTCACCGGAATGTCCAGTTCTCCTACATGAACACTGTCGATAAATAAGGTGCCGATTCCGCTCAGATGTCCACTTTTGCGAAAAACATAGCCCAGCGTAGACGGACCCAACGGGACCTCCCGGTTGGATACGAGCCGGTAAACGGCGCCGACGTGATTGTATTCGTATACCAGGCGATTGCCGCTAATGTACAGCGTATAGCCGCTATGTGAATTGCCGAAGGCGACGAGTACCCCATCGTCCGATGCATGCTGTCTCTCCACCGGAATCGCGATCGCATACGAGCGGTTCACAATCGGCGGCGATGCGGAGGACCCCAGCTTGGTCATCCCCGGCAGGTAGGTGAAGTGATTCCGTGCCGATACCGATTCGGGACTCTTGTAAGCGACCATGTCGCTGTCCTTGTCAAGCAGCGGCAATGCATGGTACTTGCCCGCCTCCGCCCACCACAGATCTTGCAGCTCTCGCAGCTTTTCGGGATACCGTTCGGCCAGATCGTGAACCTCCGCCATATCTTCGTCGACGTGATAGAGTTCCCACTTGTCTTGGTCAAATGGCTTTCCTTTATGGTGATAGATGGCCGCCTTCCATCCCCTGTGCCAGATCGCGCGGTGGCCGTACATGCTGAAATATTGCGTAGTCCGGGTTGTCGGCGCTTCCGCCCGATCAAAGGAGTAGCGCATGCTCGTTCCGTGCATCGGCATTTGCGCCACGCCTCTATACATGTCCGGCGGCCGAATGCCAAGGATATCGAGTACCGTAGGCGTCACATCTATCGCGTGATGAAACTGGCGGCGCACCGCGCCGGTGTCTCGGACGCCGGAAGGCCAGTGCACAATGAGCGGGACGCGAACTCCGCCAAAATGAACATTGCGCTTGTAATACTTGAATGGCGTATTGCTCGCCTGCGCCCAACCTGCCGGGTAGCTCAGCAGCGAGTTCGGACCGCCGAACTCAGCGATGCGCGCCGATTGCTCCTCCGCGGTTTCGACAATATCGTTGTAATATTTCACATAGTTCGTCGTCCCCTGCGCTCCGCCGACACATGCGCCATTATCCGAGATGAGAACAATCATCGTGTTCTCGAATAAGCCGCACGCCTCCAGATGCTTGATCAAGCGGCCGATCTGCTCATCCGTATGCGTGAGAAATCCGGCATACGTTTCCATAAACCGCGCGAATATCCGCTTCTCCTCTTCCGTCAGGCTGTCCCACGGCTTCACACCGGGATTGCGCGGGGCTAACTCCGCATCGGCCGGAACGATGCCAAGCTGCTTCTGTCGGATGAATCGCTGTTCGCGGATGTGATCCCAGCCCTGATCATAGACATGCTCGTAGCGGTCGATATATTCCGGATGCACCTGATGCGGAGCGTGCTGCGCCCCGAATGCCAGATACAGGAAGAACGGCTTCTCAGGTACAACCGACTTCTTGTCCGTCAGGAACTGAATCGACTGATCAACCAGATCCTCGGACAAGTGATAGCGGGGCCGCACGGGTGTTTCGATCATATGGTTGTCGCATACCAGGTCCGGGGTATATTGGTCGGTGAAGCCTTCCAGAAAACCATAGTAGCGCTCGAACCCCTTACCCAGCGGCCAATAGTCATATGGACCGATCGGCGTAATATGATGAGTGGGTGCGAGATGCCACTTGCCCGCGGCATACGTGCTGTACCCGCTGTCCCTCAGAATCTCCGCCAAGGTGGCGGCAGCAGGCGTGATTCGCGCATGGATATGCGAATCGCTGCCCAGATCGTGGGAGGCGATGCTGCCCATGCCCACGGCGTTGTTATTGCGCCCGGTCAGCAGACACGCCCGAGTCGGCGAGCATAACGGCGTCACATTAAAATTGGTATAGCGCAACCCGCCCGCAGCCAAACGGTCAATATGGGGCGTGTGAATCTCCGAGCCGTAACAGCCCAGATCGGAATACCCCATATCATCCAGTACGATATAGACGATGTTTGCAGGTTTGGATGACACAGTCAATAGCCTGCCTCCTTCCTGTCATGATTTGGCATCAGGGTGTAAAGACAACCTTCAGTTCCTCTCCGTTCTCCAGTGCGCGAAAGCCCTTCTCCCATTCTTCCAGCGACCAGGTCTTCGCAATCAGCGGCGAGAGATCCAGCTTCCCCTGACCAAGCAGGCGCAGGCTTTCCTCCCAGTCGGAACTCGTATGGCTGAAGCTGCCGCTGACCTCTATTTCCTTATAGGCGATCTTCATGAAGTCGATCGCAACCTCCGAGTGCCATGTCCCTACCTGAACATAACGCCCGCCTCGGCGGCAGAGCCTCAAGCCTTGATTGATGCCGCCAGGGGATCCGGTGCACTCGATGACGATATCCGCCCCTTCGCCTGCCGTACGAGCCAGCAAGTCCGCTTCATCCCCGGATTCCTCCGCATGCATAATCCGATCGGCCCCCATCTCCCGCGCTTTCAGAAGCCGTTTATGATCCTTTTCGAGGCCCGAGACGACAACCGTGCCGCCGTTTGCCTTGCATAGCAGCAGGCTAAGCAACCCGATCGATCCCGGACCAATAATCAGCACGGTATCGGATGGCTTGACCTGCACATGCCTGAGCGCGTGGACGACAACGGCCAGCGGCTCGATCAACGCGGCTTGGGTCAGATCCATCCCCTCGGGAAGGACATGAATCTGATGCGTCTTCACCTTCACATATTGGGCGAAGGCGCCGTTGTCGTTGAATCCGGTGCGCGTTTTGTGCATGCATACATTTTCCCGACCCTCGATACAGGAACGGCAAACCCCGCAGGTCGTAGGCGCATGCGCGGTAATGCGGGTGCCGATCTCAAATCCGGAAACACCCGGCCCCACGGCAACGATCGTACCGCTGAATTCATGTCCGGGAACGACAGGGGGAGTATACGCATCATAGTGCCCTTGATAGATTTTCAGATCGGTTCCGCAAATGCCGACGGCATGAACCTGGACAAGCACTTCGCGATCGCCGGGAATTGGCATATCCAATTCCTGCAACGCCATATCGTACGCAGCGAAACTTTGTTTAACAATTGCTTTCATCGAGAAGACCTCCCTTGTTCCACCTTCTTCAAAGCGACTTCACCGGCCTCCATCACCAGTTCGCTCAACGTTGGATGGGTGTGAATCGTCAAGGTGATATCCCTAAGCGTACTTCCCACCTCGATGGCATGCGCGAACTCCGCTATCAAGTTTGACGCATCAAGCCCGACGATCTGCGCGCCGACAATTTCTTCCGTGTCCGCATTCGCGATCATTTTGACAAACCCGTCTCCGGCCTGCCGCGTCAGCGCATAACCATTGGCCTGATAATGGTACTTGCCGGTGACCACGGGAATCTTCCGCTCTTCGGCCTCCCGCTCAGTCAACCCGATTGCGGCCATTTCCGGGTCGGTGAAGACGACAGCGGGAATCGCTTTGTAATCCACCTGGCTGGCCTGTCCGGCGATCGCCTCGGCAGCCACCTTCCCCTCATACGACGCTTTGTGGGCCAAGGCCGGCCCATGCACAACATCGCCTATGGCGTAGATATCCGGGTTGCTGGTGCGGCCTTGCCGATCGACTTCGATGTACCGGCGATCATCCGTCTTCACGCCTGCGGCTTCCAATCCCAATGGAGCGGTATTCGGCCTTCGCCCGACAGTGACCAGCACATAATCGGCGCTCAAGCTCCGGACATCTTGTCCGACAACATAACGCACCGTTGCCTCCTTTTCCGACCATTCGACTCCTTGCAGAGAAACGCCGGTCAGGATCGTCATGCCCAATCGTTTGAACTGTTTGGAGACGACTCGGGTCATCTCTTCCCCGAAGCCTGCCAAAATACGTTCCCCCGCTTCAAGAATCGTTACATTCGAGCCCATTTTGGCATAAGCTTGCCCGATCTCCGCCCCGATATACCCGCCCCCGACCACAAGCAGGCTCGCCGGAATATGCGACAGCGACAGCGCTTCCGTGGAAGACAAAATACGCCCGCCGAACGGTAAGGAGGGAAGCTCGACCGGAATCGATCCCGCTGCGATGATGCACTTGCCGAATCGATAACGAACCGTGCCCTCTTCCTGCAATATCTCTACCTCACGGGGACTTATGAACGACGCTTTGCCCCGAATCGTCTCTACAGCATGCCCTTTGAACAATCCTTTGATGCCTGCCGCAAGCTTCATAACGATGTCTTGTTTCCAGGATTGCACCTGCTGAAAATCAATAGAGACTCCCTGGGCGGCGATCCCCATCGGGCTTGCTGCCGCTTGCTTGATCGCATCATATTCGTGGGCTGCCGAGATCAGCGCCTTGGAGGGGATGCAGCCTCTGTGCAGGCATACGCCGCCGATGTTGTCACTTTCGATGACGGCAACCTTCATGCCCAGTTCGGCCGCGCGCACCGCTGCCACATAACCTCCGGGCCCGCTGCCGATGACCAGAACTTCCGTTTCTCTGCCCATATCCCGTGCTGCCTCCCAACCTCTTCACATTTCACTCAAATGATCTTCCATTTGTCCGACGCCAGGATGCCGGCAAGCTCCTTCATGAAGCGGGCGGCATCCGCGCCGTCCATCGTCCGATGGTCGAACGACGCATTCAGCGTAATGACCGGTTTAATCTCGACCTCGTCAAGCGAGTTTGCAACAGGTTGACGCTTTATCGCCCCGACGGCCAAGATGCCGCTTTCCGGCGTATTGACAATCGCTGTGAACTCATCGACATCATAGGAGCCGAGATTCGATATCGTGAATGTGCCTCCGCTCATATCTTCGTATGCCAAGCGATTCGCTTTCGCTTTATTCATCAGCTCCACGCGCCGCTGGGCGATGGTGATCAGACTCATCTGATCCGCGCGGCGGATCACCGGCACCATCAATCCTTCATCGAGTGCGACGGCCAAGCCGATATTCACTTCCGAATAAGCGGTCACCACCGGCTTCCCGTTATTCTCCCCATAATAAGCGTTAACCAGCGGGTGCCGTACGAGCGCTTGGGCAGCAGCCTGAATCAGAAAATCAGTAACCGACAGCTTGATACCGGCGGAATGCCGGATACTGGCGTTCAATGTTTGCCGAATCCGGAGCAAATTCGATACGTCCACCGTTCGCTTGATCTGAAACTGCGGCACATCACGGAAGCTTTCCGTCATCCTGCGCGCGGTGATCACACGCAATCGGCCAAGCGGGATCTCGTTGCCCGCAACGACTGCCGACTGCTCCGGCACGGCGGACAACGGCTGCTCTTGCGCGGCAGGCAGCGGTTGCTCCGGCAGGACGGACAGCGGCTGCTCTTGTACGGCAGACAGCGGTTGCTCCGCCGCTGTCTTCAGGTCTTGCAGCACGATGCGGCCTCTCGGGCCGGACCCCTTGATCCGCCTCAGCTCTTCATCCGTCAGATTCAGTTCTCTGGCCAACCGTCGCGCCGCCGGCGACAGACGAATTCGGGCTGGTGCAGCCGCACGATCATCGCTTATATGACACACCACCTCTCCTACCGGAACCACATCGCCTTCCCGGTACAGATGATCAACCACGTACCCGCTTGCCGGAGCATCCACTTCCAGAGTTGCCTTGTCCGTCTCCACTTCCATCAGGACGTCCCCTTTGTTGACGGGATCCCCAATTTGCTTGACCCACTTGATCAGTGTGCCTTCTTCCATATTTGAACCCATCTTGGGCAGTTTGACCTCTCCAAGCAAGAATATTCCCTCCTTCCAACATGCAGTTCAGAGTCGCGCATAGACGCTCTTCTTCACATGCTCCACAATATCTCTCGTTTGCGGCAGCGTTTCCTTCTCCAACTGAAGGTTGTAGGGGACCGGTACGTCTTCCGCCGCTACCCGTGTGATCGGCGCATCCAACTCGTCAAATGCCTCCTCGGCCACCCTTGCCGCGATCTCCGCTCCCCAATTGAAGGACTTGCTTGCTTCATGGGCAATCACGAGCCTGTTCGTCTTGGCTATGGACATCAACACGGTATCCATGTCCAGCGGTGCCAGGCTGCGCAAGTCAATCACTTCCACATCGATGCCTTCCGCCTCCAACTCCTTGGCCGCTTCCAGTGCAAAGTGCACGGTTCGAGATAGCGCCACCACCGTGACATCCTTGCCGGCTCGTTTGATATCTGCCTTACCGAACGGAATGGCATACGATGTCTCCGGAACTTCTCCCTTCACATTGTAGAGCATCTTATGCTCGATGAAGATGACAGGGGCATCATCGCGTATTGCGGAGCTTAACAACCCCTTGGCATCATAAGGCGTAGCCGGACATACCACCTTGATGCCGGGAAATTGGGCGAACAATCCCTCAAGGCTTTGGGAATGCTGAGCGCCATTGCCTCGTCCTCCGCCTCCTTGTGTACGGATGACCAAGGGGATCCGGGCTTGTCCGCCGGACATATATTTCAATTTGGCCGCCTGATTGAGGATCTGATCCATGGCAACCAGCGTAAAGTCAACCCACATAATCTCAATGACCGGTCTTAACCCTGTCATCGCCGCACCGATCCCCATCCCGACAAAACCCGCTTCCGAGATCGGCGTATCTATCACACGTTCAGAACCGAATTCATCGATCAGGTCCCTGGTAACCTTAAATACGCCGCCGTAAACGCCGATATCCTCCCCCAGCAGAATAACATCCGCATTCTCCCGCATTTCGGCACGCATCGCTTCGTTCAAAGCCTGGGCATAAGTGATAATTCTGCTTTCCATATTCACAACTCCCCGGATGACTTCATGATCAGAACACATCGGAATAAATTTCCCGATTGTCCGGCACAGCACTGTTCAACGCCGTTTGATAAGCATATTCAATATGATCGGCGACTTCGGATTCCAACGCATCCAGCTCTTGCTCATTCAATAGCTTCAATCGAATAAGCTTTGCCGTGTATCGGATAATGGGATCTCTTGTCGTCTTCCACTCATTCACTTCTTCCTTGGTTCGGTACACTTCCGAATCGCCGAACATGTGCCCATGCTGACGATAGGTCATCGCTTCAATGAACGACGGCCCGCCGCCGGCACGCGCCCGTTCCACCGCTTCCCGGGCAATCTCGCTCACCGCTTCCACATCGTTGCCGTCCACCACGACGGCCTTCATCCGATAAGCCGCCGCCCGCTCTGACAGATACTCATTGCTCGTCGTATGTTTGATCGGCGTCATCTCGGAATATAGATTATTCTCACAGATAAAGACGATCGGCAGATTCCAGATGGAAGCCATATTTAAGGTTTCGTGAAAAACCCCCTGGTTGGTCGCTCCATCCCCGAAGAATGTCGCCGCCACCTGTCCGGTGCGCTTCATCTTGGCGGCGAACGCCGCCCCGGTTGCGATCGGAATCCCCGCACCCACAATGGCATTGGCGCCCAGTATCCCGGTTGACAAATCGGTGATGTGCATGGGGCCCCCTTTGCCTTTGCAATAGCCCGAGGCGCGGCCCATCATCTCCGCAAACAGCTTCTCCGGAATGGCTCCTTTCGCAATGGCTTGACCGCGCGAACGATAGGTCATCGTGATGTAATC
The DNA here is from genome assembly GCA_964470405.1 of uncultured Caryophanales bacterium. Lineage (GTDB taxonomy): Bacteria > Bacillota > Bacilli > Paenibacillales > CAYYCV01 > CAYYCV01. The sequence goes on from CAYYCV010000116.1 coordinate 9,014, forward strand.
GTCGTTGCGCAAGCTCTCGCAAACCCCTACGGCTACCGCCTCTTGTCCGATGTAACCGTGTAACGAACCGCCCATTAATCCCTGTTGATAGATCTCCACCGACTTTTCTTCAAATTTACGAATCGTCAGGAGTTTCCTCAACACTTCTTTGGCCCGTGACGCTGTATAGATGCTGCTTTCGGGGTCCGACACTGATGGTTGAAACATCTCCACACCTCCACAACAATTATTCCGTTTTGAGCGCTGCTTTTTTTCTGCGTAAACTGTTCCAAACCGAATAAACAATAGATAAAACAATCACAATAATTAACAAAAGGGAGTACGGCCGGGTCAGAAACACCGAATAGTCGCCTCTTGATATGACCAGCGTCCGACGGAAATTGATCTCAAGGATCGGACACAGAATCGTTCCGAGGATGAGGGCCGGGAGCGAGTAATCCAGCTTGCGCATGAAGTAAGCGGCGATACCGACGGCAATCGCAAACCATAGATGAAACATCTGCCCGTTTGTTGAGTAAATGCCGACGATACACAAGATCAAAATAATGGGAGCAAGGAACGAAACCGGCACCGCTATCACTCTTGAAAATAACGTCGTTATGCCCCTGCCGAGTACATACATGGCCACCGTAGTTAACAGGAAGCCATATAACAGCCCATAAACCAAATCCGTGTCCCCTTTAAAAATGGAAGGGCCGGGCTGAATGCCCTGGATAATAAAAGCACCCATAATAATAGCGATAGAGGCCGATCCAGGAATACCAAGCGATAACAGCGGAACGAGCGCTCCTCCGACAGTGGAATTGTTGGCTGCTTCCGGTCCGGCGATTCCTTCCGGGTTGCCTTGGCCAAAGGTTTCAGGCTTCTTGGACATTTTCTTGGACAAGGCATAGGAGAACCAGGAAGCGGCCCCTGCTCCCATACCCGGAAATATCCCAATGATCGAGCCCAGTACAGAACCAGTCATGCTCACTTTCATTATTGGCTTGACTTCCTTCCACTTCAGGCCGGTTTTAAATCGGGATGGATCCACTTTCACTTGATCGACGGGCTTGGAAGTGATCATACTGAAAAACTCGGAGAACGCGAAAAGTCCTACAAGCAGAGCGATTAAGTCGACGCCCTCCATCAATTCCAATCGTCCGAAGGTGAATCGGTCGGCGCCTTCGAACAAATCCACGCCTACAGTGCCGATCATCAAACCGAGCACAGCGGAAATCAGGCCCCGCAAGATACTGCCGGTACTGAGCAGAGCGACGGCCATGATACCGATGATGCCGATCAGGAAAAACTCGGGATCGGAAAAGCGCAAAGCGAATGTGGCCAGCGGGACCGTCAGGAAGATCAGCACCAGTCCGCCAAATATCCCGCCTATGGTCGAGGCCGTCAGCGAATAGCCCAATGCCTTGCCCGGCGAATGCCGCTTGGCAAGCTCATACCCATCCAGCACCGTTGCCGCGGCAGCGGGGTTTCCCGGTATACCGAGCACGATGGAAGAGATGGACCCGCCATACTCTGCCGATTGATAAGCAGACAATAACAATAGGATGGCAGGCAACGGATCAAGCACATACGTTAATGGCAACAATAGCACAAGCGTAATGCTGACACCGATACCCGGCAATGCGCCCAACAGCATTCCGACAAATCCGCCAAACAAAATGACAAGCAGATTCGTCCATGTGAACAGGCTCATCACATCAAATCCAAATATCCCCATGAGTAACATTCCTCCTTCCTTTAAAAATTAATATTTAATAAACGCTCAAAGACCAAGTAGAGAAAAATGATCGCACAAGCGGTAATGACCCCGATTAATGCCAACCCCTTCTTACTTCGATCGGTCGAATAATACGTAAACAGCACAAAAAGGAAAATAAATGTAACCACATAAAAATAGCCGATATAATGCCAGACGAGTAAGTACAGAAGCGTCAGCAAGATGGTGTACACGATCTTTTTCATTTGAGGCATATCGACCTTTTTATCTTCTTCTTTACGGATTTGCCACATGTTGATCAAGCACAAGCCGATGAGAATAACCCCAAGGATTTTCGGGAAATAACCCGATCCGTACGAATTGGGATCGAATGGTTCGGGCAGTCGGTAGGCGCCAATGAAATATATAATGCCCAAAGCAAGGATGAGCAGCAATGATACGAAGACAGATTTATTCTTGCTCAATGTGTTGTACCTCCAAGTCTAAGAGTGGACGAAGCAAGAAGGACCTATGCTTCGTATTCCTGCTTCGCCCGTTGGAAAGAATTATTTAATCAATCCGATGCTCTTTAGCACTTCTCCGTTGGCCTTGAATTCGTTCTTGACCATACTGTAATATTCTTCCTGATCCTTAAAGTCGATATTTACGTCCATTTTTTCCAGTTGTCCCTTGGTTTCGGGATCCTCCAATGTTTCTTTGATTGCCGTAGTCAGGATTTGGACAATTTCGTCCGGAGTTCCCTTGGGTGCAAGGATGCCCGTAAAGAAATTGACCCCCTCCACACCAAAATCCTTGATCAAGGGCTTATCGGGAAATACCCCCTTGATATCGGTGACGTGAACGATCACGCGAAGAGTACCGTTCTCGACTTCATCAGCTACACCTCCGTCCGAAATAACAATGCCGCCTACATCTTTACTCAATATTGCCTTCTTGGTTTCCGCCGCGTTATCATAAGGAACTTGCACCATATCCAGATCAAATTTGTTAGCTATCTTCAACATACCGACATGATGAAGGTTTCCGGTTCCCGTCGTTCCATAAGTGAATTTTCCCGGATTCTGCTTGACATATTCCTTCCATTCTTCGAAATTCTGATATGGAGCGTCTGCGGGAACAACCAGAACTTGTGGCGCGCTGAAAATATTGGCTACACCAACGAAGCTGTCGGGGCTATACTCCACCTTCTTCAATTGCGGGTTGATCGTGATCGGTGCAGAAGGAGTCATAACCAATGTATACCCATCGGCTGCAGCCTTGGCCGCTTGCGTCATACCGATGGCCGAGCTTGCTCCCGGTACATTCAGAACAACGATCGGTTTTTTCAATCGCTTTTCCACTCCCGAAGTCACAATTCTGCCAATTAAATCGGTATTGGCTCCAGCGGCGAAGGGGATAATCAATTCGATCGGCTTTTCCGGATACTTGACGGCCGATTTCTCCGGCTCAGACGGGCTGGATTCCTTTTCAGTTGATACCGGCTGATCTGTCGCCTGCCCCGATGTACCGTTATTTTGATCCGCTGACGCGCCGTTATTGGCTTGACCACATCCGACCACAACCATCATGAGCACCAAAAGTATGACCGTCATCTTGCCCAAGTTCTTTCTTCTCATTTGTCTTTTCCTCCCAGTAATTGAAATTTGACACCCCTCATTAAACCATTTAAGTTAAATATTTACATGTATTCCGTTTCACCCCCCAGCAGAGTAAAAACAAAAAGTAAGTGCTTACAAATATGTTAATACTCCTATTCGAACGCTTGTATTTTTTATCAAAACTAATCGGTATATCCCAAAGACGCTGAAGCTTCGCGGGCAATACGATTAATCTCGCGAATCAACTCCGGGCGCTTCGACCAATATCGCTCTGCCGGCATCGACACGCTGTATGAAGCTGTCACCGACCGATCCACATTGAATACCGGCGCCGCGATACAGCAAATCCCCTTGACGAAAGCCTCCTCATCCACACTGTAGCCATTTGATTTCGTTTCGCTTAACTCGTCAATCAGTTCCTCCGTTGTGGTTACCGTGCCCTCGTTTAACTTTTCAGGCGGGTGGTGTTTGAGATAAGCGATCAGCTTCTCGCGAGGCCAATAAGCCATGATCACCTTCGTCGTGGCCCTTAAATGGGCATAACCGGTAAAGCCGACGTGAAGCGCATTCACTTTCACCGCTTTGGGACTTTCCAAAATCTTGTGAATGTAGATCTCGTCATTTTGCTCCAGGCCAAGGTAGCAGGTTTCCTCTGTTGAATTATGCAGTTTTTCCAGATAGTGCGATAGATTCATGAACTTCATGCCGGATTGCAAAAAAGCATTGTTCAATAAAGGAATCTTGTAACCCAGGAAAAATCGGTCATTGTCGAGTTTGAGAATATATCCGGACTCCAACAATGTATTCACCATATGGTAAGTGCTGCTCAGATTAAACTTCATCTCGCTGCTGATTTCCTTGATCTGCAATCCCTTCGGATTTTTTGCCAGCAACTCTAACAGGGCAAAAGATTTGGAGACGGCATTGATCGTTGTCTTGCGCTTGCTCTCACTATCGCGTTGTTCCATGTTCATCACCTGGTCTCAATGTACAATAATTTAATTTGCATTTCAATGAAATTGTTTTCATATTATGAAATTAGGGCAATGTGCCGGGAAAAACATCAAAAAATGCAGATAACAAAAACAGGTCTTTTATGGTGGTGACCATAATCGACCTGCTTAGCGTAGCGCCTTAGCGTTATTTAGGGTATAAAATTCAAGTAATGATGTGTGCGTGAATATTTCAGTCCCATAGAGCCATTAGGTCAATGAGTGAGGGGAATCTCGTTAATAAAATTGAGCCACGATGTTAATGTACAGAGCCAGTTTAGGACCTAAACTAAAGGGCAGATTTGCTTAATCTAATAATTCGTAATAGATGGCATTTACAAAAGAACGTGTGTTCGATATGATGGTTTTGCATATATCCCAATATAGAGTGGGGAAGGGTGGATTATTTGTTAACTTAGGATAACGCACAAGTCGGGATATACATTTAGAACTCATAATATATATTTTTGGGAGGGCTTTGGCATGGACAAGAATTCTGTTAATAGAACAAACATTATAGGCGGTGGTGAGGTTGTCGCCATCTCGGTCGACATGGATAAGAGTGCTATTCATGAAACAAACAGCTTATTTTGGGATACAAAAGGTAATGATGTTTTAGGAGCAACCTCACTTCCTTTTTATTGAGCATTTATCTCAGAAGAAAATTGCCAGCTTTTTGGCGATGTCTCAGGAAAAAAGATGCTGGAAATAGGCTGTGGAAGCGGTCAATCTTTGCAATATCTGGGGAAACGCAAAGCATCTGAGCTTTGGGGTATGGATATATCAGAGAACCAAATCGAAAAGACAAAGCAACATTTGACGGAATGCGGTCTTTCAGCAAAATTAATCTGTTCTCCCATGGAGGAAGAATGTGGCATACCAGAGGATTATTTTGACTTTATTTATTCGATTTATGCCATAGGCTGGACAACCGACCTTGAGGGTACTTTTCGCCGGATTGCTTCTTATCTAAAAAAAGACGGCTTATTTATTTTCAGTTGGTCTCACCCTATACACAAATGTGTTGTTGAAGAAAATAATATGCTTGTTTTTAAAAAATGTTATTTCGACGAATCCTGGTATTCATCATCTCTTGACGAAAGTACACTAACATTATCGGACCGTACACTATCGACCTATGTGAATGCGTTGGCAAAAGCGGGCTTTGTAATTGAGCAACTGATTGAGCATTCTGATGATGAAATTATCCAATCGCGGCGTAACAGCAAATTTGCAAAAAAAGCGGAGATGCTTCCTGTAACTTTTGTAATCAAGGCAAGAAAACCATAGGTTCCGATAGTTAAACTGTAAATGGGAGAGCCCTCATATTCTGATGGCTCTCACAAATTAACCAAGTGGCTCTACCACACTGAAATATTCAGTGGCGTACAAACAAAACGACAAAATCTTTATACGGATATTACATGGGTTAGATGTGTTATAAGTTGAATAATGTGTTCATTCGACACTGGGTAGCCCCCGCCGTATTTAGCCGCATACTTCCCAGTAAATGTCCTGAGCCACAATGCAAACCTTTCCCACATCATCTTTACCTGTAACTATGACTTCTATATTCCCATTATCATCTTGGACTTTCACTTCGAGAATTTCATTGCTGTCAATCGAAAACGATGGCGGTTCAATCTGAAATGAGCCTACATTGGTGAAAGTCAATACCCCCTCCTGCATCTCAGGCTCAGATTCTTCATAGTTTGCTTGCTTCCATTGACACAATTCCAGTTTAATATGAACCTTTTTCTCATTGGGCAAATACTCAACGCTTTCTACAATGCTATCGTGCAAGTCATAAGTCGCCAATAACTCAATTGGTTTAATAAAAATCTCCTCCTATGGTTCGATGTGAGATGCTTTTGAACCTTTTGCAACTGGGTTGCCATTAGCATCAAGGTAATAATCTGCTTTGGTAGTCCCATCAGGATTGTAGACGTGGTAATGGTCTTTTCCTTCAAAACCATTCGCTCCAGGTTTTCCAGGGTCAAACCTTACCTTCAATCCAGTCTCAGGGTCAATAAATTCTCTAGAGGTTGTATTCTTTGCCATCCCCTCAGGAGTAACATCTTTCCATCCATTTTTGATTAGTTCCTGTGGGCCTTTTGGTAAGTTATTCGGTGAGAACTTAACATTTCCCGTACCCTCAGCCCCCGGCGCTCCCTTTGACTCCGGATGGCCGCTTCGGATGCTCTGCACCAGCCGGCTTGCGTCCTCGCCGAAATGGGCGGCCCCGTTGTACAGGACCGAAGCGGCATGTCCAGCCACAGCCGCGCCGGCGATATTCAACGGGACCCCCGCGATGGCGCCGATGCCGG
>CAYYCV010000117.1:0-1355 GCA_964470405.1 uncultured Caryophanales bacterium
GGGATGGCGCGATGTCCGGCGCGGTCGGCGGCGCGAAGGGGCCGTGTGCCGGCAGGGGGATGGCGCGAAGCCCGGCGCGGGCGGCGGCGTGAAGCGGCTGGGTGCCGACAGCGGGATGGCGCGAAGTCTGGCGCGGTCGATGGCGCGAAGCCCGGCGCGGTAGATGGCGTGAAGGGGCCGGGGTGCTGCCGGCACACACGATGTTACGAACACAGGAGTCGTTATTTCGCAAAAAAGAGGCTCTTTCGATTTTTAACGAACTGAGAAATCGTTATTTGACTAAAATGATCAGAAAATGAGCGTAATATGGTGAAATAACGATTCTGTGGTTCGTAAGATTTCAAAACCACAAGATTAAGCCGCAATAGCGTGCGTACGGTTCGTTAGAAGTGTCGCGAAAACCAGACGCCTCCGCGCTTAGGCTCAGATCCGGGTTGCCGATCGCAGTTGTCCGCCCATTTCCTAATTTTACCGCTGCTTTTTAAGCGAGAGATGGACGCCGTTGGGCAGCCATCTCTCGCTAAAACCGCTGCTCGATTACGTGCGCATAGTCGATCAGCGCTTGCTCCCCCGCGGCCGACAGCCGATAGATTCCCCGTTCCACGCGCTCGAACCAACCGTAAACGTTGTCCCTCAAAATGAACGGGATATCTTTTTCCTGCGCCATCGCTTTCAGATCGCGCGGCCTGGAGTCGCCGTGCCGCTTCAGTAGCCAGGCGCAATGCAGCGCCTTTTCGCGGTAGGCCGTCACCAGCTTGCGCCCGCTGCTGCCCCCGATGTTGAAGTCGCCGCTGCGCTGGTGGAACTCCCGCAGCAGGCCGTGCTGCTTTTTGGGGGAGGGCGCGGGCTTCCAGGGAATCGGCTCGCATAACACTTCCACGAACGGCTTTTTGGCCGGATAGAACGTGACCGCGATCAAGCCCAGGCCCAGCCTGCGGCACAACCCGGTGATTTCCCGCCAGCTTGGCTGGGAAGATCCACGCTTGATGCGGCGCTTCTCCACGGCCAAATATACGCATGAAGACAGCTTCAGCCTTTCGCTGCCCTGGATCAGCAGCGCGAGGTTGAAGCTTTTCTTGAGTTCCACGATGACCGGCTCTGGCTCGTCCGGTTTGACCGCCACGACGTCGCAGCTTTTGACTTCGCCTCGCACCTCGTATCCGAGGTTTTCCAAAAACGCCTTGATCGGGGCGTAAAGCTCGGTTTCACTTAAGATCGTCACGCTGTCCGCTTCTCCTTCGTTTCACTTCGAATCGACCCGGTGACCGCTTCTCCTTCGTTTCACTTCGAATCGTCCCGGTGTCCGCTTCTCCTTCGTTTCACTTCGAATCGACCCGCTGTCCGCTTCTCCTTCG
>CAYYCV010000117.1:1455-15302 GCA_964470405.1 uncultured Caryophanales bacterium
CGTTTCACTTCGAATCGACCCGCTGTCCGCTTCTCCTTCGTTTCACTTCGAATCGACCCGCTGTCCGCTTCTCCTTCGTTTCGCATATGATTTCATCCCATTCTATCACGGGGACCGGCGGGTTGACCACCGCGGGCCGGGAATTTTTCGGGCGTTCAAATTGCTCGAAATCCGGCAACTTATCCTTTGCGGATGCATAGGTATTATTACGGTGAATTGAGGCGTTATCTTCACCGGACAGGTGCCGTGGATCAGCAACTGAGAGGAGGTACTGCGTGGATATATTCAAAAAAATTTTCGATCATCAGGCGGCGGACGAGAAGCTGGCCTGGACGGGGACATTTGCCGAATACATCGATCTCATTCGCAAACAGCCGCACCTTGCGATGACCGCTCATTCACGTGTCTACGAAATGATCCGGAGTTACGGAGTGGAAGGGGAAAGCGGATCGAGGAAGTATGCGTTTTTTGAAAAGGAAATTTTCGGATTGGATCGGGCGATTGAGAAACTGGTGGAGGAGTATTTTCATTCGGCGGCCCGGCGGCTGGATGTCAGAAAGCGGATTCTATTGCTGATGGGGCCGGTCAGCGGAGGGAAATCGACGATCGTGACCTTGTTGAAAAACGGGCTGGAGCGGTTTTCCCGCACCGACCGGGGCGCGGTCTACGCCATACAGGGCTGCCCCATGCACGAGGAACCGCTGCATTTGATACCGATGGACATTCGTGCGGAAATCGAACGGGAGCTGAACGTGAAAATCGAAGGCTCGTTATGCCCCTCCTGCCAAATGCGTCTTCGTACGGAATACCATCATAAAATTGAGGATGTCCGGGTGGAACGGGTGCTGTTGTCCGAGGAAAATCGGGTCGGGATCGGGACGTTCAGCCCTTCGGATCCGAAATCGCAGGATATCGCCGATCTGACCGGAAGCATCGATTTCTCCACCATCACGGAATACGGCTCCGAGTCGGACCCGCGGGCCTATCGCTTCGACGGGGAATTAAACAAAGCCAACCGGGGGATCATGGAGTTCCAGGAAATGCTCAAATGCGACGAAAAGTTTTTGTGGAATTTGCTGTCTCTCACGCAGGAAGGCAATTTCAAAGCGGGCCGCTTCGCCCTGATCTCCGCCGACGAACTGATCATCGCCCACACGAATGAGTCGGAATACCAGGCGTTCAGCGCAAACAAGAAGAACGAGGCGCTTCGCTCGCGCATGATCGTCATGCATATTCCCTATAATTTGAAGGTCAGCGAAGAGGAAAAGATTTATTTGAAAATGATCGGCCAGAGCGATATGAGCCATATGCACATCGCCCCCCACGCGTTGCGGGCCGCGGCGATTTTCTCGATATTGACCCGCTTGAAGGAAAGCAAGAAGCAGGGAATGGACCTGGTCAAGAAAATGCGCATGTACGACGGCGAGGAAGTGGAGGGGTACAAGGAAGCGGATTTGAAAGAAATGCAAAGCGAACACCCGGAAGAAGGAATGACGGGTATCGATCCGCGATACGTCATCAATCGGATTTCGAGCGCGTTGATCAAGCAAAACCTGGAGTGCATCAACGCGTTGGATGTGCTGCGCGCCCTCAAGGAAGGCATGGATCAGCATTCCTCCATCTCGAAGGAGGAGCGGGAGCGGCTGCTGAATTATATTTCGATCGCCCGCAAGGAATACGACGAATTGGCCAAGAAGGAAGTGCAGAAGGCATTCGTCTATTCGTTCGAGGAATCGGCCCGGACGCTGTTTGAAAATTATCTCGATAACATTGAAGCTTACTGCAACTGGCATAAAATCAGCGATCCGCTGACCGGGGAGGAAATGGAGCCGGACGAACGATTGATGCGCTCGATCGAGGAGCAGATCGGCATTTCGGAAAACGCCAAGAAAGCGTTCCGCGAGGAAATATTGATCCGCATCTCCGCGTATTCCCGCAAAGGCAAAAAATTCGACTACAGCACGCACGAACGTCTCCGCGAAGCGATAGAGAAAAAGCTGTTCGCCGATTTGAAGGATATCGTCAAGATCACCACCTCGACGAAGACGCCGGACGAACAGCAATTGAAACGGATCAACGAAGTCGGATCGAGGTTGATCGAGGGGCATGGGTATTGTTCGATTTGCGCCAACGAGCTGCTTAAATATGTCGGAAGCTTGTTGAACCGGTAGTGGCGCAGGCGAACATGGGTTGAAATAACAGACCGGGCGGGAATGCCGTCCGGTCAGCGTTTTTGTGTCGCCGTCACTGCGAGAAGAGCCAGCGCGTCAGGTGCAGAATCAGCAGCCCGGAGAAAGTGAGGGCGACGCCGGCCCATTCCCTGCGGTTGAACCTTTCGCCGAGAAACAGCTTGGCGTACAGCACAATAATCAGCACGTTGGCGGAGGAAATGGCTGTAACGAGCCCGGTCAACCCGGTGGAAAGGGCGAGCAGCATGCAGATCATGCCGCCGATGTTGGTCACCCCGACGGCCATGCCGCCGGCAAAGGTGACGGCCGCGGAAATTTCGGTGGGCCGTTCGGGCTGGACGGGCGGGTAAAAGGAAGCCGCCCGCCGTTTGTTTTTAAGCCAGAGCAGGCAGAACAAAGCCGATCCGGTGCCGAAGGTGAGGAACAGCAAAGGAAAGATGCTGGCGTGAATAAGCAGCGCGTATTTGGAAGAAATGTCGTTCAAGCCGAAAAACAGCAGAGCGATCAATCCCCATTGAATTCCCTTCAGATTGCCCGACAGCATTTCCCCCGAAAAGCGGATCAGCAAAATGCCCGTGATGATCACGACAAAGGCGGCCAACTGCCAGTTGTTCAGCTTTTCGCCCCACAGCAAATAAGCCCCGGACGCCGAAACGAGAGCCGGGAGTCCGGTCAGCAGGGCCACCATCGACGCCTTGCCCACGGCAAAGCCCTTGTACATCGCCCCGTTGCCCGTAAACGACAAAAAGCCGATCCATATCCCCAACAGCACCGCCGCCGTCCAGGTTTGCCGAAGCGCGATCGCGCAGCCGATGGAAACGAGGGCGCCCGTGAAATAGACGCCGAACAGAAACAAATTATAGTCGAGCTTCTTTTGGGAAGCTTTATGATACAGAATTCCTCGCACGCCGAAGAATACCGCCGCCAATGACGCAAATACAACCCACATGCCGGGAAATTCCTTTCTGTCTCACAAACCATTCTTGAGGTTGTTCGTGATGGTTTCGAGGATTTGTTCTTTCAAAACCTTCTGCTTAATCAGCGCGATGGAAGCAAATTTGCTCTCCTTGCCGGGCTGCTCCTCGAAATAAATATTCCCGTGTTTCGCGTCCAGCTTTTTGATGCGTTTCATATTGACGATATTGGTTTTATCCAGAAGATCAAAGCCGAAATCGAACAAGTATTGCTCCAAATCGGATAGAGTGGAGATATGATCATATTTTTCATCCTGGGTATGATAGACGATATTTCTATTTTCAATTCGGATAAACAGCACATCGTTCATATCCAACAACAAGAACCTGACGTTCTCGCCTTCCCTTTTTAACACCGGGATTTTCATCTGGCATCACTCCGTCTCGCGGGACGATGGATTCTATCTATTTATTTTTATATTTCTATATATTATGACCGATATTTGAAGAGACGTCTACCATCAAGGTGAATTTACAATTAGAGGATTTTATCCCTCTTTTATTGAAATATGAACCTGTTAGAATAAAAGTCCCCCTTCTATAATGAAAGAGAAGTAAAAACTATTTATTAGGAGGGTCCTACACGAATGAAAAGCAAAAAGTTACTGTGGTTCATCATGATGGTACTGGTACTTTCTACTGTTTTGGCAGCGTGCGGAAATAAGGACAACACCGGAAACAACGCCGGCGCGACAGAAGGTTCTTCCAATGTGACAACGAACGATACGAATGCGGACACCGGAAGCGAAAAACCGAAAGAAGTCAAGTTAACCCTTCGCCACATTCTGGTGAAAGACACCGATCAAAAGCAATTGGTTCAATTAAACGATGTCATCAATGGAATGAAGAATGAAATTCCCGGCCTGAGCATCGAATTGGAAGGCGTCAAGGACGATGTGAACCGGGACCAAAAACTTCCCGCCGATTTTGCGGCAGGCAGCCCTCCGAGCATTTTCGACCTGTTTGGCGGCACGGATACCCAGAAATACGCCAAGACCGGGTTGTTGTTAGACCTTACGCCCATTCTGGACGAATTGGGAATCAAGGATAAATTCGCGAATCTGAGCGAATTTACGGTAGACGGCAAAATCTACGGTTTGCCCCGCGCCGGATTTGCCGAAGCGTTCTTCTATAACAAGAAATTGTTCCAGGAAAACAATGTACAAGTTCCGACAACATGGGAAGAGTTCCTGCAAGTTTGCGAAACCTTCAAAGCCAAAGGCATCACGCCGATCGCGTTTGCCTCGAAGGATGCTTGGGCGGCCAATATGATGCTGAACACGGCGTTTTATCGCACAGCCGGTCCGGATATCGCGAAGAAATTGGCGAATGGGACCAAGAAATGGACCGATCCCGACATGAAGCAAGGCTTTGAGCTGTACAAAACGATTCTGGATAAAGGATACACCACCAAGGACAGCTTGGCACTGGGCTATTCCGAGCAGCAAAATCAGTTCAAAGCGGGCGACGCGGCCATGATGTTTGACGGAAGCTGGGCCAACAGCGCCGTCACCGATCCGGAAAAATCGACGATTCCGAACGATGTGGGCTTCTTCTCCTTCCCGAATGTCGGGGGCCCTGGAGACGGATATGTCAACGCCAGCTTCTCCGACGGCTATGGCTTCTCCGCCAAGCTGGACGCGGATCAAATGAATGCGATCAAACTGTTCATCAAGGATTTCTACAACAGCGAACAGCAAAAACGTCAATTGGTTGAAAACGGCTTTATCCCTGCGATGACATTGGATGATTACAGCGGCGTGAACCCGGTTATCGGCGAAATCCTCGATGCGGTTCACAAGGCAACGAGCACGTTCCCGGCATTCGATTCCATCACCCCGCCGAAGACAAAAGGCGAATTGGAGAAAAATATTCAAGCGCTGATTGGCGGAGCCGCATCGATCGACGATGTTCTCCAGGCGGTTCAAAAGGTTCAGGATACGGAAATCACCCAGTAATCCGGATTCATTTGCAAGGCGGCATGACAGCGGAGCGGGCGCCATTCCCAGGAGGTGGTGCCCGTTCTTGCAAATAAGGCATATGGGACGAAGCATCATGCCTCCAATTTGGAGCCCATCGCATGGAGGTCGAATATACGATGAATAAAATATTAAGAAATCCTCTCGCTTACACCTTGTTTGTACTCCCGACTTTAGCATTTTTCGCACTGTTTTTCCTCGATCCGATGATCACGGCGTTCAAGTACGGTTTTACGTCCTGGGACGGGATTACCACGCCCGTGTTCAACGGAGTGCACAATTTCACCCAGGCCTTAAACGATGAGGGTTTTTGGAGATCGTTCAAAAACAATGTTTATTTCATTGTGTTTTCCATCTTCATTCAAATTCCGATTATCATCTTCATCTCGATCCTGATCAGTTCGGTTCAACGGTTTAGAGGGTTTTACAAAACCACGGTGTTCTTCCCGACGATTTTGTCAACGGCCGTGATCGGCGTATTGTGGTCGTTTATTTATCACCCGCAGGCAGGGTTGCTGAACCAGTTTTTGAGGGGCATCGGCCTGGAGCATTTGACGCACGCCTGGCTGGCGGATAAGTCCACGGCGATGATCTCGATCCTCGTCACCAACGCTTGGCAATGGGTCGGATTTTACGTGGTGCTGGTGTTGGCGGCGGTGCTGGGAATTTCCAAGGAAGTGCTGGAAGCGGCCGAGATCGATGGCGCGAGCGGGTGGAAGAAATCGCTCTGGATCACGGTGCCGCTCATTCGCCCGGTGATTATCGTCATTATTCTGCTTTCGATTATCGGCGCGATGAAGGCGCTGGATATCATCATTGTCATGACGGATGGAGGACCGTACGGTCTGACGGAAGTGATGGCGACCTATATGTACCATGAAGCCTTTAAAGGCCGCGAATATGGATATGCAAACGCCATAGCGATATTGATTATGCTGTTTACGTTCATTTTGACCGTGGTGTTCAGAATGATCAGCGAACGGTTTGAGGAGGTCGACTACTGATGGTAAAGAGATCTCTGTCGCACGCGGGACTGATTTTTTATCTGGTTATCTCTTTGTATCCGTTGCTGTGGGTGCTGAATTCTTCCTTCAAGCAAAACGTGGAGATCATTTCAAACCCATGGGGATTGCCGCATCATTTAAGCTTTGCAAACTATGTGAACGCATGGACGGCAGCCAAGATCAGCACCTATTTCTGGAACAGTCTGTATATCGCCACGATCGCCACGATCGTCAGCATCGTGCTGGCGTCGGCAACGGCTTATGCCATCACGAGAATGGCTTATCGAATGGCAAGCAAAGTGGTGTATGGTATACTTTTAATAGCGTTGCTTATCCCGGGCGGTTCCCTGCTTATTCCGTTGTATTTGCTCATTCGGGACATCGGCCTGTATAATACGCCGATTGGGCTGATTCTCGTTTATATCGCGTTCGGAATCCCATTGCCGGTGTTTATTATGTCGGCTTTTATGAAGACCGTTCCGCGCGAATTGGAGGAAGCGGGCATTGTGGACGGGCTGAAAGCGTTCGGGTTGTTTTTCCGGATCGTGTTTCCGATATCCATCGCGCCGCTCGTCACGGTATTCATTCTGGATTTCTTAGGCAACTGGAACGAATTTATCATGGCCAGCCTGTTTACATCCAGCGAAAACCTGAGGACGCTTCCGGTGGGAATGTCGTCGTTGAACAACGCGCTCAACATGAATTACGGCGGATTGTGCGCGGGGATCGTGTTCAGTTTCATTCCCGTGATACTGATCTACGGTTTCCTGCAAAATAAAATCATCGAAGGGGTTACGGCCGGCAGCGTCAAAACCTGAGCGAAGGGGGGATACGATGAATCTCAACAAGAAGATTTTTCTCGCTTTTTTCATGTTTATCATCGTGCCCTTGTGTTCGCTCGGGTTTACAACCTATTTGCTGCTGCTGAATTTGATCGAGGAGAAGTATGCGGCGCAATCGGAGTTGATGCTCAAGGCGATTGACAGCAATATTCATTTGATTTTTAAGGAAGCGAATTATTTTTCCGATTTTTGGGCGGTATGGCGAGAAGGCAATGCGGGCATGTCTCTGCCGACGCAGGTGGAGGACAGCTCGATCCAACCGCAATCCCCCGCGCCGGAGGAATCCCAAAGCTCGGTATACAACATCATTGTGGAGTCCGGCAAAATGGCGGAGAAAGGGCCTTTAACCTACCCGCCGATCAAATCCGCTTATCTGTACAAATCCAACAAAGACGTGGTCAGCTTCAACGTGCTTCCGGACAACCCGCTGCCCTATGACGAGTTCGTGCAAACCGAAGCTTACAAGGAAGCGAAGAAATTGAACGGCGCTCCGGTCTGGGTCACGCCGTTCGAGGACCCGAAGCTGAATGGGCAATACAACCTGTTCGTCCAGATTCGGGTGGCCAAGGATTTTTACAGCTTGGACGAAGTCGGGGTTTTGATGATTCGTTTTCAAGTGAACGGGTTGGATCAGGTGTTTGAAAATTTCAATTTAAACCACCGTAATCAACGGTATTTCATATTGAACCGGGAAGGCACGATCATTTACGACAGCAAGCAGCAATTGAACGGCACGCCATTCAAGGATCAGGTCTCGGAAAATTTGGTCGCTACCGCGCAATATGACACGAAGAAAGTGTCGTTTCAGGGCAACGAAAGCCTGATTTCGGTTTTCGCGCTGGATGTGGATACGCTCGGCGTCCCCGGTTTAAAGCTGGTTTCCGTCACGCCCTGGGCGTATTTGTCCGGCGATACGGTGTTTATTCTCAAATGGACGGGGGGCATTATTCTCGCCTGTCTGATTTGCGCGCTGCTGTTTAACCTGCTGTTCGTCAACCGGAACGTTCGCGTGATCGTCCGCGTAGTCAACGCCATGCGGCGCGTGGAGCGCGGCAACCTGGACACCCGTATCGTCGTGGACGGAAACGATGAAACCACCGTTCTGTCCAAAGGGTTCAACAGCCTGGTGGAGCGCATCTCCGAGCTGCTGCAAACGGTGAAGTATCAGCAGCGCCGGAAAATGCAGGCGGAAATGATGCTGCTTCAAGCGCAGATCAAACCGCACTTTTTGTTCAACATGCTGGAATCGATCAACGCGCTGGCTGTGCAAAACCAGGGGAAGAAGGTCAGCCAGATGATCAAGCGGATCGCCGGCATTTTGAGGATCAGCGTCCATTCCCGGGAGGAAATACCGCTCGCGCAGGAAATCGAGCATCTGATTTATTATTTGGAAATCCAGCAATTCCGGTTTGAAGATTTGTTCGAATTCACCATCGATATTCCCGAAAACCTGATGGACTGCATGATTTTGAAACTGACCCTGCAGCCGCTGGTGGAGAACTCCATCCAGCATGGCTTTGAAGGGATCGCGTATAAAGGCCTCATCCATGTCAGCGCCAGGGAAGAGGAGGGGAACATCATGATCTGTGTGCAGGATAACGGCATCGGCATGTCCAACGAAACGCTTGCCCGCTTCCGATACAAGCTGGACATGGATGAATCGTTAGTCGACCCTATTGCAGTCAACGGCGAAAGAAGGGGACTGGGTGTGGGCAATGTGGCCGATCGCACCCGGATTCGTTATGGCAGTCGTTACGGATTGTTCATTTGCAGCGCTCCGGGGCAAGGGACAATCATCCAATGCGTCATTCCTAAAATAATGGAGAGTGATGGACATGAAATTGGGGGCAATGCTGGTTGATGATGAAGCGTACATTTTAAAAAATTTGCAGCAGGTTATTCCTTGGGAAGACATGGGGATCGAAATTGTCGGCTTGGCCCATAACGGCGTGCAGGCCATGGAGATGGCCGCCGCGACGCACCCGGATCTGATCCTGTGCGACATCCGCATGCCGGTAATGGACGGCATCGAGTTTCTGCGGAAGCTGCGCGAGTCCAACGAAGATGCGGAAGTCATCATGTTGACCGGCTATCAGGATTTCGAGTATGTGCGATCGGTCATTCGCTTCAACGTGCGCGACTATATTCTCAAGCCGATCGATTACGAGGAACTGGAATCGATCATCCAGCGGCTGGCCGGTAAAATTCAGAAAAAGAAAAACGAAGCGCTGCACAACGAAAAAAAATGGGGCAAGGTGCTTCACCTGGCCTATGAAAAAATTTTAAACGAGGTGCTGCTGGACTTTCCTACCGATCATGCCCGATTTCTTCACTCCGCGAATATGAACATAGAGGACTGGCAGTTTGCCGTCCTGCTGGTTGAAATGAATAATTACGCTCAGGAGAGCCGGAGTTGGGACCGGAAGGAAACCAAGCTCTGGAATTTTGCCGTGCATAATGTGTTGCAGGAAGCGCTGCTGACGCTGGAATTGGATTACGTGGTGCTGCGGATCAGGGAAGGCGAATGGTGCGTGATCGTCCAGCGGAGCAAGGATCGCGGCGGCTTCGCAGCGGAGGAGATCAAAGCGTGGCCCGAGCTGCTGATCCGGGCGGTGGAGAACAATGTGAAGCGGCAAATTAACGTCGGCCTGTTCCCGGAAACGATCCGGATGGAGGAGCTTTCGCAGACGTACAAGAAGCTGCAGCGGATGATGCATCTGGCCGAGGAGGCCGAGAAGCCGATCATCGTGTACGAGCAGGGCCGTCAGGAGCAGAAAGGCTCCAACCATTCGCTGTGGGATTTGACCGATGCCATTGTTTCCGGCATTAAGGAATGGAACCGTTCGAAGATGGCGGAGGCGCTGGAGAAGCTCAATATGGAGCTGAAATCTTTTCCGGAGCATTCCTTTGCCCGCGTGGAGCAGGTTCTCCATTTCCTGATCCTCCATCTGATGTGGGAGATGCGGACGATCGACATTTTGACGGTGGAGGAAGAGGATGCGGTCTGGCAGCGGCTGGACCAATGCGTCGATATCAAAGACCTGATGACCGTGGTCAATCATTTCGTCGATCTGTGCATGGAGTCGACCAGCGGCAAAAAATCGAGCGAATTGATGATGCTGGCCGGCAAAGACTACATCGAACGGCGGCTGTCGTCCGATATCGGGGTCGAGGAAGTCGCCGACTATCTGGGCATCAGCAGCAGCTATTTCAGCTTGTTGTTCAAACAGCATTTTCAGGAGACATTCGTCGAATACTTGACCAAGAAGCGGATGGAAATGGCCAAATCCCTGCTGCTGCTCAGCGACAAGAGCATCGCCCGGATCGGCCAGATGGTCGGGTACGCGGAACGCCGCTATTTCACGAAAGTGTTTCTCAAATACACCGGGGAAATCCCTTCGGAATACAGGGAGAAAAACAAAGAGAGGGCGAATTGAGACATGACGAAGGCATCGGCGCTGCCGAACATACAAACATTAAGTTTACCCGAGAAAATCGGCCAGATGTTTATTTGCGGATTTGACGGATATACCGTTTCGGAGCATGTCCGGGAATTGATCGAGCGTTGCCATATCGGAGGCGTGGTCTATTTTCGCAGAAATATCGAGTCGGTGGAGCAAATTTGCAAGCTTTCCGCCCAATTGCAAAGCATGTCGAAGGTTCCGCTGCTTACCTCGATCGACCAGGAAGGCGGCATGGTGGCGCGGATTGAGAAGGACGTGACGCTGATGCCGGGCAACATGGCGATGGCGGCGGCCGGCAACGTGGAGGCCGTGTACGAGTCGGCCCTGATCACCGGGCATGAACTGCGGATGATGGGCATCAACATGAATTTTGCGCCATGCGTGGATGTAAACAATAACCCGCTCAACCCGGTCATCGGCGTGCGTTCGTTCGGCGAACTGGCCGAATCGGTGGCGCGCATGGGCAAGGCGGCGGTGCAAGGCTATCAGGGCGCCAGAGTGGTCGCCACGGTGAAGCATTTTCCGGGGCATGGGGATGTCGATGTCGATTCGCACCGCGGGCTGCCTTTGATGCCGT
This sequence comes from uncultured Caryophanales bacterium, assembly GCA_964470405.1. GTDB lineage: Bacteria > Bacillota > Bacilli > Paenibacillales > CAYYCV01 > CAYYCV01. The sequence goes on from CAYYCV010000117.1 coordinate 12,485, forward strand.
TTGACAGAAAAAGAATGCAGGAGGTGGAGCTGGTCCCGTTCAAAGAAGCGATTCGCGCCGGGGTGGATGCGATCATGACCGCGCACGTGATTTTCCCGGCCTATGATCCGGAGTTGATCCCGTCCACGATTTCGCGCCCCATTTTGACCGGGCTGCTGCGGGAGGAATTGCAATTCGACGGGATCATCGTCACCGATTGTTTGGAGATGGACGCGATCAAGGATTCGGTCGGCATTGCCGAAGGCGCGGTGAGAGCGGTGAAAGCGGGCGCCGACATGGTGCTGATCAGCCACCTGCTCGAGCGCCAGAAGGCGGGGATTCATGCCGTGCTCCGGGCGGTGGAATGGGGCGAAATTCCGATGGAGCAGATCGACGCGTCCGTGAAGCGGATTTTGAAGCTGAAGCAAAAGCGGCGGCTGGCCGAAATCCCGAGGGTCGCGTGCACCGAGCTGAAAAATCGCATCGGGTCGCCCACCTCCCGCGAAGTGGCCCGCCGCATCAGCGAGCGAAGCATCACGCTGGTCAAGGATGAGGACCAGTTGCCGCTGGATGTCGCCCGGAAGACGCTGGTGATTTGGCCGGAGGTTCGCGTGGGGAGCGAGGTGGACGAGGTCATCGAACAGGAGATCACCCTGGGCCGGGCGTTGGCGGACTACTTGCCGGAAGTGCATGAGGAAGCGATCGGCACGGTGCCGACGGACGCGGAGATTGCCCATGTGTTGCGCATCAGCCGCGAATACGGCCAAATCGTGATCGGCACCTACAACGCGTCGGCCTCACCGGGGCAGGTGTACCTGGTCAAGAAGCTGGCCCAGCGGGAAGGCGTTCGCCTCGTGGTTGCCGCCTTGCGCAATCCGTTCGACCTGAACGCTTTCCCGGAAATTGGCACGTATTTGGCCAGCTACGAGAACAAGCCGTTATCGCTGAGGTCGCTGGCGAAGGTGCTCATGGGGAAGATCACGCCGGTGGGCAGGCTCCCGGTTCACGTCGCCGGCTATCCTTCCGGCTGGCTGCATCCGCAGAAGGTGTAGGCGAAACGGACGATTTCAAAACGGGCGATTTGCGCCACGTTGTCAGGTTCAGGCCATCATGAGCGGCGGGGACCCTCTTGTGCCGAAGGGTGCTGGAATGCGCGAAGTGCATTCGACACCCGTGCATGGGGAGGCGTCCCCGCCGTTTGTCATCTCCTTCGGAGCCGCCATCATCGACCGGATGCGTTGCTGTTGAACTGCCGACCGTCGAACTTCGGCCTGTCGAACTGCCGCCCGTCGAACTTCAGCATGTTGAACTTTGGCATGTCGAACTGCCGACCGTCGAACTTCAGCCTGTTGAACTTCAGCCTGTCGAACTTCGGCTCGTCGAACTTTGGCCCGTCGAGCCTGCTTTTTTGCGGCAAGGCATCGGACGATGATGCGTGCGTTGGCGCGTCGCGTTTGCGGGTGCGTGCGGGTGCGCTGCGGGGGGCTCCCCGGCGGAGGTTCGCGCGCGGGAGGGAGCTTCCGTGTGGGAAGCTCCCGGGTGGAAAGCCCGGACGGAAGCTGCCGTGCCGACAGTTCCCGTGTGGGAAGCTGTCGGGCGACGGTTCCCATGTGGGAAGCCTTCGGGTGAAAATTCCCATGTGGGGATCTTACGTGTGACGGTTCCCGTTTGCATGAAGAGATGTACAAGAGACCTTGATTGTGCGCGGAATGAAGTCATGTTGTACGATGTTTCGTACAACATGCGGAGGCCGGTGCCGCTGCCGTGCCGGGTCCATGGCGAATCCGCGGTGAATTCACGGTGAATCTGCAGTCAATCTGCAGTGAATCCGCGGTGAAGATCCCGGTTTGTATGATAAAACATACAAGGTGACCTTAATTGTACGCGGTAGGAAGTGATGTTGTACGATGTTTCGTACAAAATGAAGCCGGGCGGGCGCTGAACTTGTGGATTTTATGTGAAGAATCGTATAAACCGGTCTAATGGGTCGGTAGATTGTTCCATGTTATACGATATTTCACCCAAAGCACCGTAAGCCGGTGTAAAGTGCCGAAAAGCGTTGGAAGCTGATGAAGAAGTGGGTAAGTAGGTGCGGCGGACGGGTGCGAGAGTCGTGGTCCGAGGAAGAGCGGAGTGCGAGTCGAAGAGCGCGCGAACTGCGAGCCCCATGTTTTTCCAATGCACATTTGTATAATTAAAGAATTAGCGGTGGCATTCGCGGATTGGCTTGGACCGAAAACCGCTAACGAATCCAGATAACGCTATTCGTAGATTTTTTGAGGTTCAAAATTTGTAACGAATCTGACAGACGTTATTCTCTACGAATTGGTAGAAATCAGGAAAATCGGGGCGAATAGCGCCTGTCAGATTCGTTAAAATCCAATACGAGCCCTCGGAGTGAAAATAACGATTCCTCGGTTCGTTAAAGTGCAGCGTGCGGGGGAAGTGATCCGCCGGTGATCTAGCCGGGAAGGGGCGTACCCGAACAGTCCACGGGTGAATGGACGACGGACGCGACCGCCCAGTCCCCATCGGCCATAGCTTGGCCGCCGCCCGTCGACCGCCCAGTCCCCGTCGGCCATAGGCTGGCCGCGGCCCGCCGCCTGCCCGTCCCCATCGGCCATCGGCTGGCCGCGGCCCGCCGCCTGCCCGGTCCCATCGGCCGTAGGCTGGCCGCCGCCTGGCGATCGCCCAGTCCCATCGGCCATAGGCTGGCCGCGGCCCGCCGCCTGCCCGTCCCCATCGGGCCTAGGCTGGCCGCCGCCCGACGACCGCCCAGTCCCCATCGGCCATAGGCTGGCCGCCGCCCGGGACTGCCCGTCCCCGTCGGCCATAGGCT
>CAYYCV010000118.1:0-13446 GCA_964470405.1 uncultured Caryophanales bacterium
TCAACTTCGTACTTAACCGCTGGACCTCGTCCATATCGATCTTGATGGGAGACAAATCGATTCACCCCCTATTCTTGCATATTCCATACCTTTTGTGAACCACATGGAACTATGCTTATGGATTTACAACCTTGGCCACCACCGGGATTTGCTCTATGGCGAACGGTTGGAGCAGAGATGGCCTGTTATTCCAGTCTCTCCTTTGATTTTAATTCATCATTTTGAACAAAATGAATAAAAAACTGTGCAAGTCTTCAACTCGCACAGCGCTCGAAGGAAACAGGGAGCGATTCCAGGAAGTATACCTTGATCATTGAACTGTCACGATGAGGTCAGGATATAAAAAATTATAGGTAAAACTCACTATTTTTTCAACCATTTTCATAAGCAAGGACGAGGTTTAAGTCATGGCGTTGGTTCAAACCGACACTTCGAACTCGGGTGAAACGCAAAAAATAGGTAGTCGGCAGAACATGGCAGGGAAAGGGACATAGAGGCATTGCCTGTTTATAAGTCCATACTTTATTCCTTAAAATAATTAGATTCCTCTGCTAAACAACTACAGGATTGAAATACCGAAGAAAATTCAGATTTCGGGATCACTAAATCAGAGCCCTTCGGGGCTGCAAAAATATCCAACAGATTTCAGAGATATTTATTGCGCGGAGATAACTCAAACAGCTATTTTGCCGCTATTTATTCTTCATCCTCAGGATACGCCAGTAAATCCTCGCTGGCAAAAAATTTGGTAAAAGGTATTTGCCAATAAACCCAGACAATGAATTTTGGTCTGGGTTTATTGCCGGATTGATATATTTTTAAGCTTGGTAATATGATAGACTCGGAAAGGAAATAGAAAATCAGGGAGGAAGTTGCAATTCGGAATTTTAAGTAGGAGGATATATGATGCATAAAAAACGATTAAAATATATCTTATTCTGTCTTGTTACGGTGATTTTAATAGTTCTGATTGCAAGCTTGTTCCGGCAACATTCGGTTCAAGAAAATGCGGATCAATCCAATCAAGAAAATCCATATCATTGCGGTAATGACAATTCATATGATCCTGATTACTTTAGAGGTGCTTATCATTATATTGATTTGAGTTTTATAGATGAAAATGCGGGTTGGGCGGTTGAGAGTAGCGGCCAATCCTCTCATATTGTTAAAACGGCTGACGGAGGCGAAAATTGGATAAATATCTCTTCATACGATAATCACATCGTTAAAGTTTTCTTTCTCGACCCACTAGACGGTTGGGCGGTTGCCCAATCCAATACTTCGAATTCGGCAGAGTATGTATTTTTGAAAACGGAGGACGGAGGAAAAACGTTTCAGGTCATAAATAAACAGATCATGAATTCGCCTTCCTTAGTCCAGAAAAGAATTCAAACAACGGATCTAAAATTTTTTGATAAAAATAACGGTTACGTCATGATGTCCGGAAAACTTTTAAAAACGACAGATGGGGGTCAAAAATGGTCGGAGATTAACCCCGATATTCCTGACTTTTTTACGACTAAAATGTGCTTTGTTCATGTCAATACCGGTTGGGTGGGAGGCAGTGCTCCTGCAAACAAAAATATGAATGCGGGAACGACCGCGGATGCCTATATTTACGGCACTACGGATGGAGGAAAGAAATGGTCAAAACAATTTCAGGCTTCATCCACCCCTGATTATCAAGAAACACATGACTATATGGTCAATGGAATGAGCTTCATCGAGAATAAATATGGTTGGTTTTTAATTGAAGATGGTGCCGATATGCATACCGAACTATATAGAACAGTGAATGGCGGGAAAACATATACAGTAATAAATAGCAATAATTTATATTTACCAGGCCCCCAACAATCCCATATGCAATTTCTGGATAAAGACATTGGTTTTACATCCTATCATCCGGGCGGTGGTATTCCTCAAGGAGGTATCTTTAAAACGAATGACGGAGGAAAAACATTCAAAAACACAAGCATCACAAGTTCCTATGGTAATATTCCAGTCAGTGGAAATATTTTGTTTGTGACACCATCCATCGGATACGCGATATGTCCCGACCGAGAGGAGGGAGACATTATCATAAAGACAACGGATCAAGGGGATACATGGAAACAAATATTTCCGGTTGCTAAAGATGAATATTCTTTCGACAGCAGGGTGAGCACACTGAGAAAATACCTTTTGCAACACATCATTATTTTCCTCGTTGCGTCGGTTTTATTGTATTATTTAACGGTAGACAAAAATCATAACATCCCTTTATCCATCTTTTTCGGCCGCTACGACTTCGCTCCTTGAAAAAGTGGAATTCACCGATCGGATGACCGACATCAAGCTTCAGCGGAAGCCCATCCGGCAAACAAAGCATGAATAAACTGCTGCGAATCGAATTCCTCCAGGTCCTCCATCTTCTCCCCCAGACCGACATATTTCACGGGGATGTTCAACTCCCGCCGGATCGCAACCACAATGCCGCCCTTGGCGGTGCCGTCCAATTTGGTCAGGATCAGGCCGGTCACACCGGTTTTCTCGCCGAACATCTTCGCCTGATTCAACGCATTCTGCCCCGTGGTCGCATCGACCACCAGAAGCACTTCATGCGGCGCTTCCGGCACCTCGCGGCGAATGACCCGATAGATTTTGTTCAACTCATCCATCAGGTTCGACTTGTTCTGCAATCGCCCCGCCGTGTCGCAAAGCAAAATATCCGCCCCGCGCGTGCGGGCCGCCTGCACCGCGTCGTACATGACGGCGGCCGGATCGGAGCCGGACTGCTGCTTGATCACGTTGACGCCCACCCGCTGCCCCCATGCTTCCAACTGCTCGATCGCGCCGGCGCGGAACGTGTCCCCCGCGGCAAGCAGCACGTTCTTGCCTTCCTGCTTGAACTTGTGGGCCAGCTTCCCGATCGACGTCGTCTTGCCGACTCCGTTGACGCCGATAAACAGAAAAATCGTCAGCCCCTGATCGGCAAAGCGAACGGCCGCGTCGTCTCCCCCTTGCAGCAGGCTTGCCAAGCGCTCCGAAAGAATCGGCTGCAATTCCACCGCTTCCTCGATCTTTCTTTTCTTCACTTCCGCCCGCAGGTCGTCCGTCAGTTCCATCACCGTGTTGACACCGACATCGGCGGAAATCAAAATTTCCTCCAGTTCTTCGTAGAACGCTTCATCTATCTTTTTGCGGCGCAGCACAAGCTCGCCCACTTTCTCCGCGAAGGCGCTGCGCGTTTTGCTCAAGCCTTCCGTGAACCGGTGGGTGACCGCCTCCGTTTTGCTGGAAATTCCTTCTCTAAGCTTTCTGAAAAAGCTCATGATCTTCCTCCTTACGCTCCTTGCGCTCTTTATGCGGACACCGGCTGCTCGTCCTCCAAACGGACGGATACCAGCTTCGACACGCCGTCCTCCTCCATGGTCACCCCATACAGCACATCCGCTTCCTCCATCGTTCCTTTCCGGTGGGTCACCACGATAAACTGGGTTTCCTGCGAAAATTCGCGCAAGTACTCGGCGAAGCGGGACACGTTCGCGTCGTCTAACGCCGCCTCCACCTCATCCAGCACGCAGAAGGGCACAGGCTTGACCAGCAGGATGGCGAACAGCAGGGCGATAGCGGTCAAAGCCCGCTCTCCGCCGGACAGCAACTGCAAATTTTGCAGTTTCTTGCCCGGAGGCTGCGCGACGATATCCACGCCGGTCTCCAGCAAGCGCTCCGGATCCGACAAAATCAAATCGGCCCGTCCGCCCCCGAACATACGGGTAAAAACGACGGCAAACTGGCTGCGGATCGCTTCGAAAGTGGAGGCGAACTTTTTCGACATCTCCTCGTCCATTTCCCGAATGACTTGATACAGCGTCGTTTTCGCCTCGATCAAATCATTCTCCTGGCCGCTTAAAAACTCGAAGCGCTCGCTGATTCTGCGAAATTCATCGATCGCGCCGAGATTGACTTCGCCGAGAAGGGAAATACGGCGTTTCAATTCGCGCACCCGGTCCTGCGTGCCCGGAATGTCCTCCGGAACGGGGTAACGCTGCTTGGCCAATTCATACCCGATCTCGTAGTCGTCGGAAAGCTTCCGCAACAGGTTTTCCAATTCCACATCCAGCCGATTGACCCGCACTTCCGTTTGGTGCAACTGCTCCTCGACCCGTTTCAACTGATTGCGCTGCTCCCTCGTCTCGTTTTCCCCGAGTTCCTGCAGCCGAACCCATTCGGCCCGGTCCGCCCGCATCAAATCGATGCGTTCGGAGCATTCCTTCTTTTTTATCGCATAATGATTCAAATTTTCAATCTGCTGAACGGAATCCCGCTCATTTTGCTCCATCTCCGCTTGCAGCGCCCGCAACAGTTCCCGCTTTTCCTCCAGAAGGCCAAGCTCGGCCTCCCATTCCGACGCGCAGCGGCGAATCTGCTCGTCGATCGCCAGCTTCTCCTGCTCCGTTCCGGCGACATTGATTTTCAGCTCCGTCAAGCCGCTTTGAAGCTCCTCCTTCGCCGACTGGTTCATCCTCCGCCGATGTTCCGCCTGCTCAATCGCCCGCTGCAATTCGGCTTCCCGAAGCTCGTTCGCGCGCAGGTTTTCGGCCAGTTCCCCTTGCCTTTGCTCCAGCTCCAGCCCTTCCGTCGACGCCGATTGGCGATCCGTCTCAAGAAAGCTCAACTGCGCTTCCGCCTGCTTCAGCTCGCTGGCCAATTGGCCGATTTCCGAAAGGATTCGCTGTTCTTCCAGCCGTTTCTGCTCCCCTTGCCCGCGGCACTGTTCCAATTCCGATTTGATGTCTTCCAGTTCTTTTCTCAACTCGCCGGCCTTTTCGCGCAATGCGGCCAACTGCGCCTCGGACCTGGAAATCTCCTCGCCCATCTGATCGATTTGCCGCTGCCTTCCAAGCAAACTGACCGATTTTTTCTGCTGGCTGCCCCCGGTCATCGAACCGCCGGCATGCACCACATCTCCCTCCAACGTTACGACGCGATAGCGGTAACGGCTTTTGCCCGCAATCCGGTTGGCCTGCTCCAGCTTCTCCGCGATGATCACATTGCCCAGCAAGCTGCCGACCACTTCGGCATACAGCGGATCAAACTGAACCAGATCCGCCGCAATGCCGACGAACCCCGGCTCGGTCCGCAGCGACGCCTGTTCGGAAGCCGGGATCGACCGGCCGCGAATGACATCGAGCGGGAGAAACGTCGCGCGCCCCGCTTGCCGCCGTTTGAGGTAGGCGATCGCTTCCCGCGCGGAAGCTTCATCTTCCATGACGATATGTTGCAGCGACGCGCCCAGGGAAGTTTCCACCGCCATCTCGACCTTGGCCGGAACGCGAATCAACTCCGCGACCGCGCCATGCACGCCGCGCAGACCGCCCGATTGTTTGCGCGATTTCAGCACTTCCCGAACGCCGTGCATGAAACCGTCGAAATCGTTTTGCATTTCCAGCATCGTGTCTCTTCTGGAGACGAGCGCCTCTTGCTTTTGCTCCCATTTGCGCACGGTTTGCTGCGCTTCCTCCAGCAAGTCCTGCTTCGCTTTCTGCTCCTGGCTGAGCGACAAATACCGGTCGCGGATCGCCACGATCTCCGAAGCGGCTTGCTCCGCCGCCGCCTGCAACTGCTCCCTCCGAACGGAGAGGGCTTCCTTCTGCTCCGTCCAGTTTTGCCGATCTTCGTCCAGCTTGTTTCCGCGCCGGGACAGCGTCTCCCGCTGCTGTGCCAAATAGCGGATTTCATTGCGCTGCTGCGCCATCTGATTCAATTGATCCAGCAACTCCGCCTTCAAGCCCTCGACTTCCCGGTCGTCGGCTTCCTCGTTGACTCCGAGCAATCTCCGTTCTTCTTCCCGCAGCTTCGCTTTCAATTCGGACAGCCGCAAGCCCACCTCGGCCGATTTATGTTGAAGCTGATCCCGTTCCGCTTCCTTCAAACCGATTTTTTGCTCGATTTGATCCATCGCTTCACGGGACTGCTTTAAGTTCTGTGCGTAATTTTTCTCCCTTTCTTTCAAAACCTCGCCGAAGCCCACGCATTTGTCATGTTCTTCGCTGAAGTGAAGCAGTTCCTCATGAAGCCGCTCCAATTCCTGCTCCACGCGGCGCGCCTCCAGGCGCTGCTTCTCCATTTCGGCGTCGTGCAGGCTGACCTCGGTGGACAGCTCCAATTGCCGCTGTTCCAATTCTTTCAGCTTCTCGCCCGACTCCGTCCAGGATTGATGAACCTGCTCGATCTGATGCACATACATCGAAATTTCGTTGGATTTCAGTTCTTCCTTCAACTTTTTAAATTCGATCGCTTTGTCCGACTGCTCCTGCAAAGGCTCCAACTGATCCTCCAATTCGGCGATCAAATCGTGGATCCGCAGCAGGTTTTGCTCGGTTTCGTCCAATTTCTTCTGCGCTTCTTTTTTGCGGCTTTTGTATTTCACAATGCCCGAAGCTTCTTCAAAAATCCCGCGCCGATCCTCGGAGCGGGTGCTCAAAATCTCTTCGATCCGGCCTTGCCCGATAATCGAATACGCTTCTTTGCCGATGCCGGTGTCCATGAACAGCTCGGTGATGTCCTTGAGGCGGCAAGGCTGTTTGTTGATAAAATACTCGCTGTCGCCGCTGCGGTGGATTCTGCGGGTCACGGAAACCTCGCTGAAATCGAGCGGCAGCGCGTAATCGTCGTTGTCGAGCGTCAGCGAAACCTCCCCGAAGTTCACCGCTTTGCGCGAATCGCTGCCGGCAAAAATCACGTCCTCCATTTTGCCGCCGCGCAGGCTTTTGGCGCTTTGCTCGCCCAACACCCAGCGAATCCCGTCCGAAATATTGCTTTTTCCGCTCCCGTTCGGCCCGACGACAGCGGTGATTCCAGGGACAAACTCAAGCTCTGTCTTATCCGCGAAAGATTTAAAACCGATTAATTCGATTCGTTTCAGAAACATGGTTTCACCTCTGGCCTATTCAGCTATGGCTTACGTTCAGCGCCTGAAGAGCCTGGGCGGCCGCCTGCTGCTCCGATTCTTTTTTCGAACGGCCGCTCCCTTTGCCCAACATTTGGCCATCCGTATACACTTCCGTAACGAACTCCTTGTCGTGCGCCGGGCCCCTCTCGTCGACGACCCGGTAATCCAGCGTTCCCAAATTATGATGCTGCGTATATTCCTGCAAGCGGGTTTTGAAATCGATCACCTGCATGGGCGCTTCCTCGTTCATCCGGGAAAACACACGCTGGTTCAGAAAATGCCGTACCGTTTTCAATCCCTGATCCAGATACAGCGCTCCGATAAAAGCCTCGAACACGTCCGCGAGCAAAGCCGGGCGGCTCCGGCCGCCCGTCAGTTCCTCACCTTTTCCCAATAAAATGTAAGAGCCGAAATCCAGATCGACGGCAAACTTGAACAAGGACGGCTCGCACACAATCGAAGCGCGCAGCTTGGTCAATTCGCCTTCGGGCAAGTTCGGATAACGGTAGTAGAGATACTCCGAAACCGACAGCTCCAGCACCGCGTCGCCCAGAAACTCCAGCCGCTCATTGTCCTTGTGATGCGCGTTCCGGTGTTCATTGACGTAGGATGTATGCGTAAAAGCCTGCTTCAGCAAGCGTTGGTCGTTAAAAGAAATACCGAATTCCGACTGCAATTGTTTCAGATCCTCGGACACTTTTTCACCACCTATTGGGCACTTCACCGATTAATCTTTATATTTTCTCAAAATAATCGTGGCATTATGCCCTCCGAACCCGAATGAATTGGACATCGCCACCTGCACATCGGACGGACGGGGAACATGCGGAACGTAATCCAGATCGCATTCCGGATCGGGCTGATCCAGATTAATCGTCGGGGGAATGACGCCGCGTTCGATCGTCAACCCGCAGATCAGCGCCTCGACTCCGCCCGCGGCTCCCAACAGATGCCCGGTCATCGACTTGGTCGAGGAAACGGCCAGCTTGTACGCATGCTCGCCGAAAGACCGCTTGATCGCCGTCGTCTCCGACTTGTCCCCAACCTCTGTCGAAGTGCCGTGCGCATTGATGTAATCCACTTCCTGCGGCGTAATGCCCGCGTCCTTGATCGCCTTGGTCATGCAGCGGGCCGCGCCGTCCGGGTCGGGATCAGTGATGTGATACGCATCGCCGCTCATGCCGTATCCGATAATTTCGGCGTAGATTTTGGCTCCGCGCTTCATCGCGTGCTCCAACGACTCCAGGATCAAAATGCCGGAGCCTTCCGACATCACGAAGCCGTCGCGGCCCTGATCAAACGGCCGGCTGGCTTTCTCCGGCTCGTCATTGCGCGTCGACATCGCCCGCAGCGCGCAAAACCCGGCCATTCCGGTCGGGCGAATGGTCGCCTCCGCGCCGCCGCAAATCATGACATCGGCGTCGCCGCGCGCGATCAGCTTGTACGAATCGCCGATCGAATGCGTTCCCGTGGCGCAAGCGGTGACCGCCGTGCTGTTCGGCCCTTTGGCTCCGGTGAACATCGAGATTTGGCCGGAAGCCATGTTGGCGATCATCATCGGGATAAAGAACGGGCTTACCCGCTTCGGGCCTTTCGCCAACAGGATGTTATGCTGATCTTCCCAGGTTCCCAATCCGCCGATGCCGGAACCGACATAGACTCCGGCCCGCTCGGGGTCCGTACCCGTCCGGATGTTCAAATCGGCGTCCTTCAGAGCGAGGGAACTGGCCGCTACGGCAAACTGAACGAAGCGATCCATTTTCCTCGCGTCTTTTCTGTCCATGTAATCTTCCGGGTTGAAATTCTTGATCGAGCCGGCAATCCGCGTCGGATACTCGCTCACATCGAAGGACTCCACCGTGGAAATGCCCGATTTGCCTTCCATCAAATGGTTCCAAAATGTATTTAAATCGCTGCCGAGAGAAGTCATAACGCCCATCCCGGTTACTACCACTCTTTGCCTCATGGAAACCCACCTCTATATCAACAGCTTGATTGTTTGAGAATGAGGAAGAGTCCCGTTGGATAAACGGGACCGATTTATTTTACGTATGGGATTCTATGTAGCTCACAACTTCTCCCACCGTAGTAATCTTCTCCGCATCTTCATCCGATATTTCCAAATCAAATTCGTCTTCCAATTCCATTACCAGTTCAACGACATCCAGAGAATCAGCGCCCAAATCATCTTTAAAAGACGCATCGAGGGTCACTTCCGCTTCGTCAACTCCTAAACGGTCGACCACAATTCGCTTTACACGATCCAATTTGTCGGACATCCGGCTCACCTCCTCTTTGGTATTATAAGAGAATTGATAGCAATTTTCCATCCTTGTTTCACGTCCGTCGATCGAGCCGCCGACCTGCGCCTTGCGCCCCTTGGGTTACATGTGCATTCCGCCGTCCACATACAGCGTCTGGCCCGTCATATAGCTCGCGTCGTCCGAAGCGAGAAAGCGGACGACGCGGGCGACTTCTTCCGCGCTCCCCATCCGTTGAAGCGGAATCTGCTTCAACAATTGCTCCCTGGATTCCTCGGGCAGCTTCCCGGTCATATCGGTGTGGATAAAACCCGGGGCGACGGCGTTCACCTGAATGCCGCGGGAGGCAAACTCCCTGGCGATCGACTTGGTCAGGCCGATCACGCCCGCCTTGGCCGCGGCATAATTGGCCTGGCCCGGATTGCCCATCGCGCCCACAACCGAGGAAATATTGATGATTTTTCCCGAGCGCTGTTTCATCATCGGGCGCGACGCGGCCTTCACGCAATTGAACACGCCTTTTAAATTGGTGTGAATGACCTGGTCAAACTCCTCTTCTTTCATCCGCATGACCAAATTATCCCTGGTGATGCCGGCGTTGTTCACCAAAATGTCCAGTTTGCCGAACCTCTCCAGCACCTGGTCCATCATGGCCGCAGCCTGATCGGCCGCACCCACGTCGGCCTGGATTTTAAAGCTGCGGCGGCCCAGCTTCTCAATCGCGCGGACCACCTCTTCCGCCGCGCTCTCGCTGCCGGCATAATTCACGGCCACGTCGGCTCCCGACTCGGCCAGCGCCAGCGCGATCGCCCGGCCAATGCCGCGGGAAGCGCCGGTAACCAGGGCTGTTTTTCCTTCCAGCATATCTGCGCTCCTTTCCTCCAAATACATGGTATGAATTCCGACGATCGGCGGCCGTGGGATCGTTTACCCTCCGGTTCGAACCGCATCGATCGCAGCCAGACTGTTCAACGAAAAAACGCTCACGCCGCGATCGATTTTTTTGATCAGACCGGTCAACACCGAACCCGATCCGATTTCATAAAACGTATCGACGCCCTGTTCGATCATCCAGACGATGGAATCCTCCCACAGCACGGGAGAACATACCTGCTCCGTCAGCAGCCTGCGGATGTCGTCCGCCCGCTCCGCCGGACGCGAGGTCACATTCGCGATCACGGGAACGGAGGCGTCCCGCATCGGCAAACCGGCCAACACCGCGGACAGCTTCTCGGCGGCCGGCTTCATCAGCGACGAGTGGAACGGCCCGCTGACCTCCAGCGGAATGACCCGCTTGGCGCCGGCTTCCCGCCCCCGCTCCGCCAGCGCCTGCACGCCTTCGCGCGTGCCGGAAACGACGATCTGCCCGGGGCAGTTCAAGTTGGCCGGTTCCACCGGGCCGAAGTCGGCGGACAAGGTCAGGCACAACTGCCGCAATCGATCGCGGTCCGCCCCCAATACGGCGGCCATGCCGCCGATTCCCGACGGAACGGCCTGCTCCATGAACTCGCCTCGTTGGCGCACCGTTTTCACCGCGTCTTCAAACGAAAGCGCGCCGGCAACCACCAAAGCGCTGTATTCGCCCAAGCTGTGCCCGGCCAAATAATCCGGCCGAACGCCCGCGTCCCGAAACGCCTCGAACAGGGCAATGCTCGCCGTCAACAACGCGGGCTGCGTATGGATCGTCTGCTTCAACTGCTGCTCCGGACCCTGAAAAATCAGCTCGCTCAGTTTGAATCCAAGGACGGCATCCGCCCGCTCGAAAATTTGTTTGGACGCTTCATTTTCCCTGTACGCATCCTGACCCATGCCAACGGCCTGCGCCCCTTGACCGGGAAAAACAAAAGCGATTTTACCCATGACGGCCAACCTCCTTCCTCATCTTACCAAATCAATACGGACGCGCCCCAGGTCAGCCCGCCGCCGAACCCGACAAATACGATGCGGTCCCCTTCCTTCATCCGGCCCTGCTCGTCCGCCTCCGCCAGCGCCATCGGGATCGAAGCCGCGGACACGTTGCCGCAGCGATCCAGATTGATCATGCATTTCTCCTCAGGCAAGTTGAGGCGGTGAAGCGCCGAATGAATGATCCGGATATTCGCCTGATGCGGGATGAGCAGGTCGATCTCCTCTTTGGCCATCCCGGCTTTTTTCAGCGCTTCCTCCGCCGCATTGCCCATAATTCTCACCGCAAATTTGAATACCTCGCTGCCCGCCATATAAATATAGTGCATTTTTTGACGAACGGTTTCGATCGTAGACGGGTGACGCGATCCGCCGCCGGCGATTTTCAACAATTCGCCTCCCGATCCGTCCGAGCCGAGCTCGAACGAGCGGAAGCCCCTTCCTTCCGGGACGGGACCGAGCACGACGGCGCCCGCGCCATCCCCGAACAAAATGCAAGTATTGCGATCCGTATAGTCGGTAATTTTGGACAAACACTCCGCTCCGATCACCAGCGCATACCGGTATATGCCGGCGGCGATGAAATTGACCGCGTTGGCCAAGCCATATATAAAGCCGGAGCATGCCGCCCCCAGGTCAAACGCCGCCGCGCCCCTCGCTCCCAACTTATCCTGAATAATGTTGGCCGTGGCCGGGAAGGCCATATCCGGCGTGATGGTGGCCACAATGATCAGATCCAGTTGCTCCGCCGAGATGCCCGCCTTGTCCAAAGCCCGCTCCGCCGCTTTCAAGGCCAGATCGGACGTCGCCTGATCCTCCGCGGCGATTCTTCTCTCCCGGATTCCCGTCCGGGTCACAATCCATTCGTCGTTGGTTTCGACCATTTTCTCCAGATCCTGATTGGTCAAAATGCGATCCGGAACATAGCGCCCCGTCCCAATAATGCCTACCGGAGTTAAATTCATCTGCTTACATCTCACTTCCCGCTAAATTCGCTTGATATCGAAGGAACCAAATCGTTGATCAGGGCTATCCTTGCCTGCCGCACCGCATTCTTGATCGCGTTGGCGTCGGAGGAACCGTGGCTTTTGATGCAAACCCCTTTGACCCCCAGCAGCGGAGCCCCGCCGTGTTCCTTGTAATCCAGCTTTTTAAATTTGGACAAGCCCGGCTTTAAAACGGCCGCCGCCAATTTTCGCACAAACGTGCGCGTCAGCTCCGCCTTCAATATGGAGAAAATCGTGCCCGCCGTGCCCTCCATCGCCTTCAGCAAAATATTGCCGACAAACCCGTCGCACACCAGCACGTCGCAATTGCCCTCCAGCACATCGCGCGCTTCCACATTGCCGATGAAGTGAATCGGCGTCTGCTCCAGCAAAGGAAAGGCCTGCTTCGTCAGCTCGTTTCCCTTCATCGCCTCCGTGCCGACATTCAACAAGCCCACCCGCGGTTTGTCCAGACCGTGCACTTTCTGGCGATAGATGCTGCCCATGATGGCATATTGGCGCAAATGCTCCGGCGTCGCATCCATATTCGCGCCCAAATCCAGCGCAAGCACGCCGCTGCCGTCCCGCGTCGGAAGCATCGGGGCCAATCCGGGGCGCTCAATGCCGGGAATGCGGCCGACCACCAGCAAGCCCGCGGTCATCAGCGCGCCGGTGTTGCCCGCGGAGATCATCGCGTCCGCTTCTTCCTCATGCACCATCCGGCCGGCGACCACCATCGACGCATCCTTTTTCCGCCGCACCGCTTTGACCGGCTCTTCATCGGCGGCAATCACGTCCATCGCCGGCCGAATATGAAGGTTCGACAAGCCCTTCGGCAACAGCGGCTCGATCCGCGCCGGATCGCCCACCAGCACGATCTGCGTATCCGCCCACTCCCGGGCGGCCGCCGCGGCGCCTTCCACATTCACTTGCGGGGCTTGATCTCCCCCCATCGCATCAATCGCGATCTTCACGAACGCCACCTCCTTCGGAATTCAGGTCTTTGGCCGACCTGTAGATCACGAAGTGGCCCTGAAAGACGATCTCATCTCCAACATAGGTAAACACTTCCACTTTCGCTTTGTTCTTCTCTCCCGAAATAGAACGCACATAAGCTTTTGCAATACATTTTTCATTCAAATGGACCGGACGGACAAAACGGATATCCGCCGAAGCGGTCAGCGCCACTTCATCGTCAATGAGAGCGACCGCCAGCGAATTGGCCTGGGCAAACAGATGATGTCCCCTGGCGATTTTGGTGCGTGAAAAGACGTGCTCCTGTTTGATTTCGAAAATCGAAATGCCGCTTTTATCCAATTGGAGATCGATCACATCGCCGATAATTTCATGCAGAGGC
>CAYYCV010000118.1:13456-15037 GCA_964470405.1 uncultured Caryophanales bacterium
CAGTGAAGGCGGCGACTGCGGATAAAGGTTCAGTCCGGCGAGAACCGCCTGAAGATCGACGGCCGTCCGGGCCAGCAAGCCGGTCTCGCCAAGCGACAATTCATCGACCATGGCGGGAATCCGGTCGCGAAGCTCGGGAATCCCCAGTTCCAATCGGTCCAGACGCACCGTTTGAATGCTGACGTTGAATTTCGCCGTCAATTCCTCATCCGTCATAAAGGGGTTGTCTTCTATCGCTTTTGCCAACTGCTGCTGGCGCAGCCGCTTCGGAAAGCGTTCGATGTGTTCGATTTGGAGCACCACCCTTACTTATATTACATGCCTTATTACCTGATACTAGAAGTAAGTATATATAATTCTTACAAAAATGAAAAGAAAAAAACAAAATCGACAAAAAAAAAGCACCTCATCGTCACAATGAAGTACTGTCGCCTTGCATACGGAAACTATTGTTTAATGATATCTCTTCCTTTATAGCTGCCACACACCTTGCACACATGATGAGCCAGCTTCAATTCGCCGCATTGCTCGCATTTGACCATGCCCGGCACTTCCAGCTTGAAATGAGTCCGGCGCTTGTCGCGGCGCGTTTTGGACGTTCTCCTTTGAGGTACTGCCACATTCTCCACCTCCTTAACCATCGATGCATCACGCCGCCCGGATCAGCGGCATTGCGATTTTCGCTTCACTTCCTGGCCTTGCCTCTTCGCTTTACTTCATGGTCTTGCTTCTTCGCTTTACTTCTTTGTTTTACTTTTCAAAAAAGCCTTTCAACCCGGCCAGCCTTGGATCGATGCGCTCCGGCTTGCAGCCGCACGATTGCTCATTTCGGTTGACGCCGCACACGGGACACAGCCCTTTGCAGTCCGGATCGCATATCGGAATAAAAGGGACATTCAGCAGCACATTCTCCACGAAGAAAGGCCGCAAATCCACTTTACTGCCGGTCACGAAATAAGTGTCTTCATCCGCTTCATCGTCCGCATCCAACGCATCGTCTTCCGCTTCCGATTCGCGGTCCTTTACCTTGAACAAGGCTTTGACCGGCACCTCCAGCGCATGCTCGAAATGAGTCAGACAACGGGAGCAAACAAGGGTCATTTCGGCAGCCAAACGGCCCCCAACCTCAACCGCCCCTGCGGCATAATGCGCCTGAAACCGAACGTTTAACGGGCCGCATTCCACAATATCCGGCTGCTGCGCAACCACCATGTCGGAATCCAGGCTCCGCTCGAAATGCTCATCGTGTTCCGCCGCCGCCAAATTGCGAATAGAAATGAACATCCTTATCACCTCGAACAAACAAAGTATATTATATCGATGTTGTTCCGCTTTTGTCAACAAGTTCGCAACGGTTGTTTCGCCACCGATCAGAAATATCTGCCAAAGTGTGGAGCCGCCCGTTTTTCATCGCACTTCCAGACCAATGATTGTAAAACAGACCGATTCCCGGCCATTGCCGCGGCTTTTCGGATCCGCTTGGCGCCAATACCTGCAAAAGTACATCTATTTGGGGCATGTTTCGGGTGTCGTGGGAAAATACCTGCGATAATGCAGGTATTTCAAGGCTGATCGCCGTAA
>CAYYCV010000119.1:0-14892 GCA_964470405.1 uncultured Caryophanales bacterium
GATCCAGGACACTAAGTTCTCGTCATCCTTGAAACACACCATTAATGACACCGCCGGATCGGTGCCTTTGACGATGGGCGTCTCCCTGATCATCGCGATCCTGCTGAACGGGAAAGTGTATGGCGGACGAATGCTCCGGCTGGTTTACTTCATGCCCTACATCACCACGATTGTGGCCGTGTCCGTGGTGTGGATGCAACTGTTTCACCCGTCGCAGGGGCCGATTAATCAATTTCTGATGTCCATCGGTTTCGAGCATCCGCCCGGTTGGCTGAGCAGCACGCATTGGGCGCTGTTTTCCCTGATTTTTATGATGGTATGGAACGGGCTTGGCTTTGACCTCATCATCTATTTGGCGGGGCTTCAGGGCGTTCCGAAGGCGCTGTATGAAGCGGCCGAGGTCGACGGGGCGGGAACGATGCGAAAGTTTTTTCATATCACGCTGCCGATGCTTTCGCCGACGACCTTCTTTCTGTTCGTCACCCGCATCATCCAGTCGTTTGAAGTGTTCGCTCCGGTCAACATCATGACGCAAGGCGGCCCCGGCGATTCCACGTCCGTGCTGGTGTATCACATGTATGTGCAGGCGTTTCGCTTTTACAAGTTCGGATACGGCTCGGCCATCGCCTGGGTGCTTTTCCTGATTATTTTTGCGGTTACGCTGATTCAATGGAAGAGACAAAATCGCTGGGTGACCTATAGCTAGAAAGGGGGAAGACGAATGCAACGGCAGACCATGGTTAAAATTGCGGTGACGGTTGCCCTGATCGCTTGCGGCGTGCTGATGCTGATGCCGTTCGGATGGATGATTTCGGCCTCGCTCAAAAAGCCGATCGACGTGTTCTCTTTTCCGATTCGTTGGATTCCCCGGGACATCCAGTGGCAAAACTACAAAACCGTTTGGTTGAATGAATACTATCCGTTTTATCTGTTTTATATCAATTCGTTGAAGGTCGCGGCATTGTCCATTTTCGGCACGCTGCTGGTCAGCTCCACATCGGCGTATGCTTTTGCCCGAATCAGCTTTCCCGGCAGAAACGCCATCTTCCTGATGTATTTGGCCACATTGATGATTCCGCAGCATATTACGCTCGTTCCGCGATTTATTCTGTTTCAGTGGCTGGATATCTACAATACGCACTGGGCGTTGATTCTGCCAAGTGTATTCAACGTGCTGGGCATTTTTCTGCTGCGCCAATTTTTTATCGGCATACCGAAGGAATTGTCGGAGGCGGCCTATATGGATGGCGCCGGGCATTTCAAAATTTTTTACAAGGTGATTTTGCCGCTGTCCAAACCGGGGTTCGTTTCATTGACCATCCTGTCGTTTGTCTGGAATTGGAACAACTATCTGGACCCTCTGATCTTCCTGAACGACAAAATGCTGTACACGATCCCGGTTGGATTGCAAGCGTTGCTCGACAATGAAGGAACGCAGTACAACCTGGTGATGGCGGGGGCCACCTGCGCCGTACTGCCGCTGATGATCGTGTTCCTGCTCTTCCAGAAATATTTCATTCAAGGCATTGCCTCCAGCGGGCTGAAAGGGTGAACTTGTGATGCGATTTGGAAAAGATATTCCGGTCAAAGACGAATATGACCTGGTGGTGTGCGGCGGCGGGCCTTCCGGCCTTCCGGCGGCTCTGGCCGCAAGGCGGGCCGGGCTCAAGGTGCTGCTGATCGAAGGCACGGGCCAGTTGGGCGGCGTGGGCACCTCGGCGGGCGTGAGCCATCTGCTGGGCGGACGCACGCCGGATAACCGTCACGCCTGCGTGGCGGGCATTTTTCGGGAGATCACCGAAGCGCTGTTCGAGCGGGGGGAGGCCGTCGATCCGCGCACGATCGCCGACGAGAAGTATACCCCGTTCGGATGGAAGAAGTTTCTCGCCGCGGGCGTTCCGTTCAATCCGATCGCGATGGTCGGACTGCTCGATGAAAAAATGCTGGAAGCCGGCGTCGATGTCCTTTTCTTCACCCAGTTTGTGGACGTATTCAAGGAGGGCGACCGGATCACGCACGTGGTAGCTTTCAACAAGAGCGGCCTGTTCGCGGTGCCGGCCAAGGCGGTCGTGGACGCCACGGGCGATGCCGACGTATCGGCGAGAAGCGGATGCGACATGGTCAAAGGGCGGGAGGAAGACGGGCTGATGACGCCGGCCACGCTCATTTTTCATGTCGATCATGTAGATCAGGACCAAACGGCCGCCTATATAAAGGAGAAGGATTCGCCCCGCTTCCGGGAGATCGTCGATCGCTTGCGGGCAACCGGGGAATGGACGTTTCCGTACGATATCTTCATCAGCGTGCAGCTTCACGAGAAGGGCACGATGATGATCAACACGTCGCGGATCACCGACGTCGACGGCACGGACGGGCTGTCCGTCAGCCGGGGGATGATGCTGGGGCGGCAGGAGGTGCACAAGCTGTTTCAAATTATGCGGCGGCACATCCCCGGCTTCCGACAGGCGCGCATCCGGCAGGTGGCGCCGGTGCTCGGCGTGCGCGAAACCCGCCGCATCGTGGGGGACTTCGTGTACAACGTGGCCGATTTGATGGCGGAACGGGACTTTCCCGATACGATCGGGTTCAGCGGATACGGCTGGGATCTCCCCGACCCGAAGCGGCCAAGCCATCAGCCGATGGGCGAAGGCACGGACGGACGGAAGCGGAATTACACCCCGATCCCGTACCGCTGTCTGGTGCCCCGGCCCGTCGTCAACGTCATTTGCCCGGGTCGGGCCATCAGCGTTGAGCGGTTCGTGCTCGGGCCGCTGCGCGAACAGGCTCCCTGCTACGCGATGGGGCATGCGGCGGGGTTGGCCGCGGTGCAGGCGGTGCGGGCCGGCATCCCGTTCGCGGAGGTGGACGTTCGCCGGCTCCGCGACGAATTGAAGGGCGCGGGGGCCATCGTCGATTGGCATGACGAACGGGATCGGGGCGAATGAGCAGGAAAGATGGGAGGGGGTTCATCGATGAAAAAGATGGACGCAATGAAGGCGCATGAGCTGCGGGGCAATTGGGCGGCGGTGCTGCTGCCGATTCATGAGAACGGAGAAATCGATTACGTGCGCCTGGAGGAAGAAGTGGAAGCGTTGGCGGACGCGGGGGTTGACGGCATTTACACGAACGGAACGGCGGGGGAGTTTTACGCGCAAAGCGAAAAAGAGTTCGACCTCATCCACACGATCGTGGCCGGATGCTGCCATCGGCGCGGCGTCCCGTTCCAAATCGGCGCAAGCCATCCGATTCCGCAAATGTCGTTGGAGCGAATCAGGCGCAGCCTGATTTACGAGCCGTGCGCCATTCAGGTTATTTTGCCGGACTGGTTTCCGCCGAACGATGACGAGGCGATAGACTGTTTGCGCCGGATGGCGGAAGCGGCGGAATCCGTTCCGCTTGTGCTTTACAATCCGCCGCATGCCAAGCGGGTGCTTTCGCCTCCCGGCTATGCCCGTCTGAAAGAACATGTGCCGTCGCTGATCGGCCTGAAGGTGATGGACGGGGACGCCGCGTGGTACGGCGAAATGCGCCGTTATGCCCGGGAGTTGTCCGTGTTTGTCCCCGGCCATCACCTGGCCACGGGCATATCCATGGGCGCGCGCGGCAGCTATTCCAATGTGGCCTGCCTGCACCCCAAGGCGGCCCAGGCCTGGTATCGGCTGACCCAAACCGATTTGAAGGAGGCGTTGTCATGGGAACAGAAGATCCGCTTGTTCATGGATCGCCATATTTCCCCGTTGATTAGGGAACGGGGCTATTCCAACCAGGCCGCGGACAAGCTGCTGGCCGCCATCGGCGGCTGGGGCCGCGTCGGCACCCGGCTCCGCTGGCCGTACCGGGGCGTTCCGGAGGAGGAGGCGCGGCGATTGCGCCCGTATGCTCTGGACATGCTGCCGGAAGCGTTTGCTGAAAATCTATCACCAGAGAGGAAGAATGCCATATGACACTTGCTTTTGTACGCAACAAAGCATTCATGATGTTCGTCGCCGCGATCGTCGCGCTCATGGGATTGGGCGGGCTTGGCCCCGCTCCGACCTATGCCGATGCCCCTTATTTCAACTCCGTATCGGTGTTCAATCCGGCTTCCACCGGCTACAACTACCGCATTCCCGGGTTGGCCGTCACCAACGCGGGCACGATTTTGGCGTTTGCCGAGGAACGGCTGCAGCCGGGTGACGCCGATCCGCACAACCTGGTGCTGAGCCGCAGCACGAACCAGGGGGGGAATTGGGGAGCGGTGCAGGTCATCGAAGCGAGCACCGGCGGGGAATGCTGGGGCAATCCCGTGCCGGTGGTGGATCGCGACACGGGGGATATTTTCCTTTTCTATGCGAAAAACTCCGGCAACAACTCGTCGCAAGTGTTTTACAAAAAAAGCGAGGACGATGGCGTGACCTGGTCCGGCCGCACGGAGGTCACAAGTCTGTTTGCGGGCGATCCGAACGAACGGGCGTTTCATTTGACGGGGCCGGGGCACGGCATTCAGTTGCAGGACGGCCGGTTGATGGTGCAGGTGTGGCATCGCCACGGCGTTTCCCTGCCCGTTGCGCAGAGGGAGTACGGCGTGTCGGTCCTCTACAGCGATGACGACGGCGCACACTGGTCGTCCGGAGGATACGTGCCGGTCGATGCGAGCTATCCGATCAACGAATCGCGGATTGCCGAGCTGGCCAACGGCGACATCGTGGTGAACGGGCGCTACGCTGCGGGCGGCACGCACCAGCGCATCGTTTCGATCAGCGACGACGGCGGCGCGACCTGGTCCAACCCGGCGTTTGACAGCGCGATCGGTTCGTTCAGCGCGGTGGACGCGAGCCTGATCCGCTTTACGAAAGCCGATGCAAGCGGGGGCCAGAACCGCCTGCTGTTCAGCCGCCCCGATCACCCTTCGTCCAGAGTCAACATGACCGTCGATGTCAGCTATGACGAAGGCGGGAGCTGGTCGTACAGCAAAGTGATCGACAGCGGAACGGCAGCCTATTCCGACATGGCGGTGCTGCCGGACAACACGATCGTTCTTCTCTATGAAAAAGGGTCGAACCTTATTGCCGACACGTTCAATATCGAGTGGCTGACGGACGGCGGGGACAATTTGACGGACGGGCCCGGCATGCTGCCGCACGTGTATGAAGCCGAGGATTTAAATGTAAGCGCATCATCGGGGGACGCGATCGGAACGTACAGCGATTCGAATGCGAGCGGCGGCGCCGTCCTGAAGTATTTGGGCAATGCGGTGGGCGATTATGTGGCGCTCGATGTGTCGGTTCCGCTGGCCGGGATGTACGATGTGAAGGTGCGTTCGCGGACGGCGGAAAACCGGGCCCAGCTTCAACTGTCCATCGACGGCGCGAATCAGGGAGCGGTGTTCGACCCTTACAGCGCCGCTGTGGGATATCAGGAGGATGCGTTGGGCACGGTGAACTTTACCGCCGCCGGAACCAAGGTGTTCAAGTTTACGGCGACGGGGAAAAATGCCGGCAGCACGGGATACGGCATCTTCCCGGATTCGATTACGCTGACGCCGCATACCGCGTCCGTGTATGAAGCGGAGGATTTGACCGTGTCGGCCTCCTCCGGCGATACGCTGGGAACCTACAACGATGCGGGCGGCGCGAGCGGGGGAACGGTGGTCAAATATTTGTCCGACGCGGCGGGCGATTACCTCTCGCTGGACGTTCCGGTTTCGATCGCGGGCACGTATGATGTCAAGGTGCGGTGGCGCAAAGCGGAAAATCGGGCGCAGGTGCAATTGTCCATCGACGGAACGAATCAGGGCGCATCGTTCGATCCTTACAGCGCGACGATCGGATACGGGGAATACGATTTGGGCCAGGTGACCTTCGGCAGTGCGGGGACGAAGGTGTTCAAGTTTACCGCGGTCGGCAAGAACGCCGGCAGCATCGGGTACGCGATGTTTCCCGATTCGATCACCCTGACTCCTTGACGGGCGGTTTGAACGCGCCGGGCGTTTAGCGCCTCCGGCTTGAATCGTACAGCTTGAAATCGCACCGCGGACCAATGAAGCGAATCGCTTGATTGGTTCGCGGTATTTTGCGATTTTTGCGATTTGTTGTTCGGTCCGTGTCCCCGGCTTGAAGCCGAACGAAATTGCGGGTATGATGGAAGAAAAATACGGGAGGGACCACAGGATGAGCAACGACGCGCAATCGGAGCGTTTGGCGAAATTCAGGGAATTGGCAAGAAAAATCAATCATTATGATGAAGCGATTGAATTGATGGGATGGGACCTCCGCACCGGCGCGCCCAAAAAGGGCGTGGAAGGCAGATCGGCGGTCATCGGCACTTTGTCCGCGGAGCGATTCCGGCTTTCCATATCCGAGGAAATGAAGGCGCATTTGGATAGCTTGGGCCAGGAGGACGCGCTGGCCGGGTTGCAGCCGATCGACCGGCGAATGGTGGAGGAATGCAAAAAGGACTATGACCGGAGCGTCAAAATCCCGCCGGACCAGTTCGAGGCTTACGTGGTATTGACTTCGCAGGCCGAATCGATCTGGGAGGACGCCAAACGGGCGGCCGATTTCAACATGTTCCGGCCTTACCTGGAGAAAATCGTTGCGTTTAATCGGGAGTTTGTCGAGCTGTGGGGCTACGAGGAGCATAAATACGATGCGTTGATAGAGCAATACGATCCGGGCATGACCGTCTCCAAGCTGGACCGGTTATTCCTGGAGCTGCGCGAACGGCTTGTTCCGCTGGCCGCGGCCGTCGCCGATGCGGCGGATAAACCGGACACGTCGTTCCTGAACCGGCGTTTCGATCCGCAAAAGCAGCGCGAATTCAGCATGTTCATTCTGAAGGAGATGGGGTATGACTTTGCGGCCGGAAGGCTGGACGAAAGCGTGCATCCGTTTGCGACGGGGATCAATCTCGGCGACGTGCGGATCACGACCCATTTCAAGCCCGACGACGTCACGTTTGCCCTGTTTGGCACGATTCATGAAGGGGGCCATGCGCTGTACGAGCAAAATATAGCCGGGGACTTGGTCGGAACGCCGCTGCGCAGCGGTGCGTCCTACGGCATCCACGAATCGCAGTCGAGGTTCTGGGAAAATTTTGTCGGGTGCAGCCTGGCGTTCTGGAAGCGGTATTTCAAGGATCTGCAGCGGATATTCCCCGACGAATTGGGCCGGGTTGACGTGGAATCGTTTTATCGCGCGGTGAATGAAGCCACGCCGGGATTGATTCGGATCGAGGCGGATGAATTGACCTACAACCTGCATATCATGATCCGCTATGAGATTGAGAAGGCGCTCATTCAAGGCGAGGTGAAGGTGGAGGAATTGCCTTCGCTCTGGAATGCGAAATACGGTGAATATCTGGGAATCGTCCCCAGCCATGACGGGGAAGGGGTGCTGCAGGATGTCCATTGGTCGGGAGGGTCCTTCGGTTATTTCCCGTCCTATGCGTTGGGCAACATGTATGCGGCCCAGCTTACGCACGCGATGAAGCGGGAATGTCCGCAATACGACCAATGGATCGAAGCGGGACAGTTGCGGCCGATCCGGGAATGGCTGACGGACCGCGTTCATCGGCACGGGAAGCTGCTCACGCCCGACGAAATCATTCGCCGCGCGACCGGCGAGGAATTGAACCCGGCCTATTTGACGCGCTACCTGGAGCAAAAATATAAGGGCGTCTATCGGCTTTGACGATGTCGTGCCCCGCGGTTTCATGGGCTTGACGAAAAGTTTTTGTCACTCTAGACGAATGTCCTGCATACAATTTTAATGAATGATTGTATGGAGGAGGTTGAAAGAATGACAATAGCAGATAACGACCTGGAATGCAGAGAGATCATTACCAAAGCGGTATGCGGCAAAGGCCGCAGGTCTTCTCAGGTGACGCATACCGTGACTCCGCCCCATAATCCGTCCAGCATATTGGGAGCCTGGATCATAAACCATCAATACGAAGCGGTTAAATCCGGTGACGGCATCGAAGTGCTGGGTACTTACGATATTAATATCTGGTACTCGTACGACAAGAGCACCAAAACGGATGTGGCCAAGGAAACCGTATCGTATGTTGAATTGGTCCCGTTAACCTACATCGATTCCAAACATCGGTCGAACACGGAGGAGGTTTCCGCGGAAGCGACACAGGAGCCAAATTGTGTCGAGGCCACGGTTTCATCGAGCGGCGACGGTGTAATCATTCGAGTGGAGCGGGAATATCAGGTCGAAATGATTGCCGAAACCAAAGTTTGCGTGGTCGTCTGCAAGGGCGGCTGCGATGATTTTGGCGATAAGGATTTTGATTTTGGCGACAGTGAGGAAGTGTCCGGGGATTATGACGAAATCGACCCCGATCTGCTGGATGATGAATTGGGTTAATATGAATCTGATCTTGATTCATTGTATGATGAACATGCAGCATTTGAGGGGGCGTTTGCCCTCTTATTTGTTTTTATTTTTCAGCGCGGGCCCGGATGGCCCGTTCGGCGGAAGGGGCGCTGCATGAATACGTTTTTCCTGTATTCGGCGAAAGACCGGCGTTCCCTGCGATATTTGCTGCCGGAGCTGCGGATGGATGGCGGAACCGACCCGGAAGCGGCGGACTATCCGCATGCGGCCGTCATTCAATGGGGATGCGGCAAGAACGCGGAGGACGGCCTGTTCGTGCTTAACCCGCTTGCGGCGGTTCGGCGCGCCGCCGACAAGCCGGAGATGAAACGCCTGCTGGGAAGGAGCGGGCTGCGCACGGAGGAGGGGCCGGACGAGAGCCGGCTTGCGCCGCTGTACCGGACCTATTTCATCCCGGTGTTTCATCTTCAGGCATTGTCGTTGTTTCAATATCACGCCGCCGTGCATCGCGATGCAACGAATCGCGCCGCCGCAAATCATGCCGGCTCAGATCATGCCGACCGTTCCGATGCGGCGCCCGGCGGCCTGCATGCGGCGTATCACGAAATCGCGTTCCACCCCAGCCACGCTTTTTACCGGAATTTGCTGCGGCAGGCGGTGCGGGCGGTGTATGCCCTGGGGCTGGATTTCGGAGCGGTGACCGTATCGGTGCGGGATGCGGAACGCCCCGTGATCCTGGACGTGGATGCCGAGCCGCCGCTCGACCCGCGGCTCGGCCGGCTGTATGCCGGAGCGATTCACGCCTTCGCGGCGGAGTTGAAGCGCGAGCGGCGCCGCGCGGCCCCCGTCCGGTTCGGGATGGATCCCGAATACGTGTTGTGCGGCCCGCGGGGCGAGGTCGTGCCCGCCGCGCGGTTTTTGCCCCGCCGGGGCCGGGTCGGCTGCGACGCGGTTCGGCTGCGCAACCGGCGGGTCGTGTATCCTCTGGTCGAGCTGCGCCCCGAGCCCGGCTGCGAGCCGCGCGAGCTGATGGTTCATTTGCTGCAAACGATGCGAACCGCCGCGCAACAAATTACGGATCAAACGCTGATCTGGAATGCCGGAGGCATGCCGAGGCGGGGCTTCCCGCTGGGCGGGCATTTGCACATGAGCGGCATATGGCCGAATGCGCGGCTGCTGCGGGCGCTGGATAACTACCTGGCGCTGCCGCTCGTTTTAATCGAAGCGGAAACCGCATCCAGGCGCAGGCCCCGCTACGGGTTCCTCGGCGATTTCCGCTTGAAATCGCACGGGGGATTCGAGTATCGGACGCTGCCGAGCTGGCTCGTCTCGCCTCTCGTCGCCAAGGGCGTGCTGGCCTTGATTCGCCTGATCGCCGACCATTACTGGACGTTGCGCCGCGAGCCTTTGCGGCTCGAATCGATCCATGCCGCTTATTACGCCGGGGAGAAAGCGGCGATCCGGGAGGCGGCGGCGCTGCTGTGGGACGATCTGGAGCGGCTGCCGGATTACGCCCGATACCGGGGATACGCGGAGCCTTTAAAGCGTCAAATGCTGCGGAGGCAAGTCTGGGATGAGCAGGAAGACTTCCGCATCCGCTGGAGAATACCGCCTTACGACGGTCCGCTCGGCCATCCGCCTGATCGCCGCCGGGCCGTCCTTTCCCAGCCATGAATCAAGCGTGAGGGGATCAAACGCGGCATGCAAAAAGGGGCGTTTCATGGTATGCTTGTAAAGGAACGAAATGGGGGTTGGTGGTGAATATTGGGATAACCCGGCTATTCCTCGGCCAACGCGGGGAATGATAGGGTTTTTTTATTGACGGGGGCGCGTTTCTCAATCATTTCAGGCGAAGGAAGGTGTGGATTTGACAGTGGACTCTCTCAATATGCGAACCTCCAGGACGATTTACGGCAGAGAGGAACCATTGGCCATTTTGCAGGAAGCCTTTCGGTGGGCCTCCCTCGGTTCGACGGAATTGATCCTTCTGTCCGGCCCGCCCGGGATCGGCAAATCCGCGTTCGTGTTGGAGGCGTTTAAGCCGGCCGTGGCGGGAAAATGCTATTTTGCCTGGGGCAAGTTTGATCCGTATAACAAGAAAAAGCCGTTTGAGCCTGTGATCAAATGTTTCCAGTTTTTGATTCAACGATTGCTGACGGAGCCGGAAACGGTGCTGCGCCAATGGGGAGAAAACCTGAAAAAGGCCGTTGGGCCGGGCGGCTCCGTCATTACGGAGGTCATTCCCGAAGCGAAGCTGATCCTGGGGGAATTTCCGCCCAGCGAACCGCTGTCCGCCGCGGAATCGCGCCATCGGTTTGAGTGGGTGTTTCGGCGCTTTGTTCGGGCCTTCGCCAAGGCCCAGTATCCGCTTGTTTTATTTTTTGACGACATACAGTGGGCGGACAAGGCGATGCTCCAACTGCTTCATTCCCTGATCAGCGACCCGGAGAACCAGCATCTGTGCATTGTTGTCGCCTACCGGGACCGGGAATGGGACGGAAGCGCGGAGTTTCTCGATGTGTGGCTGGGGGAGGGGAATCCCGGATACTCCGTTCGGCAGCTTCAATTGGAACCGCTGGATATTGCGAGCTTTCAAAGCATCATCTCGGACGCGTTGGGGTGCGAGCCCGACACGTCTTACCCGCTGGCGCACGCCTTGTTCGTGAAATCGATGGGAAATCCGTTCTATATGAAGCAATTGCTGCAATCGGCATTTGACGAGCGGATCGTTCATTATCGATCTTCAACGCGCGAATGGGAGTGGGATACCGGGAAGCTGGATCAATTCCCCGATTTTGAAGGGCAGCTCGACTTTTTGATCGACCGGATCAACAAGCTTCCCGCGCCGTCGAAGCGGCTGCTCGTTTGCGCCGCCTGTCTGGGCGGGAAGTTCTCGTCCCGCCTGTTATGCGCGGTCAACCGGGATGCCGAGGCGGGGCTGGCCGATCATTTGTCCTACGCGGTGCGGGCCGGGCTTTTGGCCGTTGCGGGCGATGCGGACGAAGGCAAGGAATACTTTTTTACGCATGACCGCATTCATCAGGCGGCGTATTCCCTTCTGGACGAGCGGGAGCGCATGAACGTTCATTTGGCTGCGGGGACGTTTCTGCTCGGGCGCTATAAGTCCGACGACAAGGAGCAGGCTTTGTTTGAAATGGTCAACCACATGAACCAGGCGTTGGATCTTTTGCCGGCGGAAGAGCGGGAAATGGTGGCCAGGCTGAACGATCAGGCGGGCAGGAAAGCGATGCTGTCGGCGGCTTTCGAGACGGCGTCGGGGTATTTTAACATTGCCGCGGATTGCCTGCCCGACGAATATTGGAGCGAACATAACGAATATACTTTTCAATTGCATTTGAAGCGCGCCGAATGCGACTATTTGTGCGCCCATTACGAACGCGCGGCGGCTCAGCTCGACCGCGTGATGGAGCGAACGCAAAGCTGGGCCCAACGCGCGCAGGTTGCAAAATTGAAAATCGAGCAATACAGCAACGTAGGTAAATATGCCCAGGCGATTGAACTGGGGCTTGCGACACTGGGAGAGGTCGGGGTCCACGTCTCGTCCCGCCCGAATCCGTTGACCGTGGCGAAAGAAATTTTTATCGCCAGACGGTTGTTGAACCGGCGGATCGACGAGCTTTCCACGCTTCCGATGGCGGATGATCCTCAAGTCAAGATTATGATGGAACTGCTTGTGTCGCTTGTCGCGCCGACCTTCTTTTTCAACAGAGAGGTGTTTCACGTTCTCGCTTCCCGGTTCATCCGGCTGGTATATCGATATGGCCGAACTCCCGTCACGCCTGTGATTTATGCTTCGTTCGGGATGCTGCTCAGCACGAAGCTGAACGATTTTTCCAGCGGTTTCCGGCTTGGAACCGTTGCGGTCGACTTGGCCGATCAATCCGGCATCGCCTCTGTCAAGTCCAAGGTTTACGTGATGTTTTACTTCGTTATTTCGCCGTGGATGCGGTTCGACCGCAATGATGAGGCCAAGCTGTCGGAAGCGCTCAAGCTCGGCATGGAAGCGGGCGATTACATTTATGCCAGCTATGCCGTAGGCAGCATGATGAATTTGTCCTACGCCAGAGATACGATGAGCGAGATGCACAAGGTGATGCGTCAGAGCTTGCAGGTGATGGAGCATATTAAAGAGGAGCTTGTCTACAGAAATGTGCTGATCTATATGCACTTGGCCGACATGCTGCAATCCGATCGAACCGGCGGATTTTCCATTACGGACGGACGCGCGAGCGAATCGGAGTTTTTAGAAGATGTGCTAAAGGATGGAAGCGGAGCCGTCACCATATATCAAATTTATACATATAAAACTCAAATTTGTTACTTGTTCGGCCAATACAGAGAAGCCGTTCTTTATGCGGAGCTTGCGGATCCTTACGAGGCTTTGTCCGCCCATTCCGTCCACTTGGCGATACACCACTTCTACGAGGCGCTGGCTTTGGCGGAAGTGTGCCGCGAGCTTCCCGCGGGCAAAGGGAGAGTGTGGCGAAGGAGGCTGAAACGGCGATACCGCCAATTTAAGCGCTGGTCGGACATGTCGCCGGAAAACTTCAAGCACCGGCTTGCCCTGATCGAAGCGGAAATGGCGCGGCAGAGCGAATCGGAGCAGGTCCTGATCGAGCTGTTCGATCGGTCCATCGCGTTGGCCCGGGAGAGCCGGGATCATCAGCATTTGGCGGTGGCGTGCGAGCGCGCGGCCAAATATCATTTGCTCAAAGGAAGGGAGCGAATCGCCCGGGGGTATATGCAGGAAGCTTATGAGGCTTACGGAAAATGGGGCGTGGAATCCAAACGGAGCAGCTTGAGGAAGGAATACCCCGATTGGTTTGAGGAAACGAAGAGCGAGCATGCCCCGAAGCCTGCCGCTCCCGCCGATTTGAGCCCCGAGCAAAAGCGGGCCGAGGAAGAACGTGACCTGATTGCCATTGTCAAAGACTCGCTCACCTTATCGCACGACATGAATTTTCATGATATCGGGCTGCGGCTGATGGCGCTCATCATGCAGACATCCGGGGCGGACAAAGGATGCTTGATCTCCCGGCGGGACAGCGGGCTGTGGGTGGAACGGGCGGTGAACGGGAATACCGGGACGGCGGGCCGATCCGGGCTTCTGCAGGAAAGCGGCGAAGCGCCCGGCTCCCTGATCCATTACGTTTCGCGGCTCGGCCAGCTTGTCCAGGTGGAGAATGCGGCGCAGGATGATCTGTTTCAAAACGACCCGTACATTATGCAAAATCAATGCCGGTCCGTCAGTTGCCTGCCTTTGTATGCGCAGGAACAATTTGCGGGCGTGTTGTATCTGGAACTGCCGCCGTCCCTGCATCCCCTTCCGGATGCCCGCGTGGATACCTTAAGCATTTTGGCGACCCAGGCGTTGTTTATATCGAAGCTGTCCGAATCGTTCGGCGATGCGACCGTCTTCGGCGCGCCGCCGTCCGCCCCGTCGGAACAGCGGGACGTGGACGCATTGACCGACCGCGAGCTTGAAGTGCTGAATTTGATGTCGGCGGGTTTGACGAACAAGGAAATTGCTGTTCAGCTCGGCGTCACGGCGGGGACGGTCAAGGTCCATACGCATAACATTTTCAGCAAGTTGAATGTCAACCGGCGCACGAAAGCGATTGCCGAAGCGGTCAGGAAAAACTTGCTGGGATAAACAGAAAAGGTCGAAGGGCTGCCGTGAAAGCCGTAAAGCGAAGGAGATCGGATGGGCAGCTTCCCCGCATAGCGGGTCAACCGGGAGCGGCCCCTTTGAGCCGAAATTCCTGCAATAGTGCATCTTTGGGTGCGCTTCGGATGCTCCGAAGATCGAATACCTGCTTAAAGGCAGGTATTTTTTTAATTGCCCGTCTCGCACGGTTGCCCGCCGGTTTCCCAAGAGACAGCCCGTTTAGGAAAAAATGCGTCCCCCGCCTTATTCGCTGCGTGCACAATTATGACAAGTGCAATTATAGCTGAAACTTCCACGCCGGATCTTCCGTACGGAACCGTTCGGCGTTTTTTTCTGTTTTTTACAATTTAAAGAAAACTTGATGCCTTTCAAACGGATTGGCCTGTTTTTTAGCTGTTTTTTAACGTGTGGGAGCCTATTTTATAGTGAATCTATACCATTTGGTATATGCGAAATTATGTCAAAAGGCCTATAATTGCATTGTTCCAGGTTAAATTGAACGCAAAAAAATGGGTCTTTTAGTCCATGTGATGGATGTTGCGTCCCAAAATCGGGTTGTTCGAATTCGGATTGCACCATGTAACGAATATATGAAAAGGGGTTATAAGTGAATAGATCGGGTTGCATATATCGGATTGCAATGGAATATATCAATAGTAGAGCGCACCGGAAAAGGTGTTGAAAAGCATTGCCGGCCTGACCATAGGTTGGAGAAACGAAAATGGCGGACAACCGTGATAGGACAACCGTGATCGGAAACCGATGCCCGGGCGCGCCGCTCCCTGTTTTTCACCGGTATTTCGAGATATGTCAAAATTAAATTACGCCTGAATGCAGGCGAATGAATATCAGCAATAGCAATGTATTGAAATATGAAAC
>CAYYCV010000120.1:0-14767 GCA_964470405.1 uncultured Caryophanales bacterium
GTATATATGTTCATAAAGGTCAGTTGGAAGAGCCGTCCTGATTAAGACAGCTCCCCTTCCCTTGTAAAATTGGACTAATTATTCAGAAATATCAGTTACGGCTCCTTTGGATGCAGAGGAAACCAGCCTTGCGTATTTCGCCAGCACACCTGAACTTGCTTTGAGCGGGGGTTGTATCCATGCTTTTGCCCGAGCCGCCAACTCGTCTTCTGCCACTTGAAACATAATCTGTTGTATTTCACTGTCAATGGTGATAATGTCCCCGTTACTCAGCAATGAGATCGGTCCGCCTACCTGTGCTTCGGGCGAGACATGACCGACTACGAACCCATGCGAGCCGCCCGAGAACCTGCCGTCCGTTATAAGGGCCACTTCCCCGCCAAGTCCCTTGCCTACAATCAGCGCAGTAACGGATAACATTTCCGGCATGCCCGGTCCGCCTTTTGGACCGCAATAGCGAATGACCAATACATCCCCCTTATTAATTTCATTTCTCATGATAGCTTCCGTTGCGTCCTCCTCACTGTCATACACCTTCGCAGGACCGACAAACCGCTGATTCTTCATGCCTGACATTTTGGCAACGGCGCCTTCAGGAGCAAGGTTGCCCCTAAGCACAACCAATGGTCCATTCGGCTTCAGCGGCTTATCCAATGGGCGAATAATCTCCTGATCTTTTCGAAGCGGAGTTGCTTCGGCAAGGTTCTCTTTCAAGGTTTTCCCAGTGACTGTAAGACAATCGCCATGAAGGAGTCCCTCGGCGAGCAATAATTTCATTACCCCCGGAATGCCGCCAATATCGCTCAAATCCTGCATGACATATCGGCCGCTTGGCTTAAGATCCGCCAGATGGGGTACGCGCAGGCGAATACGCTCAAAATCGTCCAATGTTAAATCGACGCCGACTGAATGCGCAATAGCGAGCAAATGCAGGAAAGCATTGGTTGAACCTCCCAAAGCCATAACAACCGTA
Source organism: uncultured Caryophanales bacterium (assembly GCA_964470405.1). GTDB lineage: Bacteria > Bacillota > Bacilli > Paenibacillales > CAYYCV01 > CAYYCV01. The sequence goes on from CAYYCV010000120.1 coordinate 974, forward strand.
ATCGCATTCTCAAACGCTTTTTTCGTCATAATGTCTTTGGGGTATATCCCCTGTTCCAGCAGCGATACGACTTGTTTGCCTGCCGCGGCACATTCTGTCGCTTTATCGGGCGAAATGGCCGGCGTAGAGGAAGAACCGGGAAGACTCATGCCCATTGCTTCCGCAGCGGCTGCCATCGTATTGGCGGTGTACATGCCGCCGCAAGAACCCGGACCCGGGCAGACGCTGCACTCTACCTTGTGGAGCTGTTCATCTGTCATTTTTCCGTCATGGTATTGTCCTACCGCTTCGAAAGCCGTTACGATATCGACGTTTTTGCCATCAAGATTTCCGGGTTGAATCGTTCCGCCGTATACATAAACGGAAGGAATATTCAGCCGCCCGATCGCCATCAGACAGGCAGGCGTATTTTTGTCGCATCCACCGATTGCCACCAAGCCGTCAAAACGCTCGGCCCCTGTTACAATCTCAATAGAATCCGCGATGGCTTCCCTGCTTGGCAGCGAGAAAAGCATGCCTCCATGCCCCATTGATATGCCATCTGAGACTGTAATCGTATTAAAAATCAGCGGAGCGCCACCGTGGTTGCGCACCCCTTGTTTGGCTTGAACGGCCAACTCGTTTATATGCATATTGCACGGGGTTACCTCACTCCAAGTACTGGCTATGCCAATCATAGGCTTTTTGAAATCCTCATCTGTAAAACCAACAGCGCGCAGCATCGCCCTGTTCGGTACTCGGTTGACACCCTCGCTGATTACCTTGCTGCGAATGCGAAGATCTTTCCTATTCGCCATTTTTGCCTCACTCCTGTCTGTTTAGAGTAATCCGTGCAGTTCCTTCATCGGACGGATGAAATTTTTCTTCATCATGACCTGAGCGCGATCACTATCGTTCTTTTCGAAAGCTGAAATAATCGAAGCGTGCTCATCGACCGAAGCTTGTGTCGCGGCAATCGGTTGCTTTAAGAACACGTATTTGAAGCGCCGAATATGAATTTGAAGCGATGCGTTGAATGAAGCGATATAAGAATTGTCCGAAAGCTCCACGATCAGATTATGGAACTGTTCATCCGCCTCCATTGCCTGGTAAGCTTGACCACTCTTAATGAAACTTGCAAAATCCAAATTGATCGCGCGCAGTTGCCCGATTTGCTCCGGAACAATCATTTTTGCGGTCACTTCAGCCGCTAAAGCCTGAAGAGCCGCCATCGTGGAGTACATTTTGAAGATGTCATCCTTCTCAATTTGCGTGACTTTTGTTTCTTTTCCAGGATGTGTGGAAACGAGCCCTTGTACTTCGAGCAGTTGAAATGCTTCCCGAATAGGGGTGCGGCTTACGCCAAGCGACTCTGCCAATTCAGCGTCAATAAGTTTTTCTCCGGGTTGTAACGTGCCATCGATAATCCATCGTTGAATTTGGGAGAAGGCTCTTTCTTTTGCGGACATCCGTGCAGGTGAGATAAAATTTTTAGGTACCGGCATAGTATTATCCTCACTCCTTTATCACCATATATGCAATATATCGCATACATATAATGAATGCAATAGGTTTATTAAAATTTTTTCAAAAAATGAAGCTATCCATCTCGTAGGTTGTGTTGATCCAGAGGATTATGATTTGTTTGCACTTCTAAAAATGAAAAAACACAGACTATACCGGATTACCGGATGGCCTGTCTCAAATTTATGCCAGTTGGTCTTTTTCAGTTCTATTCGCTTGCAACTCCCCAGGATTTTAATGCAGAAAATGTCACAACCGAAGAATTGGTTCATCTATTGATTTTCCGCTCAGAGTGTATACCTGTTTGTGTCACAAGACGTGAATATAGGAATGTTTGTGTCACAGGATCATGACAAAAACATTCCTACATAAATAGCAAAAAACCTTGATATTATACTATTCTTAAAAATGACATGTTTGTGTCACTGGACAGCCTTTCTGAATTTCCTTCTATAGGACCATCTTCCATTAAATAAATAAATAAAAAAACAAGCGATACCGGATTATCGGATGGCCTGTCTCATACATAATTTGAATTCATTTCAGCAGCGATTTCCGTCGGGGATGACGAACAAGGAATATTTCAACCGTATTTTGAGCGTGTCTATAAAATACTTTGTATGGATCAACTTTTCCCACCGCAATGAGCACCATACGTAAATCAACAGGATAGCCTTCTATAAAAACGGCTTTCCCTGGCACATATACCGCAAAGCCCTGCTTCTGGAAGTACTCATTCACGACATTTCTCAAATGCTGTGCAATCGGCTGGAGTTCTATAGCTTTACGCCAACGATCCAAATCGATTAACGATCGTACCGCCGATTTTCTCCAGTGAATGATCATTTCTCTTCTGCAATGCCGAGCATCGCATCCACTTCAGAATCAGACAGTATCGGATTGTCTCCTTGAAGAGATTCAAGCAACAGTTGTTTTTCTTCTTCATCGACGACCTCATACCGATCAGATTCAGTAATTTTTTCCATCTCAAACAGCATAAATTTTCGATCATCGACTTCAATGTATGCGTCTCCGGATGTCAGGGCATCAATCACACTGCGATCTTCTATTTTAATGCGCTTCATTCGATCCCTCCACTCGTATGTGGTCTGTGGTTCGGATAATGTCTTTATTATACACGGCGAAAATGGTTTACTCAATTGTCCCTTACAAAATAAACAAATCAGGATGGATCTGTAATATTAGCTGTTTTTTGCTGTCCATTTCCTTTCCACTAACCCAATATTCAATAAATTCGCCTTTATAATGCTCATTATATCGTCTTGAAACAAAGATTTGATCATATACGTTCTCCACGCCGTTTCTAGTGACATGAAGACTTTCACCATCGAAAAGCAAATCCGTTATAACCGGTTCTCCCTCTTTCGACACGGTCGCAACCCTTACAGCATCCTTTATTTTTCGGTTCATCTTCCCAACAAAATCATCTAATTTCTGTAAATTCCGAATTTCCTTGAAGCTCCAGTACACTTCACCGCGGTTTTCTGCCGGAAGCCTCGCAGAACCATTCGGTGTTCCGCTTGATGACTGCTTTTCTGGAGTGACAATTTGCACATTTTTTATAGATGCTTTCGCTGGATCAACGGATTGAGTGGATTGTAAATTGCGTGAGTGAGAACAACCGCTTGAAACGATGAAGCTAATTAAGCTAACTAAAATCAGGCCCGGTATCTTTTCCATTCGCTTACCTCCCTGCCTACTACTGACGTGTTATCGGCAAAAATGTTGCACCAGCTTTATTTTGTCCCCGTTCTTTGGCCGGTGCAGATTGCCGCGTCTGTCCTTCAGCAGGGAGACAGGCTTACAGATAAGCTTACGATAGGTTACGACAACACTTGACAACGTTCCCGCACCAAATCGATGACCTGTTGTTTGTGGGAATGGATGAAAAAGTGATTTCCTTGAAACGCCTCCACCCGACATTGGCGTTTCGTATAATGCCGCCATTGTTCCGCATCCTCCAGGGCGTAATGATCCCCGGCGCCCCACAGAACGGTCATATCGCAATCCAGCGGCTCCGACCGGTTCGAGGGCGAGGGCTCGTACGTTTCGACCAAGCGATAATCCGCCCGCAGGATGGGCAGGAATAACCTGGCCAATTCCTCCTGCTCGAACAGCTCCTTCGGGGTGCCTCCCAGCTTCAAAATTTCCTCCTGAAACTCCGAATCCGGAAGAAGATGAACGTTTTTGTCCGATCCCTTAAGATGAGGCGCTTCCCTTCCCGACAAGAACATATGGGCGGGAGCCCGCCTCCCCTCCGCTCTCATTCGGCATCCAACCTCGTAGGCGAACAAGGCCCCCATACTGTGTCCGAAAATGGCAAACGGCGAACTATCCAAATGACGATTGATCTGCTTCCAAATATCGTCGGCGCCGTCGCCGGCCAAGCTTTTATAGAAAGGAACATCCTTTTTGCCGCCTCGTCCCGCCAGTTCAATCGGGATCACCTCGATCCCGGGCAGCATCGATTTTCTCCATGTACTGTAGATCATGGCGGAACCGCCCGCATAAGGCAGGCAAAACAGTTTAACCTGTTGCATCCGAACTCTCCTTTTCCCTCATCAAATCCGGCCGATGCGCCCGGATCTCCTCCACCAATCCGGCGATGCTCATGGCATTCCGCATCTCGTCCATGTCAGGCAACAGATTCCGGTTCTCCAGCGCAACCTGCAATTGGATATATTTTAGCGATTGACCGCCCAATTCGAAAAAGTCATCGTGGATGCCTACGGTTTCGAGTCCGAGCAAATCCTTCCACACTTCCACCATCTGAGCTTCCAGTTCATTTCGCGGCGGAGCATATTCCATGCCGGAATGGATGCTCCCTACAAATTTCGGCAGCGCTTTGCGGTCTGTCTTCCCGTTGGGAGTCATCGGAATTTGATCGAGCCGAACAAAGTAAGACGGTACCATGAAGTCCGGAAGGGTTCGCAATAAATGCTTGCGAATATCCGTTACGACCAATTCCTGCCCGGCAACGTAATACGCGATTAAATAGTTGACGCCATCCTCCCCGTCACGCACGATCACGACAGCTTCCCGAATCATGGAGTGGTCCCGCAAACGGGCTTCGATTTCTCCCGGCTCGATACGAAACCCGCGAATTTTGACCTGTTGGTCGATCCGGCCCAAATAGGCCAGGTTTCCGTCCGGCAGCCACCGCGCCAAATCGCCTGTTTTATACATCTTGTCCCCGGGCCGGTTCGGATCGGATACGAATTTCTCATCCGTTAAGTCGCCACGGTTCCAATAACCTTGCGCCAACCCGTCGCCCGCAATGCACAATTCGCCCGCCACGCCAATCGGCTGCAACCATGTCCCGGAATGATTCAGCACATACATCCTGGTATTGGCTATCGGCTTGCCGATAACGACCTCGTTCGCATCGGTCAATTCGGATACGGACGACCATACCGTCGTTTCCGTAGGCCCATACATATTGAAAATGCGCGCATCCGTGATTTGTTTCAATTTGCCCAGCAAATCCGCCGGAAAAGCTTCTCCCCCGATCAGGATCACGTTCAATGCATGCAGCAGCTCGGCGCATCCGCCGTCCAACAACAGCCGCAGCCGCGAAGGCGTCAACTGCATCATCCGCACGCTGTGCCGGACGCAAAACGCGCTTAAAGCGCGCACATCCTTCTCGCGATCGGATGGGCACAGCACCAGCCGCATCCCCAAAGCAAGCGGGATCAGCGATTCCAATACAAAGATATCGAACGAAATCGAGGTCAGCGTCGCTATCGACTCTCCCGCGGCAAAAGGAATTCTTTCCCGCATACCGACCAATAAATTCCGCAGTGCGCGATGGACAATCATCACGCCTTTGGGCTTTCCGGTAGAACCCGACGTGTAGATCACATATGCCAAATCGGTCGGATTCGCGACAAGCGGTATAGGTTGATCGCTCTCGCGGGCCACGGCCTCATCGTTCACCCGCAGCGTTTCGACCGGCAAGTCGGGCGCTTCCTTCATATGGGTCAGAACCAACTGTGTTCCGCTGTCCTGCAGCATATGCGCGATCCGCTCCTGCGGGTAAGCGGGATCGATCGGCAAGTAAGCCCCGCCCGCTTTCAATATGCCGTAGATGCCGACCAGCATTTCGGGCGACCGCTCCGCCATCAAGCCTACAACCGTGTTCGCCCGGACGCCTTTCTTGCGCAAAACATGAGCCAGCCGGTTGGAACGCTCGTTCAATTCCTTGTAAGACACTTGTTGATCTTCAAACACAATAGCCGTTTGCCCGGGGTTGTTTAGCGCTTGCTCTTCAAACAGCCGGTGCAACGGTTCGGTATCCTCGTAGGCCGCAGCCGTATCGTTAAACTCCGATACAATCCGGCGCTTCTCCCGCTCCGACAGCAGATCGACCTCATCCAATAAAACGGCGGGATTCGCGGTCACTTCCTGCAGCACCTTCAGCCAATGCCCCGCAAGCCGTTCCGCCGTCTCGCGCGTAAACAGCCTGGTGCTGTACTCCAGCTCAAAACGAATGCCCTCCGCATCCTCCAGCGCTTCCAATGTCAGATCGAATTTGGCCACCTTGCTGTCGAATTCGTACGGGGCAAACGACAACCCCGGAATCTCCAAAACGGTCCGATCCCTGTTTTGCATAATAAACATCGTATCGAAGAGCGGATTTCGGCTCATGTCTTTGCGCACACTCACCTTTTCCACCAACTGCTCGAACGGATAGTCCTGATGGGAATAAGCCTGCAAAGCATTCTCTTTCACCTCTTGCAAAAAGGCCATGAACGGCTTGTCGCGGGCCGGATAATTCCGCATCGCCAGCGTATTGACGAACAAGCCCGCCATCGACTCGAGATCGGCATGGTTCCTGCCGGCGATCGGCGAACCGACAACGATGTCCTCCTGCCCGGTATATTTGTGCAGCAGCACATTATACGTGGCCAGCAGCACCATATACAGCGTGGCGCCCGTTTGCGCGGCCAGCCTTCCCAGCCGTTCCTGCACGGCTTTGTCCGCCGCAAAGCGAAACCGCTCGCCTTCATAGCTTTGAACAGCGGGTCTGGCGAAGTCGGTCGGCAAATTCAGGATCGGAATGTCGCCGGCAAATTTCGATACCCAGTAATGCTCCTGTTCCAGCATGGCTTCCTTTTGCAAAAACGCCTGCTGCCATACGGCATAGTCCTTATATTGAATGCGCGGTGCCGGCAAAGCCTCGCCTTCATACAGAGCGACAAATTCGCGGATCAACATAGCCGTGGTCAAGCCATCGTTGACGATATGGTGCATGTCGATCAGCAGCATGTGCCGATCTTCGGCCAGTTGAACCAGGCCGACGCGAAGAAGCGGCGCCGAGCTTAAATCGAAGGGGCGGACAAAGGCCCTGACCGCGCTTTCCAGTTCATCCTCCGCGGCCGCCCAACGCCTGATGGAGAACGCCGCCTCGTCATGCACAACCTGCAGGGGAGAGTCGCCTTCCAACATAAACGATGTGCGCAAGACCTCATGCCGCGCCACCAGACGCCGAAACACCTCTTCCAAACGAACCGCGTCCAATCCGCCTTGAACCGTAAGCGCAACGGGGGTGTTGTACTGCAGCCCCTTCTTTTCCATTTGGTGCAAAATAAACATGCGCTTTTGCGCCGAGGATACGGGATAAGCCGCGCGCTTCCCGGCGGGCTCGATTCGCGACTGCCCGGACTTCTCCATGCTGCGAATGAATCGGGAAAGCTCGCGGACGGTCGGCTGGTTGAAAATGTCCTGCAGCGGCACCTCCACATGAAGCGCCTGGTTTATTTTTAACGCCATGCTGGTCACGGACAGCGAATGGCCGCCCAATTCGAAGAAATGGTCATGCACGCCGATTCGTTCGACCCCGAGAACGGATTGCCATATGCGCACAAGCGTCTCCTCGAGCGAATCGGCGGGTTCTTCGTAAGCGGCCCCCGATTGGAGGCTGTCATCCGGCTCCGGCAGCGATTTTCGATCGATTTTGCCATTCGGGGTAAGCGGCAAGCGCTCCAGCGGCATGAACACGGAAGGAACCATATACCCCGGCAGCTTGCCGGACAAATATTCCCGCAGTTCCTGCGAAGTAATCGGCTCGCGGGCCACCACATAGGCGCAGAGGAACACATGGCCTTCGGCGTCCTTCTTATCCACCACGACGGCTTCCCGAATGCGGTCGTGCTTGAACAACTGGCTTTCGATTTCACCCAACTCGACGCGGAAACCGCGCACTTTCACCTGATGATCCTTCCTGCCCAGAAATTCCATCATGCCCGTGGGAAGCATGCGGCCCAAATCGCCGGTTTTGTACATTCTTTCATCGGGGTGCGTCAAAAAAGGATTGCGGAAAAACGACTGCTCCGTTTTCGCCGCGTCGTTCCGGTATCCCCTCGCAACGCCGACGCCGCCGATATACAGCTCGCCGGCTACGCCATATGGAACGGGCCGGCGCTGCTCGTCCAGAATATAGAAATAGTTGTTGGCGATCGGATTCCCGTAAGGAATGCTGCTCTGCATGTCCTCCACGTGATCGACGGGGCAATAATTCGACCATACCGTCGCCTCCGTGGCGCCGCCCAGGGCGATCACCGACGCATGGGGGAACACGCTCCTGATCCGATCGGGCAGCGTAACCGGAATCCAGTCCCCGCTCAGGAGCACGATGCGAAGGTCAAGCTGCGCATAATCCGCCTGCTCCTGCGCAATCATATTCACCAAATGATTCATCGTCGAGGGCACGGAGTCCCAGAACGTCACCTTCTCATCCCGCAGCAAACGCAGCAGCTCGAGATGATTGCGCACCTGCTCTTTGCGGGCAATCGCGATTTTGCCGCCGCAAGCCAGCGTGCCGAAAATGTCGTAGACGGACAAATCAAAGCACATCGAGGTGATGAACAGCAGCGTGTCGCCCTCCCCAACCGCAAACCGCTTATTGACCCACTGGAGCAAATTGACCGCTGAATGGTGTTCGATCATGACGCCTTTCGGCACGCCTGTGGAGCCGGAGGTATATATAATGTAGGCCAAATCCCTTGAATCCTTGGATAAACCAAGATTTTCCGCGGAATAGCGCTCGTATTCCCCGGCGTCAAGCCATAGCTCTTTGCAGTTCGGCAATCCATGGCGGCGGTCGGCCAGCAATGCGGTGATTTCCGCATTTTGGGCGATATACGTCTTGCGGTCAAGCGGATATTCCGGGTCGATCGGCACATAGGCCGCGCCCGCCTTCAAGATCGCCAGCATCCCGACGATCATGTCAAACCCGCGGTCCGCAATCAAACCGACGTGATCGCCTGATTGTACGCCGCTTGCAAGCAGCATTCTCGCTGCCTGATTCGCCTTTTGGTTTAACAGCCCGTAGGACAACGTCAGCCCGTCCATCGTCAGGGCGGGGTGATCCGGCGTTTTCGCCGCCTGCTCTTCAAACAGCGCATGCAATGTCTTCGTGGCCGCATACTCTGCCCGGGTCGCATTGAAATCGTACAAAATCCGCTGTCGATCCCCTTCGCTCAATACCGCGGCGTCTCTCAGCAAACGGGAGGGGGCGCCGGCCAAGTGGCGAAGGATGCGCACGTACAATTCGTAGGTGGTGGCGATTTCCTGATCGTAAAAATAATGCTTCGCATATTTGATCTGGATGTTCAATTGATGTTTCGCTCGGGAAACCTCAAGATCGAACAGCGTATTTGTCATTTCGTTGGATTCCAGCTTGAGCTTGCGGTCGGAGCCGCGGATGATCGTCTGCTCGCCGAAGTCTTCCATGATATGAAAATCGGTATAATTAAACAAAGCATCGAACAAGGGATTGATCGAATAATGCTTTTCCTCTCCAAGCTCTTGGGAAATATCGACCAACTGCATCTCATGCATGTAGATGTCCTGCAATTGCGCGCGAACCTGCTCCAAAAATTGCAAACCGGTCGCGTTGTAGTCCAGGGCTGTGCGATAGGGCAGCGTATTTAAAAAGCACCCCAGTATGCTGTCCCCGTCTTCGATCGCGGGGCGGTCATGCGTAACGATGCCCGTCACCAAGTCCTGCTCCGTCGTGACGATGTGCATCAAATACAGGTAAGCGGCAAAACAGATTTCCTTGGTGCCGTATCCCGTTTTTTGCGTCATGTCGTCCAGCAGATGCACCAGATCGGGTTCCAATTGATTACGGTAAATGACCACCGAACGGTCGCGGCCGATCGGTTTGCCGGCCAGGTTGAACGGCAGCTTGCTGCGCGTGTAGCCCGCCAGATAGCTTTTCCAGAAAAGCCGCGATTCGTCCGAAGACTTGCGGAACAGTTGAATGGCGACGTAATCTTTGTAGCTCGCTTTCAGCGCTCCCCTGCTCTCTTCCTTGCCCTGCAGCAACCCGTCGTAGACCTCTATCAGTTCCCTGTTGAATGCGGCGACGCTCCAGCCGTCCAGAACGGCATGATGAAACGATAAAATCAGGCAGGCGTCGCGATCCGTCAGCCGAAAAACGCCCTGCCGCCACAGCAGCTCGCCGCCGACCAGAAATTTACGCCGCATATCCTGTTGCATGTAATGCCGAACGATCTCTTCCTGCTCCTCCTCGGAACGGGATGTGAGATCGTGAAGCTCCAGCTTGGGGAGCAAGTCCCGATGCACGACCTGGACAGGCTCGCTGTACCGGTCCAACAACAGGGTTGTTCTTAAAATCGGATGCCGCCGCGAGAGCTTCTCCAGCGCTTGGCAAAACATCGCCCAATCGAATTTGGAAAATTGCAGCAGGTAATAAAATTGATCGTGATAAATCGGTTCGTCCGGCCTCAGCTTTGAGTAGAACACCATGCTTTGTTGAATGCCGCTCAGCGGATAATAATCCTCCGCATCCTCCGGCAGAGGACGCTCGCCCATCTCGATTTGTATGCGCTGTTTGTAGGCCTCCAGCAATGCCAGGCTGTCTCTCGCCGGGGGTTGCGCCGCAGGGCGGTCTTTTTCGATCCATGCGGCCAATTCGGCAATCGTGGGACACTTGTAAAATTCCGCCGCATGGATCGATACATGACATTCTTCGTTGATTTTGCTGATCAGACGAATCATTTTGATCGAATCCCCGCCGATGGCGAAGAAATGGTCGTGAATCCCGACCCGATCCACCCGCAGCACGGCCGCCCACAGCTCGGCCATATCGCGTTCCAGCGCCGTGCGCGGCGCGGCGTACGCCGCTTCGGATTTCATCGACGACTCGGGCGGGGCCAACGCTTTACGGTCGATTTTCCCGTTGACGGTAAGCGGCATGCTCGCCAGTTGAACGAAATAGGCGGGAACCATGAATTCCGGCAGGTGGCGGAGAAGATGCGCCTTGACGCTCGAAACGGAAAGCTCCCGATCCGCCACATAATAAGCGGCCAAAGCGGTGTGCTCGGCTTCGTCCTTCCTGGCGATCACGATGCATTCGCGAATGTGTCCATGCCCCAGCAGCTTGCTTTCGATCTCGCCAAGTTCAATCCGGTAGCCCCTCACTTTAACCTGGTGATCGATCCTCCCCAAGTACTCCATTTCCCCGTCTTCGGTCCATCTGGCCAAATCGCCGGACCGGTAAAGCCTTTGCGCGGGATCGAAAGGGTTTTGGATAAACCTTTCATTCGTCAGAGACTCGTTATTCATGTATCCTCGGGCCACACCGGCGCCGCCTACATACAGCTCGCCGACCATGCCTTGAGGTATGAGCTTGAGGTTTCGATCCAGAATATAACAGCTTAGCGTAGGGATCGGCTTGCCGATATTGCTCCTGTTCGACGCGATTTCGACCTCCGTGATTTCCTTATAGGTTGCGTGTACCGTCGTTTCCGTGATCCCGTACATATTGATTAGTTTCGTCCGCGGATATCGCTCCTTCCACGGTTTAAGCAGAGCGGGCTTCAGCATTTCGCCGCCGAAAACGACATAGCGCAATGCCAGCTCCGCGGGCTTCTGCTGAAGGTCCACATGGACGAGATTATAAAAAGCGGACGGCGTTTGACTTAAAACCGTTACGTTTTCCCGCACCAATACCTGCAAAAATTGCGTCGTATCCTGGGCCGTCTGCTTGGAGACGACAACCAGCTTGCCGCCGAACAGCAAAGCGCCGTACATTTCCCACACGGACACGTCGAAACAGTATGAATGGAACAGCGTCCACACGTCCGTTTCGTTAAAATCATAGGGCTGTCTGTCATTATGCAGCAGCCTGACCACCTGGCGATGCTCAAGCATGACGCCCTTCGGCCGGCCCGTCGTGCCCGAGGTATAAATCACATACGCCAGATCGCTCGACCGGTTGACGCGCGGCAAATTGTCGTCCGGCTGCGGCGGAAGCCGCAGCATATCGATCATTTCACAGTTCGGGAAGCGGAACGGATCGATATATTGCGATTGCGCGACGACATAGCGAACCTCGCTGTCGGCGATCATATATTGCATGCGATCAAGCGGATAATTCGGATCAACGGGCACATAGGCGCCGCCCGCTTTAATAATAGCCAGGATGCCGACAATCATATCCGTAGACCGATCGGTGATCAGACCTACCCGTTCGTCGGGCGCAACGCCTCGCGCCCGCAGCGCGCGCGCCAGACGGTTCGCTCTCGCATTTAGTTCCGCATAAGTGAGGAGCTCGCGCTCGAATACGACCGCCACCCGGTCGGGCGTCTTCCCCACCTGCTCTTCAAACAGGTCGTGGATGGTCAGATGGGCGGGATATCCGGCGTGCGAATCGTTAAACGCAACCAGCAACCGCTCTTTCTCCTCAGGATCCACAAGATCGATCAAAGAGATCGGAAGATCGGGATGTTGGGAAACCCCTTGCAAATAAAGGACAAATTGGCGGGATATCGCCGTGACCGTCCGCTCCTTGTAAAGGTTCGCGTCATAGGCGATCGTCAGGCTCAACGCCCCTTCCCGTTTACCGAACGTGAAGACGGCGTCCGGATCGGCCCCTTTGGGCAAGCTTTGCCCGTGAATGCTGTCCAGCAACACGGCAACCTTGAACCAAGAGGACGATGGTCCCTCGGACCGGACTCCCGCAAGCTCCGTCGCGGTTTGCCCGGAAGCATCGTCGTGTTCATAGGCGGCCAGGAAGGTTTGTTTCATTTCCCCGAGCCATCCGCGGAAGGTGGTCGCTTCATCCTCCAGAACCGATATGAAAGGCAGCAAGTCGCCGCCCGCCGACGATTCGGCGTCCTGGCCGCGAAGCAAGGGCATGCCGATCGCCATTTCCGTGTTCCCGGTATACTTGTGCAGCAAAAAGGAAATGCCCGACAGCAGGATCAGATAAAGGCCATGATCCGCATGATTGCTCATTGCCAGCAGCTTGCCCGCGAGCTCGTCCGGCAATTCGCACCTCTTCTCCGCCATGTCGCGCGAGCTTGAAGAGGAGGCCGTACGATCGTACGGGAAAGTGGCGGGAGCGAGGTTTCCCGGCAACGCTTGCGGCCGCAACGGTTGGGCGGCATCGGCATTCGCATGCCGTGTATCGAGCACGTAAGGTTCATTCATCGTCATTTACCTCCACCATTAAAAATTGAATTCGATATCCGGCGATTTCACGTGCCGGCGCTGCGGCATCCGGCCGATAAGCCGGATGTCCGCCAGTTTGACGGCGGGATTGGAGGCAACTTCAGTCAAAATATGAACATAATCCGCCAGCCATCGCTCCGCCGTCTCCCGACGAAACAACCGCACCGCATATTCCAGGGACAGCTCCAGCGCCTCTCCCCTTTCCGTAATCTCCATGCTCATGTCCACCTTTGCCGTTGGAAGGGTGATCTCATAAGGCCGAACGCTTAGCTGATCCGCCTCGATTTCGTCGAAATCGATATTTTGCAAAACAAACAGGGTATCGAATATCGGATTGCGGCTGACGTCCCGCGGCAAATGCAGCTTCTCCACAAGCAGATCGAACGGGTAATCCTGATGGTCGAAAGCGTTCAAGGTGATGCGTTTGATTTCCCGCAAATATTGTTGAAAGGTCAACCCGCCTTTCGGCTGACTGCGAATCGCCAGCGTATTGACAAACATGCCGACGATGCTTTGCAGCCCCGCATGGGTCCTGCCGGCGGACGGGGTGCCGACGATGATATCCTCTTGACCGCTGCAGGCGGCGAGCAAAACATGATAGGCGGCCAGCAGCACCATATACAGTGTCGCCTCATTGTCCAGGGCAAGCTCATGCAGGCTCCCCGTCAGTTGCCGCCCCAACGTATCGCGAACGCGCGACCCCTCGAAGCTTTGCACAGCAGGTCGTGGATAATCTGAAGGAATGCGCAGCACCGGCAGCGTACCCGCCAGGGCGTCCAGCCAAAA
>CAYYCV010000121.1:0-14759 GCA_964470405.1 uncultured Caryophanales bacterium
CAGCAGTTGGGCAACTGTTGAGCCGGTTGAGCCGGTTGAGCCGGTTGAGCCGGTTGAAGCGGTTGGAGCGGTTCGAGCGGTTGGAACGATTCGAGCGGTTCGAGCGGTTCGAGCAGTTGGAGAAACGAAAGCGGTCGCTTTTACTCACAGATTTCCTCCCAAAAAAGCTTTGAAATCGGGAAATTGGCGGATAACTGCGATCGGAAACCTAGACTTAAGTGCGGTGCCACCAATTTTTCGCCACACTTCTAATGAATCATAAAGGCGTGCTTTGCTCCAAGTTGCTAAAAAATGAACATAATTTAACAATGAACGCGATCAAGGGAAATAACGCTTCCGACGTTCGTAAAAAATCGTAAAGACGCTCCGGGACAAATATAACGGCCATGCGGTTCGCTGGAAACCGTGTCTGTCAGCCGCAATGCGTCATCTCTGCCCCGCGCCGCTTGCCCACCGGGTTTTCGGGAGTGCAGCGAAAATCGGGCCGCCGCAGCCGGAAACCCGCGTCGGTCCCTGTGCGGCCATGTTTGCCGCACTTTTAGGCGGGCCGCTGGGCCGGGGACCGGACCAGCGGCTGGGGCGCGGGCCGAGCCGAGGCCGGACCACACGCCGTGAACCAGGCTAAAGGCCAAGCCATAGACCGGGACGCGGGCTGAGGCCAAGCCATAGACCGGGAAGCGGACCGGGACCAAGCGCAGACCAAACCACGCGCCGGATCGCGACCGAGCAGGGGCCAAGCATGGACCGTCAAATCGGTCGCGCAAGCTCAGACACCGCTCGGCCTGCAAGCCGACAAATTTTAACCTTCCAGGTTAAAATTCCTGCAAAAGTGCATCTATTTTCTCCGTTGACGGCATGTCGGAGGAAATTCCTGCAAAAGTGCAGTTATTCTGCACTCAGATCCCCGTTTATGGCGATCAGCCTTGAAATAACTGCATTATCGCAGGAATTTTCCCCTGTCGTTCGAAACACGGCCCAAATAGATGCACTTTTGCAGGTATTGCACAAAGCGGACACAAAGCATAAAAAAACAGGCGGCCCCGCGCCTCGACATCGGTTCCGATCACGGCTGTCCGCCCATTTCCCGCCGGGTCGGGCCATCCAGGAAGGAAAACGCAGCCAAAACGACCGCTGCCGTTCCTTCCATCCCCGTCCAAGCGCGGGGCCCCGCCTGTTTTTCGCCACAGTTCTAAAGCTTGCGGATATTGAAATTATCGGCCAACAGCGCCCAATTTTGCGGAAAAGCGTTGCCCAGCAGCCAATAGCTGATTCCGCGCAAGCCGTACTGTTTGATCAGATCGAATTTGGCCTGCATGCTGCGGGCATCCTCGAACCAAACCTCGTGCTGCTTTCCATCGCTATCGTAATATTTGAAAAACGGAGCCATCGCCGTATAATCGTACTGGATATTCGCACCCACGTCGCGCGCAAGCCGCACGAAAGCCTGGGGGCTCCTGGAGCGGGCGAATTCCCCGCCCTGAACATAGGGCAGCGTCCAATCGTAGCCATAAAGCGGGGCGCCCATCATGATTTTCTCGTTGGGGATGACGCTCAAGGCGTATTCCAACACGCGGCGCACTTGCGGAATCGGCGACACCGCCATCGGCGGACCGCCGGACCAGCCCCACTCATACGTCATGAGAATGACAAAATCGACGATCTCCCCATGCGCTCTGTAATCGTGCGCTTCATACCAGGCTCCCGTTTGGGCCGCGCTGATTTTTGGAGCGAGCGCAGTTGAAACCAGATGGCCTTCCTGATGCACCCGCGCGGTGATTTCCCGCAAAAATTGATTGTACAGCTCCCGATCCGCCGGGAATAAATGTTCAAAATCGATATTCAGCGCATAGAATTGTTTGTCCCCCATGGTTTGCACGACTTGATCCATCAAGTTCCGGCGAGCGGCCTCATTGGTGAAAATCGCATGGCCGATCTCGGACGAAAACCCTTCTTCGCCAAAGTTCGTAATCACCATCATCGGCACGGATGCCGTTTCCCGAATCGCGGATAGCTGCGCCTCATCATTCGGTGCGATCAAGTTCCCTTCCGCCGTCACCCTGTAGGAAAAAATGCTGAAATAGGTCAAATACGCCTCCGTATCCTGAATGATCCCGCGATCCGTTTCCGGCGTGGAAGGCTGCAGATATCCGTTCGTTTCAATCGTCGTTTTCGTCCGTTCGGGAATTCGCAACACCAGGCCGGGATAGATCAGCGCCGGATTCGTGATCCCGTTCAACTGCGCCAGCGTTTGGACGTTGACGCCATAGCGGTTGGCGATCGACCACAGGGATTCCCCCCGCGTGACCGTATGCGTCCCGCCCTCGGTCGGAATCACCAGCGCCTGGCCAGTCACCAGCCTGTTCGGTTCGTCCAGGGCATTGACCTGAATAATGGCATCCATTGCAACGCCGTATCGATTGGCGATTTGCCACAAGGATTCGCCCGGATTCACCACTACAATTTGCAATCTGAATGACCTCCCATCTGAAAATACACTTTTATCGCATCCCATCCATGGGCTTATGTACTCGTAGCCTATGCGCCACCCCTGCCAAACGTGCATGAATTTTTCAATTTACGGCGCGATCAGACAGCCCGCGATAAAGGACATCAACAGAAATGAAAAGAAGAATGCGATTCAGTCAAAAAGGAGGCAAGCGGAACGTCGGTTCAAGCGGAGGAAAAAAAGGGGGGCGATGCTTCGGGAAGGACCATATTCCCGACATGATCTCGCCACAGGCGGAAAAGAAATAGAAATCAAAAGCTATGCGGGGTCGGCAACGGGCCGCTCGTGCGACCCTACAGAGCCGGAAATCGGCCTTCCGGCAACGGTTTTCTTCACAGCAACTGCCGCAATTTTTCCGTCTTCTCCCGCAATTCTCCGGGACTCCATCGCAAATCCAGCGCCGCGATTCTTCCTGCGGCCTGTTCCTCCAACGCCCGCTGCTGCATCTCTTTAATTTCGGACAGCCATGCCAGCAAATGCCCGGAATAATAGGCGTGCCATTCTTCGTTGCATCGGCCCGTATAGGCGGCAACGATTTGCCGAATCGGCTGCTCCAAATCATCCTTCAACTTTTGCTTTCCGTCCCCTTCAAAGAAAGATTTGGCGCTTTTAAAATGGGAAAAAACGACCTTTTCTTCAATCAGGTCACTCTCCAGCGTGTCCTCCACCTTTGGCGTCCCGATCGGCTTCTCCCGAAATGGCGCGGGCCGAAAACCGGGAAATCTGGCGGCAATGGCACCGCCCAACTGCTCGGCCCATTCGCCGGCGCGGCGCTGAATAAAGGTTTCAATCCGCAGCGTCGTGGCCAGCATTTCCTGGGAAAGATCGTAAGCGATCAACCGGATCAATTCATGCCGGGCCGCGCGCAGCGCCATTCTCAAATCCCCTTTGTCCTCCCGCAATTGGGAAGGATGGAAGGCCAAATTATAAAATTCACCGCAGCGAAAGGACAACCGCTGTCTGACATAATAGATCAGTTCATTGATTTCGTGCCGCAGCCGTTCGACGTCATCTTGCGCGCGGGCCTTTTGCAGCCACGCAAGAGCCGAATCGGAAGATTCGCGAATCCGGAGCATTTCGCGTTTCCGCTCTTCCTCCCCTTTGTGTGCCTCCTCGGTGAGGGAAACGAGCCCTTCGACCGAGCGAAGAAGATCCAACTCGGCGGCACGAACCGTCATCGCCGCCAATTCGCGGTAACAGAACCGGACAAAATTCAGTTCAAATTCACGGATGCCGGAACGCGCCGCTTCCCCGGCGCCGAAGCCTTGCTTTTCCCGCAAAGCCTTCAAGCTGGAGATCGGGTATATCCGCGGACGGCGGATCCCGAAGGAGAGCAAATGCTGCTCCACATGCTGCATGACCTGCTGCAATTCAACCGGAGAAGAAGCCAAATCGGCCGCGTTGACGATGAAAAACATTTTGTCCAGCGCAAAGTTGTCCTTTACCCGGCCCAGTTGGCGCAAAAACTCGCGATCCGCCTGCGAGAAAGCATGGTTGTAATAGGTGACGAACAGCACGGCGTCGGCATTTTTGATATAATCGAAGGCCACGCCGGTATGACGCGCATGGATCGAATCCGCTCCGGGCGTATCCACCAGCGTCATCCCCCGGGAGGTGAAAGGGCAGTCGTAATAAAACTCGATTCGCTCGACAAAACAAGACTTGGCTTCGTCCGCCGCATATTCGACGAATCGGTCGTACCCAACCTGAATTTCAGCGCCCAATTGATCCCAGGCATCGGACCATCCTTGTTTTACCGCCTTCAAAAAAGCGAGATGCGGCTTCCCTTTGGACGGAACGCGCTGCGGATCGATCGATCCGATCCGTTCAAGCAGGCGTTCGGGATTCGAATCCGTGCCGGAACTGTCCATACCGATCGCCCGCAGCGAAAATTCAATATCCTCCCCCATGCTTTCGACGCTTTTGAATTTCACGACAGCCGTACGATGCGGGCGGCCCGGCCGCGCGGGCATCACCTGGTTGATCGCCGCGGTCGTCGGGTTTGGCGAAACGGGCAACGCCGCCTCACCGATCAAAGCGTTGGCGAACGATGATTTCCCCGCGCTGAACGCGCCGAACAAAGCGATCGTGAAGCGGTTTTCCTTCAATCGTTCCGCTTTTTCCCGCATCGATTCGACGACCGAACGAAACCCCGGAAGGTCGTCAAGGAGCCCGACAGCCCGGGTCAGTTTGTCCGCCGTCTCGGTCAACGGCCGCACTTCATCCGGGGACAGCAAAGCCGAAGAACCTGCCATGGCGATCCCATCGCGCTTCTCTGCTGACGCAGCCCCACCGTCTTTCCCTACCGAAGCCCCATCGCGCTTCCCTGCCGCCGCTGGCTCCGCACCGCGCTCGAAAAGCGCATCCGGTGCGGACGCGGACAGCATCGCCGCCGGGGCGGCATCCGGCACGGGCCATGCCGGCCATCCCGCGTCGCGGCGCGAAGGGAGCGCACCCAGAAGCTGCTGCTCGTATTCCCTTTCGGACTGCCGAATGTCATCCAATGCCCGCGCCGCTGCCGCTTGCTCCTTCAACCGCCGCAGATCGGCCTGCAACTCGGTCTGCCGCGCCGCCGCGGCCTGCGCCAGTTCCTCGGCCATCCGCCCCGCGATATCCAACGCCGCATGCCGATAAAGCGTCTTGACTTCCCCGGAGCACTGCTTGCAGTACACCATCGTGTACTCGTCGGAAAAGACAGTGCCTTTCTGTACTTTTTGCCCCAGCCAATCCGCCGCCGGAGCCAAATTCAACCGGTCGGGCACATCGCGCCATCGCTCCGCTTGCAGACCATAGCGCTGCGCCGATTCCCGAAACAAATCCCGCAAATGCTTTTCCAAATGGGTCTGAATTTGTTCCGCAAAATGCGCGTGGAACCTTTGCAATCTTCGATTCCGCTCCATCGCCGTTTTCGAAGCGGCAAAAATCAGGCCGACTTTGAACCCCGGCCTGAGGCTCTGCAAATATTGGCCGGCCAGATCGCGCGTGACCGCCGGAATAATGTTGGCATTTTCGATTAACACGCCAATGTCCCGCTTCCATTCGTCCGGCGCATGCCCCGCGAGCTCGGCCAAGCGCTGCCCCTCCGCGTTCCATTGCTCTTCCGTGCGGGCCAACTCGTCGAAAGCCGCGTTGTCCGACTGCCGGCTCAAGCGCTCCTTGGCTTCCTGCCGGCGCGAAGAAACAAGCCGCACATGCGATTGAACCAGCATGCGGCAGGATCGATTCAGGCTTTCCTGTTTGAAAGGCCGCATATTGCGCTTCAATTCCCCGATGAGCCACTGGAGCTTGGTCCATTCATTCAACGGATGCCGGGGATGGCGCACAGAAACAAACAGAAATCCCGTCGGCTCCAACCCCCAATCGCCAAACGATTGAATCACCCGCTCCCGATAGGCGGCAAAGCTCAATTCCTGCTCCCTGTGCTTATCCACCTGATTTATAATCAGGTACACAGGCTTGCCCCACTGCATCAAACGTTTGCAAAATTCGAAATTGATTTCCGATTGGACATGATTGTAGTCCATGACGTAAAAAATCACGTCCGCCAAATGAAGCGCCGATTCCGTCGACTGCAGGTGAGCTTCGTCCGTCGAATCAATGCCGGGCGTATCCAGCAGCGCCAATTCGTCGCCAAGCAGATCAACCGGATATGCAATGCGCACCGACCGGACACGGCCTCCGTCCGCGCACAACGCCTCCAACTGATCCAAAGCAACGGACTCGCCTTGTTCGGAACCGCCGTCGGCGTTAAATCGCACATGGGCGGACGCCGGGCCGTTTTCAATCAGAACCATGTTCGCGCTGGTCGGGATCGGGCCGGACGGCAGCAACGCATGCCCGCAAAGAAGATTGATCAAGCTCGACTTCCCGGCCGAAAAATGCCCGCAAACGGCAACGTACAGTTTACCGTCCCCGCTCAGGCCAATCAATTCCTCGACTTTATCCGCATGCGATCGATCATCGTGTTCCAGCATCATGCGGCTGATCCGACGCATCCCCGTCGCCAGACGTTCGTTTTCGTTATGTTGTCCCACGGCTGCATTCATCTTTGATTCTCTCTCCTCCAAAAAAAAAAACGCCATCACGGCTTCCATATAAGTTGAACGGTTCAACTTATATGGAAGCATGAAAACACGCGGCTCCGTGCTTGGGCGCGGGTTTCCCATCGCGGTTGTCCGCTGATCTCCCGATACGTCCAAACCCGGCGCCGCTTTTTTCACTGCGCTTCTAGTGTACCACAACTTCCTTTTCCGGTATAAAGATTTCAAACATTTCCCCATGCTGCAATATGGTGATATTCTGATCTTTTACCTTCATCACAACCACATCCGGTTTCGACTTCATCCGATCCACATATTTTTCCGGAACATCGCCCGAATCGCTGACCGTCACCCCGTCAATCTCTTTCTCCTCATTGTCATCCAGAGGCGTATTCAGCACTTTGTCATAAATGTCTGAAAATAATTCAAAATTTTTCGTGTACACCGCAATGCATTTCAATCGCTATCCCATCCTTCTCCATGGCTTCCGAATGATTGTTTACCGCGCTTTAACCTTATCTTTCCTTGGATGCACTTTTTTCATGCGTTTTTTTCCTTCACGGCATACGTCAAGCAACGGGCACACCTCGCAGTGCGGGTTTTGCGCTTTGCAATGATATCTGCCGAAAAAAATCAGACGGTGGTGCGTTAAGGTCCATTCCTCCCGGGGGACCCACTTCATTAATTTATTTTCAACCTCAATCACGGAATCTTTCCAGCCTGCAAACGCAAGCCGTTTGGCTACCCGCTCCACATGGGTATCCACCGCGATGGCCGGCACCCCGAAAGCGTTGGACACGACCACATTGGCCGTTTTTCTTCCCACGCCGGGAAGCTTTACCAATTCTTCGTGCGTCCTCGGTACTTCTCCGCCGTACTCCTCTATCAATAATCGGCACAGGTTGTGGATATGCTTCGCTTTATTGCGGTACAAACCGATTCTCCGTATGTCCTGTTCCAACTCGGACAAGGGCGTCTGCACATAATCCGCAGGCGTCTTATATTTCCGAAAAAGGGACGCGGTGACCTTATTCACGGTTTCATCCGTGCACTGCGCGGATAATAACACGGCAATCGTCAATTCGAACGGATTGGAATGATTTAATTCGCAATGGGCATCCGGAAACATTTCGCCAATCGTATCCAGGATGTTCCGCACTTGGCTTCGGTTCATGTCGCCCCCAAAAAATTAATTGATTTTTTCCATCTCCACGATTCTCCCATCGTCAATATAGGTCATGACCATATCGTCTTTTTGCAGCGATCCCGGCGTAATCGTCGTATCGCCATAATGGATATAGGCTCCCGCAGCCAGAGGATACACCCTTTGCTCGCTTGAACCGACGTAAGCGACAAATTGAACCGAATTGGAAGCGGGCAAGTAAGCGTAATATTTCTTTTGCACCCCTGGGATAATGGTAATCAAATGATTGCCGTCGGCTCCTTCAATCGCATGGACGCGGTCTTTCGGCTTCAAAGTGTTCAAATTGGAATAAACCGCCGAACCGTTGACCAATTTGATTTTCTTCCCGGCCGCCCAGGTTTTGGCCGCGCCATCGTAGGTTTTAAAGCTCAACTTCGCATTGAGCGTATCCACCGAAGTCACGGTCCCCGTATAAGATTGCGGGATCATAATCGAATTCAGGCTTTTGCCTGCCAGATGAAGAATGATTTCATCGTTAAGATCGAAATCCGCCGTGGAAGCGGGCTGATTGTCCGACTTCGTCACCGGCACGGAAGACAGATTGTTGAAGCTGTATTCATTGCCGGCCAAATCCTTCACGACCAGCGTATAGTAGCTTTTCGACGAAACCTTAAACAGCAGGCTTTGATCCAACTGGATTTGCGCCACCTTGTCCTGATTGGCGTCCAGCGTCAGTTGAACCCGATCGCCGGCGGAAAGATCGCTTAAAGAAGCGGGGCTTTTCCCCAACACATCCACCGTCGGCGCATACGTATATCCGAACACGATCTGGCCGAATTCATCGGTGTTCAATGTGATCGTCTTGGACAAAGCATTCAGAGAAACGATGTTGCCCGTGTAATGCAAGGTGAGCCTCATCGAGAGCAAGCGATCCCCCGAATAGGTGATGTCCACCTTCTTGCCTGTTGAAAAATAATTGTCTAAATTCTCCATCGTAATCGGGATTTCATAATAATTAAACACCGTTTTGTCGGTAACATTGAATATGGCCGGCTTCTGGGAAGCGTCCTTGGGCTGCAACAGGAAATACGGCCCTTTCGTATCGACAAATTTAATCGTATACCCCAAGCCAACGTCGACATTGCGGTCATTCACCCTGATTTTTTGCGCTTTGTTGTCCGTATTCAGCTCGATCGTGACGGCGTCCCCTTCCTGTAAATCGCCGACCGAAGCGGATTCCATTCCTTGAATGACAACAGCCGGGTTCGCCGTCAATTCGTAAGCGACCGGAAGCGCATCCGAATGCTCCTTGATGAAGATTACATTATCCTTAATAAACGAAAATTTCCCCGCCACCGTCGTAACGCTGGGCTGGTTAATCTCAAAGGCCGTGACCGTTTCATCCGTTGTTTGCACCGTAACCAAATCGCCGGGATGCAAATCGGACACGGACAAGGACTGATATCCGCTGACGATCGGCAAGCCTTCGGGAATGATGAACGTTCTCGTGCTTCCCGTGGAATCGGTGACGTTGACGGAACGTTCCGCCGCATTGAAGGAAGCGACCGTGCCTGTCACCGT
The DNA here is from genome assembly GCA_964470405.1 of uncultured Caryophanales bacterium. Lineage (GTDB taxonomy): Bacteria > Bacillota > Bacilli > Paenibacillales > CAYYCV01 > CAYYCV01. The sequence continues at coordinate 9,272 of CAYYCV010000121.1, forward strand.
TTCCTTGGCCGATTCCGCCTTGACGTGAATTTGCACCGCTTTGTTGCTCGATTCGTAGGCATTCAGCAGAACTTCCACTTCGCTTCCCGCCGTCAGCGCCGACAGGCTTGAACCGTTCCCGTTCCGATCGACGACCACCACGTTCGTCGCGTAATCGTAAACCTGCGAAGTCCCGTTCACATTCAGCGTAATTTGCGTATTGGCCAACGAAATGCTTTCCAGCGTTCCGCTAACCGATTGATATTGAATTTGGTCATCGGTGATTTCCAGATAATACACCGTGCCGTTTGCTTGAATGGCATCGACTTTGAAATATTGCTTCACCTCCGTGAGCAATATTTGATTGTTGCTGTCGCCGCGATAAATCATCGCGTTTGGCGCAAGCGGAAATTCCTGAACGGCGCCGGACTCGCTCTGAATCCGGATCGAATAACTGCTGACATCAAGCGCCACTCCGCTGGATATAAGGCTCGAACGCCGGCTTACAAACTTCTCGGCATTCGCGAACAGGACCGCCATTTCCTGACGGGTGACAATCCCGCCCGGATTAAACGAGCCATCCGGCAAGCCGCTGATGATTTTGAGATCGGAGGCCTCTTTGACATAACCGCGGTATTCGGGACTGATCTTCGCATCATCGGTAAAAACCGTGGCTTCGCCGACGGCGGCGACGGCGTCCGAATCCTTGCCGATCGCGCGCATCGTGATCTTCGCTACCCATTCCCTGCTTGCCGGAGTCGTTCCCCAGCTTGAAGTTCTTTTCTCCTTGACCATCGCCGACAATTCCTCATTGCGGGAGATCAGACCTTTTTCCATCGCAAGCGCGACATACGCTTTGGCATAGGCAGTAACCTCCAGGCCAAGCACCACATCGGTGTAGGCGCTCAGTTGGTCCTGCAGCCCCATCATGTTGACCGCCATGACGACGGCCTGCTCTTTGGTAATTGAATTTTTGGGATTGAAATTCCCCTTGTCATCGCCATGAATAATGTCCAGCAAGGTCAGCTTGGCGATCGATTTTTCGGCCCAGTGACCCACGCCGACATCGGGAAACGTCATCCTGGGAGAAACCGAAGCTCCGCCTCCTCCAATCGGGCCGTTATCTTCGGCAAACACAGGGAACGCCGCCCCCGCCATCAGGAGAACCACCAAGAAACCGACCATCATTTTTCCGGAGATGCGCGTGAAACGATTGAGCATTCTACTACTCCCTTCCATTAAATTCTCATTCTATTTTCTATCTTTTTCCCGCTCTAGGAGTCTGTCCGACGAAAGGATCGAAGTGAATTTTTATTCATCGTGATGGATTCCGGGAAGGGATGGTCTCTCCATCGCTGTTTCAATCAAGTGGCCCTGATCGTTTCAAACCAAAGTAGCCACTCGATTGAAAAGGCGACCGCAGCAAGCTGCTTTTCAAGACCATTCCCTTCCCTCCATCCATCTTTTGAATAAAAATTCATCCGCTTCGCTTCGTCGGACAACCCCCTAGCGGATGGCTTTCAAATATTCCAAAATGCCCTCCGCAATGCCGGATGCGAGACGATCTTGAAAACTCTCGTCCAACAAATACTTTTGATCCGTAGGATTGGACAGATAACCGACCTCTAAAAGCACCGCAGGCATACTGGTATTGGCGATCACACGCAATTTGTTCTTTCGAACTTCCCGGTCCGGAAAGCCGGTCGCCTCCAGCACATGCTCGTGCATCACCTTGGCCAGATCGTAACTGTAGCTGTTCCAGTAGTAAGTCTCCGAACCTCTTATACTTGAATTGTTTTCATAGACATTGCCGTGCAGAGAGACAAACAAATCCGCATTCAGATCATTTGCCAGCTTCACGCGATCGTCCAGTTCGACGAACGTATCGTCCGTCCGAGTCATATAAGGCTGAACCGACGGCTCCTTCGCCAACAGTTGGTTGACCTTCCCGGCCAAAGACAGATTAAACCACTTCTCCTCAATCGGGGCATACTGATCGGTTCCCGGGTCCTTGCCGCCGTGTCCCGCATCGATCACAACCTTGAACGGCTTGTATTTCAGCGTCAAAATCACCTGGCGCTTCTGCGCATCCGAACGAATATCGTAAGGCACGGCTTGCTTCAAATCGACCACGACGCGAATCGTGTTCGGATTGTTGGAGAACAACGCATAGCGAATTTGGTTGATCAGCGGATGGCTGCTGGCCACTTCTCCGTTTTGCACCGGATCCTTGCCGTTCAATGTGAGGCCGAACACGCTGTGCGGCAGGTCGATCACAATTTTGTCGGGATTTCGCTGCACGAAAGAAACGGGGGATACGTTGCCGCTAAGCTGGATGATCAATCGATCCCCTTCCATCCGGATCTGATCCACCGTCGGCTCCCGGTTCTCCTGAAGCTCGAACAGCCCGACGCCGTCCGCCTGGGCGGTGTCATCGTGCATCACCAGAGGATCCACTTTGTTCGGAGGCGCGGCGGCCGAATCCCGTGCAGGCGCCGATTTATTCATGAAAATATAGGCGGATTTGGTGAGGTTATCCCACGTCAATTTGCATCCCAATTGCTCCGCGATGAACCGCAGCGGCGCCAAAACGCGACCGTCCTGCAAAATCGGCGGCGTATCGATACGCACCGGCTCCCGATTCACGTTCGCTTCGCCGTGACCTATTTTCATATGTATACTAACACCGTCTTGCTCGATTGCCAAGCTTTGATCTGCCTCGTTATAGGCTATTTTTGCGCCGATTCCCTCGGAAATCACGGCCGTTGGAACATAAATTGCACCGTCATGAATGACGGACGCGCTTCCCGCGCCGGTTTTCTCGCTGTTGACGTAAACTTCAATCGGGTTTTGCGCGCTAACGATCATCGGAAGGATCGAGACCAGGACCAAACACAGCATGCTGCAAACGACTCGTCTCATGACTCACCTCAAACTTGTACAATCTTATTTCGCTATAACGACGACAATTTCAGACATACTATTAGACGAAATATTTGCCGGAAAGTTGCGATGTTTCGACATTTGCATATAAAAAAACGTCTCTCGAGCTGAAAGCTTCATAGAGACGTTTTTCAGCAAACCACAGGGCGGGATTCTTAAAAGTGCGATGAAAAAGCGGTGCGTGGCTTAAGCCTGGATAGAAGAAACGCCTGCGGTCGCCTTCGTCCGTGAGTTTCTTCCGCTAAAAACCGCAAAATCGGGAAACTCGCACACAACGGCGATCGGATATCCGGACCTGAGCCGCGTCCCCCTGTTGTTCGCCACATGTTTAAACCGAATAGGACAGGCGTTCGCGATGAGCTTGCTCATAGGCGGTGATTTTGTCCGCATGCTGCAGCGTCAGCCCGATATCATCCAACCCTTTCAACAGAAACTGGCGGCGATATTCGTCCAGTTCGAAAGAATAGGACAATCCGCGTCCGTCCTCGATCCGCTTTTTCTCCAGATCGATATCCAGCGTATATCCCGGCGTGGCGTACGTGTTTTGAAACAGCGTTTCGACCTGCTCCTCCGACAAGCGGATCGGCAGAATGCCGTTTTTGAAACAGTTGTTATAAAATATATCGGCAAAGGACGGGGCGATGATCGCTTTAAACCCGTAGTCCAAAATCGCCCAGGGCGCATGCTCGCGCGAGGAGCCGCAGCCGAAATTGACGCGGGAAAGCAGGATCGAAGCCCCTTGATAGCGATCTTTGTTCAAATCGAAATCGGGATTCGGCTGATCGTTCTCAAGAAATCTCCATTCGTAAAATAAAAACTGCCCGAACCCGGTGCGCTCGATTCTTTTCAAAAACTGCTTCGGAATAATGGCGTCCGTATCCACATTGACCCGATCCACAGGGCCGACCAATCCTTGATGTCTCGTAAAAGGCTCCATCGTTTCATTCTCCCTTCCCGTATGAAATTCGCGCTTAAACCGTAGCGCCAACGTTGAATTTCCAGTCTCTCACATCGGCGAAATGCCCTTTGATCGCCGCGGCCGCGGCCATTGCCGGCGATACCAGGTGCGTGCGCCCGTTGCGGCCCTGACGGCCTTCGAAATTGCGGTTCGATGTCGAAGCGCAGCGCTCGCCCGGTTTCAGCACGTCGGGATTCATCGCCAGGCACATGCTGCATCCGGCATCGCGCCATTCGAATCCGGCTTCGATGAAAACTTTATCCAGCCCTTCCCGCTCCGCCTGCAATTTGACTCTTCCCGAGCCGGGAACCACCATCGCGTTGACATGGGAAGCGACCTTGTATCCCTTGGCCACCTCCGCCGCCCGACGCAAATCCTCAATCCGGCCGTTCGTGCAAGAACCGATAAAAACGCGATCGATCCGAATTTGCTCCATCGGCGTTCCGGGGGCCAAGCCCATGTAAGCCAGCGCGTTTTCCGCCGCCTTGCGCTGATTCTCCGTGGAGAAACTGCCGGGATCGGGCACCGATCCGGTGATGTCCGCGCCCATGCCCGGGCTGGTGCCCCAGGTCACCTGGGGAATCAGCGATGCGGCGTCAAACTCCACCACGCGGTCATATACCGCGCCTTCATCCGTCGTCATTTGCTTCCACTGTTCCACCGCGCGGTCGAAATCGGCTCCCTGCGGCGCGTATTCACGGCCGCGCAAATAGCGATACGTCGTTTCGTCGGGGGCGATCATGCCCGCGCGGGCGCCCGCTTCAATCGACATGTTGCACACCGTCATGCGCTCCTCCATCGACAGGCCGCGGATCGCTTCCCCCGTGTATTCGATCACATAGCCGGTAGCAAAATCGGTGCCGTATTGGGAAATGATGCCCAGAATCAAATCCTTCGCCGTAATGCCGGGATTCAGCTTCCCGTTGACGCGCACCTCCAGCGTTTTGGGCTTGGATTGCTGCAAACATTGCGTGGCCAGCACATGCTCCACTTCGCTCGTCCCGATGCCGAAAGCCAAGGCGCCAAAAGCGCCGTGCGTGGAAGTATGCGAGTCTCCGCAAACGATCGTCTTGCCCGGATGGGTCAATCCAAGCTCCGGCCCCATCACGTGCACCACGCCCTGATCGGCGCTGTTCAGATCGTACAGCTTCACGCCAAACTCCTCGCAGTTTTTGGCCAGCGTGTCGATCTGCTGCTTGGAGATCGGATCGGAGATATTGAATCGATCCTGCGTCGGCACGTTGTGATCCATCGTGGCAAACGTCAGATCCGGACGGCGCACCTTGCGGCCGCTTAAACGAAGGCCCTCGAAAGCCTGCGGAGAGGTCACCTCATGGACAAGCTGCAGGTCGATGTAAATGATGCTTTGCTTGCCTTCTTCCTGAAGAATGACGTGTTGATCCCAAATCTTCTCGAACATTGTTTTCTTCGTCATACCGCGTTCACCCCAAGACATAAATATTATGATTGCATCTATCATAGCATGTTCATTATAATTGATCCAAGATATAATAACTATAAGATTAATAGGTTTTTCCTATAAGCGGAATCGTTTTAAAAGTGTGGTGAAAAAGTGGGAAATCCGCGGGCAACTGCGATCTTAAAACC
>CAYYCV010000122.1:0-8612 GCA_964470405.1 uncultured Caryophanales bacterium
ACTCATACTGCATGACTCGCACTTCATGACTCGCACTTCATGACTCGCACTTCATGACTCACACTTCATGACTCGCACTTCATGGCTTACACTTCATGACTCGCACTGCACGACTGGCACTGTATTACTCGGACAGGGAGGACGCGATGATGCGATTGAACACATTGGGGAACGCATAATGTTTCAAGTCCTGCCCGCCGATCCAGCGAAACCCCGAATCAACCGACGCAGTTCCATCCGGCTTCGCATCCCATCCCGAATCAACCGGCACAACGCTGCCCGTTTCCACATTCCACCCCGAATCAATCGGCGCAGCGCCGTCCGGCCTCACATCCCATCCAGAATCTGCGGCGCTAAACCTGAAAACTTGCAAATTCCAATGAATGTGGCTGAACATATGATCGATGTACATATAGTGGCATTCCGCTTCAAGCCCCGCCTCCACCCCATCCTCCCGCAATTTCTCCATGAGGTAATCGATGTGCTGTTCGTCAGGAGCATCCCACGGAGAGGCATGCGTTTGCGGAACGGCATAATGGGGAAGCTCCCACATCCGGGCCAGCAAACCTTCGTCCGGGCGGCGGCGAATCAGAATTTTGCCGCGCTGTTTCCCTTCCCCGCGAATCAGCGCGACCACGCGATACTCCACTCGCGGCGGTTTGGCCTTCTTTTTCAGCGGCAAGCTTTCTTCCACACCCTCCAACCGGGCGTCGCACTGCTCCATCACCGGGCAGATCAGGCACTTCGGGGCCTTCGGCGTACAGATCAGCGCCCCCAGTTCCATCAGCCCCTGGTTGAAATCGCCGGCCGCATCCTGCGGAATCAGTTCGCGCGTCAGTTTTTCCATCGCCACGCGCGTGCTCGCTTTGGTGATATCGTCCCGGATCAGGAAGCAGCGCGACAGCACCCTCATCACATTGCCGTCAACCGCCGGTTCCGGCTTATTGTACGCAATGCTTAAAACCGCCCCGGCAGTATAGGGCCCCACGCCTTTAAGCGCGGAAATCCCTTCCGGATTATCGGGAACCACGCCGCCGTATTGTTCCTGCACTTCCCGAACGGCATACTGCAAATTCCGCGCGCGCGAATAATAGCCAAGCCCCTCCCATGCCTTCAACACCTCTTCTTCCGGCGCAGCCGCCAAAGCTTCAATCGTGGGAAATTGGCCGATGAACCGGTTGAAATAAGGAATGACGGTATCGACCCGAGTCTGCTGTAGCATGATTTCCGATACCCAGATATGGTACGGGTTTTTGCTTCTTCTCCACGGTAAATCCCGTTGATATGTCCGAAACCAGTTTAAAATTTGTTCGCTAAAAAATGTCTTGTCCATGAATCCCCCTGACTGTCAAGCTTTCGGATATCCGCGTAACCCCTTCGCGCTTTCCGGCACAAGCCGCTCGGTCCTCGACGCCGCTCGCTTGTAAGCCGCACCTGTTCGCCTGAAAACGGCCCCATGCCCTTTGTGCGACGCAGTTTTCAGGCATGTCGCGCCAGTTCGTACCAATTTGCGGAATTTTCAAAAATTCCTCCCTAATTTGCGCCAGTTTTTCGCACTTTGCGGCACTTTGTGTGAAATGTCGTACAACCCGAAACGAATTTACCATCAAATCGGCCGATTTATACGATTCTTCGTACAAAATCCAGGGTCTCGACGCCGATCGGTCGCATGTTTGTACGAAAAATCGTACAACGCGACTTCCACCCGGGCACAAACGAGGGTGCTTGTATGTTATATCATACAAACGAGAGCCTTCGCCGCACATCCCGCAAACGCGACGCATCGACGCACACATAAGCGTTCGATGTTGACGCCGGAAAATGGACAAACGACGGAACGCCTTCTTATGTAGGCCATATGCAGGACGTTAAAAGCACGGCACATTCGAAGCCCTTCGGCCCTTCAGCGCGAGAAGGCTCCCCGCTCGGGGCCGCTCGCCGGTCCCTCGGCGCGGCTCACCCGTCGCCTCCCGGCCCGGGTCGCTCACACGCCCGTCTCAATCAAGGCGTAAGCCACCGCATGGCCGTCGCAATGGGAAATGCTCACATGGATCCGCGCGCCGTCAGACAGCCCGGTCCGCTCCCGGGCTTGGGCCGAAATCGCACATTCCGGTTTACCCAGCGCGTCCGGCATAACCTCCAGGTCGTGAAACCCGACCTGCCGCCCGATTCCGCAGCCCAGCGCCTTGACCACCGCCTCTTTGGCGGCGAACCGGCCGGAAACGAATTCGGCCAGACGGCCTTGCCGCTCATCGGCCAGGCGCTTCTCGGCAGGCGTCAGCACCCGCTGCATGAAGCGCTCCCCCGTCGGCTGCGCCAGCAGTTGCCTAACCCGCGGAATTTCCACAATATCGGTTCCGATTCCCATGATCATCGGCCTCTCATCCCATCCCGCACTAAATTCCGGGAACCGCCGCACGTTTGTGCGCCGTCCGCAAATATTGCTTCTCCAGCTTTTCCCTGACTTTCGGGTCGATCTCCTTGCCCTCCAGGTAGTCGCAATTGTCGTCATAACCGATCCCAAGCTCCGACTCGTCGGTTTGGCCCGGCCACAGCCCGGCAGTCGGCGTCTTCTCGATAATCCGCTGTGGAACTCCCAGTCGGGCGCCCAGCAAACGGACCTGGCGTTTGTTCAGCGAGCGCAGCGGTGCAAGGTCGAAAGCGCCGTCGCCGTACTTGGTGAAAAACCCGGTCAACGCCTCCGAAGCGTGATCGGTTCCGACCACCAGCAGGTTTTGCTCGAACGCCAAAGCGTACTGCATCACCATGCGGGTTCTCGCTTTGATGTTGCCTTTGCCCCCGCGGCTGACATGCCGATGCACCCCGATCGATTTCAAGGCGTATTCCACTTCAAGCGTAATTTCGTCCACCGCTTCCTCAATACCGGTTTCCAACGTATGCTGAAGCTGCAACGCCTTGGCCACCTCGTAGCTGTCCTCGATGTCCTCCTGCTCCCCGTACGGCTGAAACACGCCCAGCGTCCGGTATTCCCTTTTTCCTTCCGCGCTTAATTCGTCGGTAGCCCGCTTGCACAGCCCCGCCGCCACGGCGCTGTCGACCCCGCCGCTGATGGCGATCAACAGCCCCCATGCGCCCGCGCTTCGAACGTACTCTTTTAAAAAATCCACCCGCTCGCGAATTTCCACATCGGCCTCGATCTGCGGCTTCACATTCAGAGCAGCGATAATTTCCCGCTGAAGACTCATATTCTCCCACCCCGCTAAGAAATCCATTGTGTACGAAACGATGAATGCAAACAATAATACAAGTATAGATTTATTTCGGCCATTCTGCTACCATAAAGGCTAAAAAGGCAACCAAATTCCTGGAGGTGCTGTTCCATGATCGATATTCATTGCCACATTCTTCCCGGAGTGGACGACGGCGCCCGCGACATCGACGAATCCATTGCCATGGCGCGACGCTCGGTTGAAAACGGGGTTACCCATATTATCGCAACGCCTCATTTCAATTCATCCTATTTGGTGGACCGCCCGCTCGTCATTGAGCGCGTGCGCGACGTGCAAGCCGCCCTGGACCGGGAAAACATCCCGCTGACCATCCTCCCGGGGAATGAGGTGCGTATCGAAAGCATCGCTTTTGTTAAAGAAAATGCCGAACAGCGCCGCTTCTGCTACCTCGGAAACGCGGAGAAATTCATTTTGCTGGAGCAAAAATGGAGCGGATACAACGAAGGTTCCATCGACTTGCTGGAATGGTTCAAGGAACGGGGAGTGACGATCATCGTCCCCCACCCGGAAAGGCATTTCTTCTTCCGCGACAACCCGGACCAATTGCTAAAGCTGCTGGACGCGGGCGCATGGACGCAAGTCTCCGTGGACAGCCTGCTGGGCAAAAATTCGCCGGAGGCGCAAACCTTCGCCGAGTGGCTGCTGGAAAACGACCGGGTGCATACGCTGGCCACCGATGCGCATAACACCAACCGCAAACCGAATCTGGCCGCCGGTGTTGCCATCGTCAAACAGTTTGCGGGGGAACGGCGGGCGGAAGAAATTTTGCGGCGAATGGGCCGCATTCTCCACCCGGAATACGTCAACCCCGCCTAGATCGGCACAAAGCCCTCCGCCAGCCGTTGTCATCCGCTGTCAGGAGGGCTTGATCACTTTTGCGATTCCCGGCCGTTGGCGTTGCCCCGCGGCGTCTCGGGACCGCTTGACGCCAACTTGGCGCCAAAGCCTGCAAAAGTGCATCGATTTTTGCCGTCTACTTGCAGTATTGATCGAATATGCCCGTAAGCTCTTGGGCGATTTCCTCGGCGGAACGATCCTCAATGTTCTGCCTTGGAATAAAGTGCATCAATTCTCCGTCTTTCATCAAAGCGATCGAGGGGGAAGAAGGCGGGTAAGGCGCAAAATATTCGCGCGCTTTCGCGGTGGCTTCCTTATCCTGTCCGGCAAAAACGGTGTACAAGTGATCCGGCAGCACATCATGCTGCAACGACAAGGCGACGCCCGGCCTGCATTGTCCGGCCGCGCAGCCGCACACGGAATTGACGACGACCAGGGCGGTCCCCGTGGAATAAGGCAGATGCTCCACTACATCTTCCGGCGTGCGAAGCTCTTGTATGCCAAGCACAGTAAGTTCGTCACGCATAGGCTGAATGACATCGTGCATGTACATTTCAAACGACATCGACAAGTTCATACACTCCCCGCAAATCATGATTGGGACAAGTTAAAAAACAACTTCCGCTTACGTCATATTATACATGTCGTGCCGTTGAATGCAAGGCGCAGATTCATTTCTCCCGCTCGGGCGCTTCATCGTCTTCCTTCCCGGAACTGCGGTAGGCCGCATCCTGGGTCGGGTGCATAAATTGCCCCTTCCGGGGCGGGATGCCCTGTTCGAAATAGTCGCGGTTTTCGTCCGTCCGAAATCCGATATCCTTGAACGGATGAACCCACTGATCCCCCGACATGATCGAAGGCTCAACTTCTTCATCCCATTGCTGCAGCGGCGATTCGGGAGATTCATACAGGTGATCGCCGATCACGACGCCGTACTTGTTGATAAACGCTCTGCGCGGGCCCCTCCCCTGCTCGAACTCCGGCAAAAATTCGATTTCGAAAGGATCGAGCTCGCTTTCCCGCTCCGATCCAATCTTATGAAACTCCCGCGTTTGTTCGGCCGCAAGCCGCGAATCGACCAACGAACCGCCGTGCGCCTGGGCAATTTCCAATGCGGAAGTCAAATCCCTTCGGTCGATTTGAATCTGCAGCGTACAGCCTGCGGCGTCCTTGCGGCGAACCGGTTCGTAGTCCAATTCATGCAGCGTATCGAAAGCCGCATCGGCCGACGAACGATCCGCGAACCGAAACAGAATAGAGTGGCTGCTCATCCATTGCACGTCCTTTCCTCTGCGGAATGCAAGTTTTTGATCTATAGGATGGGCCGTTTGCTTCCAATCTATACCTATACCTTCTCCTACGAGTCTGTCCGACGGGAGGAACGGCGTGCATTTTTATTCAACGTGGCGTACTCGGAAAAGGATAGGTCCCTCCATCGCTGTTTAAATCAAGCGGTCATGATCGTCCCAAACCAGGGCAGCCCCTCGATTTAAAAGGCGGCCTTCGCTTCGCCGGGCGGACGCTTAAGCTTGCGTTTCCAACCATTTCAGCAATCGCGGATACGCCTGCTCGGCGTCCTGGTATCCCCGTTCAAACAGGGACAGCAGCTTACGCGGATTCCGTTCGGTGCGGCCGACCTGGACGTCTCCCGCCGGGCGCATCGCGAAAACGTCCCCGCGCTGTTCCAGCCGGTCTATCTCGTCCAGCACATCGTTGTACATGCGATGCCTTTCGCTGATCGTCCGCAGCAATTCGGGGTATTGCGCGTATTTTTTGCGGATCAGCCAAAGCATTTTGCCGCGCTTTTTTCGATATCCCTCGGGCCGGGTGAGGATGACCACATTGCGCCGGTTTCCATCCTCCATCGACTTGCGGACCGGGATGGAATCGGACAAGCCGCCGTCCAGCAAAGGCCGGCCGTCCATCCACACGATCGGGGCCAACAGCGGCAAGCTGCTGGAAGCGCGGATGGCCCGCATCATGTCGATGTCCCGGCTTTTGCGGAAATAAACGGCTTTTCCGCTGCGGCAATCGGTCGCGCCCACCACGAATTGCTGATCCGATTCGTAAAAGCGATCGTAATCGAAGGGCACCAGACGATTCGGAATTTCATCAAAAATGAAATCCATGCCAAACAGCGCTTTGCTGCGAATCAAATTGCGAAAGCTCAAATAACGGGAATCGCGGATATAGTCGAGATTGACCGTTTTGTTGCGGCCCCGCTGCCCGGAGATATAGGAGCAGGCGTTGCAGGCGCCGGCTGAAACGCCGATCACATACGGAAAAACCAACGCTTTTTCCAAAAAAAACTCAAGGATCCCGGCGGAGTACACGCCCCTCATTCCCCCGCCTTCCAGCACCAGCCCTATGCGTTCCATACCGCACCTCCTCTTTGCTTTTTTTTCTATTTTACACGATGCGGCATCCAGGTTGCCAATCCGGCAGGAAAACGCGCGGTTCCGAGGCGGGGGCGCACCAAATGTGCGGAAAGCGGGGGACGTCAAGTGGTTGCGAGAGCGGGGACGCGTCAAATGGTTGCAAGAACGGGGATGCGTCAAGTGATTACACACCGGGGACACGGCAATTAGTTGCGAAAACGAGGGCACGTCAAGTGATTCCAAGAACGGGGACGCGTCAAATGGTTGCGAAAACGAGTGCCGTCAAATGTTGCGAACCGAAGACGAGTGCCGTTTTGCCAACCGGGTCGTGATCCATTTTGGGTATTTTGACCCAAAGGAAAATCATGGATGCATACAGAAGAATACATAAACGAACGGGCCAAGGCCACAGCATATAAAAGAAGCCGCGAAGGCGAGTGAGCAGTTGCCGATGGGCGCTGCCTTACAAGCTTTCTTACGAACTCGAAAGAACTTATTTTCCGGAACTTGTTTTCCTTCCGGCGGGCCTATCTTGAATTTTTACGAATCAAGCTAAAATTCCTGTCAGGCTAACTTCCTATCAGGTTAAAATACCTGCAAAAGTACATCTATTTTCCCCGCGAACGGACGCCTGAAGGAAATACCTGCAAAAGTGCAGGTATTCTGCGCTCAGCACCCCGTTTTTGGCGATCAGCCTCGAAATACCTGTATTATCGCAGGTATTTTCCCGCGACGCCCAAAAAAGGGTCCAAATAGATGCACTTTTGCAGGTATTGGTGCCAAGCGGCTCTACGGGGGGAAAAAAGATTCCATGTCCCCTCGGGATCCGCAGGAAAACGCCGGCTGACTACAACATTTCGACTTGAAACCAATAAGAGCAGAATGAGCAGCCCGCAGCGGAGTCTGCAAAGCATAGCCCACAAGGTCGAACTCGCTAGCCGTGCCCACAAACCGAGTCCCACTAGGCCGTGCTCGCCAGCCAAGCTCGCAAGGTCGATCACGCAAGGCGCGCACACAAGCCGAGTCCCGCAAGGGCGCGCTCGCTAGCCGAGCCCACAAGCCGAGTCCCACTAGGCCACGCCCGCCAGCCGAGCCTGCAAGCCAAGTCCGCCAGCCGCGGCGGTCGGAAATTCATGTTCAGCCGCGAAAGCGATTGTTTTCCATCAAATTTTTAGAAATGGGGAATAAAATGATGTTGAATCCACCGGGTGTTTCGCCATGACGGACTCGTTAATCAATGCCGCCAAAGTTCTAAATCCCGCCGCGCTCCGCAATGCGGGCAAAACGACCGACGACAGAGCGCTCTCATCGAACGCCGTGCCTTACCCGGATTTGGAGCTGAGGCTGCGCTTGTTTATCCCGAGCCCGCTGGTCTCGCTGGATTTCGGGCTCAGCACCATTCCCGTCCCGCTGCCCGGCCTGCCGCTCCCCATCCCCGCTCCCGTGCCGACACTCGGCGGAGACGGAAGGGGATTCTCCTACGACGAGGGAACGCACCGTTTCCAGGCTACGCTGACGGTCAACCCGGACCCGACCCGGCCGAGTCCGCTGGTGCGGGGGCCGGAAAAAGCTTTCGGCAAAACCCACACCCACTGGGAGGACGTATTTCCCTATATTCAAAATCCGGACGACAGGCCATGGTGGTGGTACGAATGGAAGGACCCCTCCAACCATCCCGCCGGCGCGGAGACGCAGCGTCAGTCCACGGCGGAAAACAACCGTGTGGAAGTCAGCCGGATTTTTCCGAACACCGTGGCGGTTTCGTATCATATTTTGGCCAGCGTCCCCATCGCCTATTTGCCGCAAAATTGGAAGTTCGCACCGAGCATTGACGCGAATTTCAAGGTGATGATCCGCCCGAACAAACAAGGCGTCGAATATTGCCTCGAAGGCAGCCACGACGGGTTCCCCTGTTACGAGTTGTACTTGAACAAAAAGCGAATATATGAATACGATGCGTCGTCCAACGCCTACGGCCCGATCAATCTGTTTCCGCCGGAGGATATTACCATGACGCCCATATGGATTTCAGTCCCTACGTCCGCATCACGATGAGTGCCGCATCACGGTGAGTGCCGCATCACAGCGAGCCCGCGTCCGCGGTAAGCGCCCCGTCACAGCGAGCCCGCGTCCGCGGTAAGCGCCC
>CAYYCV010000122.1:8712-14707 GCA_964470405.1 uncultured Caryophanales bacterium
GCGGTAAGCGCCCCGTCACAGCGAGCCCGCGTCCGCGGTAAGCGCCCATCACAGCGAGTCCGCGTCCGCCGGCAAGCTCCCGTCACAGCGAGCCCGCGTCCGCGGCAAGCGCCGCTCCACGGGAGCGCCTCAGCCGAAAGCAAGCTGCTTAAAGCGCTTTTTCCATTCCGGGACCGCCTCGATCGAATCGAGCAGCTTCACCGCTCTTTGCAAATACAGCGCCCGGATGACCTTCACATACTCCACACAGCCGGAGTCGGTGACGTACTGCAAACAGGCCTGCTTGTGCTTCAAGAATTCATCCCGGGACAACCGGCCTTCGTAAAATTGCTTCAGCACGGGAAAATCCGATTCGCTGTGTTCGAGCAGAAAAAGCGTCGGCAACGTTTTCTTTTTGTGCAGCAGATCATTTTTGACGTCATAGCGGAGAAGGTCGCCGAGATCGTTGTCCAACTGCGCCATGACGGCCAGGCAATCGGCCAGGTCGTTCAACTGGACGGCCGCCTGCTCGCGCCGCGTTTCCACCAGGGCATATCCCATATAGAAGGCGAAGCGGAGCAGCGATCCCGACTTTTCCTGAACCATGTGGAAATATTCCGCTTCCGTTTGCACGTAGCGATTCAGATCCTTTTGCTGCCCGTTCACGGACATCGCGAGCAGGCGGCTGACCTCCTCGATCAACGGCCCTCCCTCCGGCCCATGCTGCCGCAGGCGGCCCAACTCTCCGTAAGCGCACATGATAAAAGAGGTCATGGCATTCATGGCGTACTCCCGCGGACATTGCATCCAGGGCTTTTCCATGTGGTCCTGGTCTTGAAGGTCGTCCATGATATCCGACGCCAGAAAAATCATTTCCACCGCGGCCGAAACCGGATCAATCGCCTGCGAACGACCGCCCAACATGCGATGCACCGATCGCGTCAAGTCGGACCATACGGACCGCTCCTCGACCTTCGCCTGAACGAACTGCTTCATTAAAACATTCAAATCCGCGCTATGTACATATTCATCGACTGCGCCGGTCAGGATATCCGCAACTTTTGCTTCCAAGCCTATTCTCTCCCTCCCGATAGCCGGTAATCATCGCCTTGCACGAATTTTTCAATCGCCTGCGCCCTCGATTTGACGCCCAGCTTCTGATAAATTTTTTTGATATAGTTGTCCACCGAACGCTTGCTCATATGGATTTGCACCGCCACCTGCTCATGCGTCAACCCCTGCACGATAAACAGCATAATCTCAATCTCATCCTTCGTCAGGGCTTCCATCGGCGCCGATTGGCCGGAAGACAGCCGCAATTGCTGGAACAATGAAATTGGCAGCACGGTATGATCATCCAGAATGGCGCGAATCATATTTTTTATGGTCGTCTCGCTCGATTCTTTGGAGAGAATGCCGCTGACTTTCAAATCGACCAGGTTGTCGAATAAATCGCTAATCTCCATGCCGGTAAATATGACGATATGAATATGCGGATACTGCTCCTTGATCTGTTTGGCCACCGATGTCCCGTATTGATCCGGAAGCTGATAATCGAGGAATACCATGTCGGGCTGAAGCTCGGGAATCAGCGCGAGGCAAGCCTCTCCGCTGTGCGCGGTGCCCACCACTTCCATGCGTTCGATCTGGCTCAGCAACTGCCCGGTCGCCTGGGCGACCAGCGGATGATCGTCCACCACCAATGCTCTCATGACACCGCTCATGCCGTCATCTCCCTGTTGATGGGCAATGTAATCCGGAAACGAACCCCGAGCCCGCCGCCCGTATCCAGCTCCCAATGTCCTTTCAAATATAAAATTCGGCTCTTGATCTGCTCGATCCCCATGCCGGGAGAACCGACGTCCCGTTTCAACGGACGCTTCGGATCAAAGCCGATCCCGTTGTCTTCGTAATCGAGATACAGCACATTCCCGGCCTCGCTCATGCTGAACTTCACTTTGGAAGCCTGCGAATGCTTCTTGGCGTTATTCAGCAGCTCCTGCACGATGCGGAACACATGGGTTTTCGTTTCCATATCCCGCTTCTCCACCGTAAAAAATCCGCCGGCTTCAAACGTCAATTCAAAGGAACAGATCGGCATCTCCTGCTGAATCAGCTTGCGAATCGTTTCGACCAATCCAATCTCCGAAAGCAGATGCGGATGCAGCTCAAAACAATTTTGCCGCAAATTCATATTGATGACTTCAATATAGCGTATCATGCTATTCATCTGTTCCACATCCTCCTTCTTGAAAGCATACTGCTCCAGCAGCGAAGTCAAGCGCCTTTTGAGAAAAAACAAATCCTGCATGGTCGTATCGTGCAGATCGGTGGCGATCCGCACTCTCTCATTCTCCTGCAGCTCGAACATCAATTTGCGGAACCAGAACACATCGTTCGCTTCATGCTCATCCGGAATTTGCGCGGCAAATTGTTGCAATTTGACGGTTAGCTTGCGAATTAAAAAAATATTTTCCAAACTTACCGCTAAATAGGTTATAATAAGATTCAGCCACTGAATTTCTTCCATTCCGAGCAATGTATTTGATTTTTTCCTGGTTAAAACCAGGTAACTGGTGTACTCCTCCTGGCTGTTGATTTCCAAGCGGGAATAGTTCGCCGAATCCGATTCATCCGTTTCAACCAACTGCCTGACCTCTTCGGGATCGATGCTTCCTTCATGAATAATCTCCGTAGTGTCCCGGTATTTGAAAGCGATGGCCCCGCCGTACACTTGCAATATATTTACAATATCTACTAAAATGATATCTTTCAGTTCATGAATGCTGGAGATGGCGCCGAGATTTTTGGAAATTTTCTTCAAGGCCTTCTGCAAAAAATGCTTGCGCGGAAACATGACCGCTTCCAGTTTAGTCGTAAAGTATTCAAAAGAATACAGAATGGAAGAAACAATAGTCAATACAATAATGAAGCCTAAGGCCAAATGTTCTACAGAAGCATCCTTCTGAAACACCACAGCGTTTACTCCGATGATTGCAATGCTAGGTATAACGGATAGCAGCACCGTGTAAGCGATTCTTCTCAGTACCACATCGATATCATACAGTTGTTTGGTGATCAGCAAGTAGGCAAAGGAAAGTGGGAAAAATAGCACAATCCATGATGTAAATGCCGGGCTAACCCATTCTTTTACACCAAGAATTTGAGGAATGAAAGCAAAAATGATAACAGGAATAAACGAAACAAAAAGGGAGAACAGGACCGTTTTAATGATCGTTGACGCATAAGAATGCTCTTTACGATACTTAATATAGATATAGAATAGTACATAAAAATCAATGAAAATTCCAATGCTAAAAAATACAAGGGAAACTTGTCTGCTGATATAATGCAGCAATTGGCCCTCCAAAGGATTAAAGTCATACAATTTTAATACTGCAAAGAAGAGCAAAACGCCGTACAAATACTTAATATATTGACGCGGCAATCGGATATCGCACTTTTCTTTAAAAAAATCAATTAGAAAATGCAAGAACACAACGGGTGCAGACATTAAACAGAGTCCAATGACGTATGAGCCTATGACATCCGTTCTAATAGAGGCCACCAGACACATAAAAGTTATACCGTAAATAAAAAAGACAAACGACAAATTACGAGCCGATTTGGAATGATGAATATCAGCCTTAAAATATAAAAGCGCTACGATAAAGAAAGACAAGCCTTCACTAAACAGGGACAATATATCTATTTTTGAGGTGCGGCTAATATCTTTTGTAGAGATATCGATGATGTTTCCGTTTCGTTCTACTTGTATTGCGTCCACTTGCTCGATAATCTCCCATTTTTTTGTTGAAAAATGTTTATTAGGATCTTTTCCGTCTAATTTCTTTATAATATCCCCTGTTCGTAAATTCAGTTGTTGCGAACCGCTTTCACTGTCAAGGCTATAGATCACCCATTGGCCATGGCTATTACTTTCGATGTTAATCCCCAGATAGGGATAGTGAAACATTAAATAAGCAAACCAAGATTGAAGACCGACAAAAGCAAATAATACTAGGCCTATTAAAATCTTTCGCTTCATTTTACTCGCCTCGCTCACCAATACTTGTAAAAAAGTATATTTTCATATTCGACTTTAACATCAAAGGAGGTGTGTATCATGCAGGCTATCCAATACTCGTCGGCACTACACGGCACGATCAGACGGTTGAAAGATTTAGATCAGCAAGAAATTGCAAGCCTTTTCAAAGACCGTAAATTTGCTTCTTCGTTAGCCTTATCTTATGGAGAAAAAGAAGCGATTATAGAGGTATTCTCCAAAAAGTCCCCTGATAAACCGGACATTTCATTTGGTTTGTGGAATTAATTATTTAGCTTTAACTCTAAAAAGGCTGCCTATCCTGCCCGATAGGCAGTCTTTTTGGGCTGAACGCAATATGCCTTGCGTCAAGACGCAAAAATATTTGCGTCTTAACGCAATCGATTTGCGCTGAAACCAGACTGCCGGAGCAGTATACTAATAGTATAAACTTGTAAGTAGTTAGAAGTAATTGGTTGTTCAAATCTGGGTTGTAGGAGGGAACGACGATGAACAGGCTGGATTTTTCCAATGACCATTATATGTCTATGGCGGTGCAAACCATTCTGGTTCGTCATCGAAGCCGGCTGAGTTCATCTTTCGATCCCACGAAGGACTCGGCATTCATTAAGGAAATGTCCGAACAGATCCTTTTACAGGCAGATCGTTTCAAACAAATCACCGAATCCACGCTAAGGGATCTGAACATCAGCGATTATGATCATTCTTAGGAGGCAAATACAAGATGCACGCATTACATGACAGCGATCTTCTCGATTGTTACAGGGAGGCGCTGGAACTGAAGCTGGATGAAGAATTTATTCAAATGCTGTTCCAGGAAATCAAAAGACGCCAATTAAAGCTTCATGACCTGAGAATAGGACGATAGAATATGTGATATACACGCATTCCGGATCATGCCATTTGGGCCATTTCTTCCTTGCAGCTTTCACAGATGATTTTACCCTTGAAGTAAGTCACTTGATCTGCGTTTCCGCAAAACAAGCAAGCTGGCATGTATTTCTTCAGCATGATCCGGTCTCCATCCACGTAAATCTCCAAGGGGTCCCTGATTTCAATTTGAAAAGTCCGCCGCAGTTCAATCGGAAGCACGATCCTTCCCAATTCATCCACTTTGCGGACAATCCCCGTTGCTTTTAACATTAACTCTCCTCCTCTCAAGCAAAATTTCTTTTACACTCAATAATAGCATTTAATGCCATAATAATCCAATATTATTTTGTGAATTTTTATTGTGAACCGCCAAAACTAGTAAAGGCGGCGTGTCCCGCATTCGTTTTTCCCGCGTAATTCCTCGGTTTTAGCCCCGGTTGCCTGACTCCGTCGGATCGGTTTTTGCGTTTCGCCTCATCAAAATATCTGGAAAAACCACAAGGATTTGTTGACAAACGTACAAGGGCTATTTACCATTTGGGATACAATCTGTAGAGAAACGACGAAAAGTGTGCGAACAAAGCGACGCAGGAGGGGCGCATGGTTTCCAATTGCGGTTGCCGCCCATTTTCCGATTTTACTGCTGCTTTGGGAAGGAATCCGCGGATAAAGGCGGTTGGAGTTCCCGCCGTCATCATTTATCCGGGCTATCATCGTCAGGACGATGACCCCGGCTATCATCATCAGACGATGGGCGTGGGCATGCGCAGATGCATCGTATTTGCAGGATGCGCGGCGAAGGTTCCCGTTTTTGTATGATAAAACACATTTTTGTATGATAAAACATACAAGGAGCCCTGGTTACGATGCGGCTGGAAGCCATGTTGTGCGATTTTTCATACACCATACGGCGGGGACGGCGCCGAAGCCATCGATTTTGTATGAGGTATCATACAAACCGGTCCGATAGGGCGAAGAATCGTTCCGCGTTATACGATATTTCATACAAAGCGCCACAAACTGGCACCAAATGCTAAAGGCTGGCACAAATTGCGACAAGGTGACGCAAACCGATGC
>CAYYCV010000123.1:0-14690 GCA_964470405.1 uncultured Caryophanales bacterium
CGTGATGAAAAAAGTGGTGTAGGGATGGGGCATGGGTTGGAGAAGCGCCAGTGGTCGCCTTTGCCTGCGGATTTCTCCCTTATTAGGGCTGAAAATCGGGCAACTGCGATCGGAAACCCATGCCCCATCTCGGAGCCGCTTGTTTTTCACCACACTTCTAAAAAAAATGGATTATTGAGTTGAAAACTTATTTAAAATATCATCTTTAAGAATTTTAAAATTTTGATTTTTACTGTAAAGTTCTTTTTCTTTTTTGTCAGTATTATCGATGTTATATTTACCTTGGTGTAGCGCATTTACCCAGTAATTTCCTTCCGATTGCTTCAGTAGCAGAAAATATTTTGAGCCTGATACTAATTTTGAATACTCCTCATAAGAAAATCTCGTTTTTCCTGGTCTAATTCCGTTTTCGACCACATAAGTGGGTTCAGAAACTGTAAAATAAGAATTTTCAAGACTCTTATCACCTTTAATAATTTTATCCACATGCACCTTTGTTAATGTATATCCATCAGTAAAGCCATCTTGTGTATTCAATATATTCTGTGAATCATCTGTTATTGTTGCTCTCATAATAATGTCGGCATCATCAACCATTTCGCTTACATTATTATAGACTTTATAGTTAGCTTCGATTTCTGCATTATTAATGATAGTTGCATCCTCATAATAATAGCATCCACCGCCAACTAACAAAACAGCAGCAATAAGACTATAAAGAAGGAGAAGTTTATTTTTTTTCATCATCGTTAATTCCCCCATTTATTTCTTACATGGTCTGTGTCTGTGGTGCTCGGATCGGGCATTGAATATTTGCCGCTTTTCATCCAATGATCACCTGAATGTGCTGGGGAGTTTTCAAAATGATTTAAACCCAGAACATGTCCAAATTCATGACCTGTATTCATATATCTTTCCTGCCACGTCCATCCAGACATATTGTTGTATCCCAGACGAATCCTTGCTTGATCATAATCAGTACCATTAGTAATATCACTTGCTGAGACTTGACTGACTTGTCCAAGCCAATTATAATCCCAATAATCCGTTACCCCGTAAGTACCTGCTGGTAAACTTGAAGCATAAACCTTAACTTCCGGATCAGTTGAATTATAATATAGACCAATCTTAGTTGAGGCAGCGTTCCAATCAGCAATCGCATTATCAACAGTGCCCTTATACCCTTGATCAATGACTGATTGATCGTTCCAAACTCTAATTTCTCCTGCACCTCCAGTAATAGCCCCCATCTTTACGTGTTCTGTACCATATGAGCCGAAGACCGTCGTGGTTGTCAAGACAATTGATGACACACAGAACAAAGATAAGGCAATGATCTTATTCCTCCCCATATTCTTCCTCCTACATACAAAATTTCACATCATATTACTTAAACGCAAGGGAATTGATTTTGTTGCGGGGTGTTGTAAATTTTTCCAAACAAATTTCGTGATAAAACTTAGTTAAGGGAAATTCTCGGCACCATCTCTCTGGATTCATTCCAAAGGGTTATTGAAAAACTCGAATACATACGGGATTTGCTACTGCAAGTCGATACGAAAGGATTCATCCGAATCGGCTACGGCAGCTTTCCAAAATCGGTTCGCGTTACGAACCTTATTCCTTCCGTCGCTTTAATGATCCGAAAAAATGCGCGAACAGAACGGTAAATCGATCAATGAAAAAGTTGTTCACTTTGCCGATCTTGGATCCATTCTTATAAAGGCCCGAAGCGAAGGAGTTGATTCGTTTGTTGTACTTTATGCCGTCATGCTCTGGGACCAACTTGTCGCATCTGTGAAGGAAGTGAAACGGCTGGCGCGGCCCGTTGATTACGACTATTGGACTTGTGAACTTCGTTTCAAACCGCTGGAAAAAGCACGTTTATGACGATGACGGAACGATCAACCGGCATTACTACGAAATGGCCGTCCTGACAGAGTAGCGGAATTGCATCCCCTAGAACATCTGCGGAATTGCAATAGATGAACCAATCCGGGGAGATGAGCCGACCACCCTTGAACCGACAATTTATTTGCGGGCGCTTTTCCCGTTCAACAGGCCGGCTTGAACACGGCGAACCCGGTCCGCCATGAACCGCCCCGTCAGGATGCGGCTGAGCAGGATCAGAAGCCGGTTCCCCGCCCCGGGAACGACGACCGCTTTGCCTGCGAACAGCCCCCGATAGCCCGCCTCCGCCACCCTGGCCGCCGACATCGCGTATTTGGGCTCCTTCCTCCCCGCCCGTTGGGAAAACCGCGTTCGCGTAGGGCCGGGGCACAGCGCGGTGACCGCGATGCCGAAGGGCTTCAATTCGGCGGCAACCGCCAGACTGAAGGACAGCACATAAGCTTTCGCGGCGTAGTATACCGCGATCATCGGGCCGGGCATATAGGCTCCGATCGAGGCCACATTCAATATTTTCCCGCTTCCGCGCGCCGTCATTTGCCGGGCGGCCAGCTTGGTCAACCGGGTCAGGTTCGCCAGGTTGAGCTGAATCATCCTTTCGTCCTCCGCCGCGTCGATCTCGTGAAAAAAGCCGCTTTGTCCCGCCCCGGCATTGTTGACCAGCACGTCGACGGAAAGGCTGAGCGCTTGCACCTGCGCAAACACCCGATCGGCCGCGCCCGCCTCGGACAAATCCGCGGCGAGGACCTCCGCGTCGGTGCCGTATTTTGCCGCCAGCTCCTCGGCCAACTGCTCCAGGCTTTCGCGGCTCCGCGCGACAAGCACGAGGCGATAGCGGTCGCGGGCGAACCGCTCGCTCAATTCGCGCCCGATGCCGGACGAAGCCCCCGTGATCAACGCGGTTTGATTCCGGTTTGCGTTTGCGTGCGCGTGCGCCATCTTCTTCACTCCTTGCTATGCGTGCTTCGGATCGGCATCCGCCGACGGGATATGGGGAATCCGAATCGTAAAGGTCGTCCCTTGATCGACTTCGCTCTCCAGCGCGATGCTGCCGTTGTGCAATTCCACCAATTCCTTGACGATGGCCAGCCCGAGTCCGGTGCCGCTGTTGATTTTCATCCGCCCCCGGTCGGCTTTGAAAAACCGCTCCCACACGAAAGGCTGATCGGCCTTTGAAATGCCGATGCCCGTATCCTTCACGGTGAAGACCATATCGTTCCCTTCCTGCCCGGCGAAGATCGAGACGCTTCCTTCCTCCGTGAATTTGATCGCATTTTTAATAATGTTGCTCAGGATTTGCTCGATGCGATCCTGGTCTCCGAACGCCGCCGGCAGAGGATCGGCCGTTTGCACCGCCATCCCGATATTTTTCTCCTGCGCTTCCTTGCTGAATTTGAAAGCGATCTTGTGCAGCATCGCCTTGACGTCGATCGGGTGCTTCGACAGCGCCACGTCTTTATTTTTCAGGCGGATCCAGTTCATGATATCGTCCAGCAAACGGTTCATTTGCAGCGTTTCCTGGCGCATGATGTCGTAGTATTTCTGCCTTGCGCTCTCATCGATCAAATCCTCCTGCAACGCCTCCAGAAAGCCTTGAATTCCGGTCAGCGGCGTCCTGAGCTCATGGGAAACGTTAGCCAGAAAATCCATCCGGATTTGATCCAGCGTTTTTCGCTCCGTTTCGATCAGCTCGAGCTTGGCCGCCATCGTGTTGATCGTGTTGGCCAAATCGCCGATTTCATCGGTCGAATCGATCACGATCCGCTTGGAATAATTGCCGTTTCCGATTTCCGAGGTCGCCTGGTCTATTTTTTGCAGCGGCCTTGAAATGGACCAGGATAAATAGGAAACGAGCGACATCGAAATGATGATGCCGATCAGGATTCCCCACAGGATCGTTTCCCGGATATGGCCGACCGTATCGTTCACGCCCGAAACCGAAGCATGCAGCACAATGCCGCCGTAGATCGCGTTGTCTTTGCCCCACGGAACGGCCACGGACAGCATCGGTTCGGTCAGCCCTTCCAATTTCAAATTGCTGACGACCGGCTGGCCCGCCATCACTTTTTTCACAACCGAATCGGCCACGGCTTTTCCGATATACACCTCGTTCTGCGTGGACGTGGATATAATTTTGCCCTGAAGGTCGAAAATCCAGATTCTCGCGTCAAACGTCTGATCCAGAAAAATCAAAATGCCCTCTTTGGTCGGATCGATCACCGAGGCGTCCTGGATCGTCTGATTGACTTTTTTGGCCATGCGCAGCAATTCTTCCTGTTTGTTGTCGTAAATATATCCTTTCACCAAATACGAAGTGACCAGTCCGACAAAGCCCAATCCGAGCAAAACCGTCAGCATGTAGCTGAACAGCAGCTTTAAGAAAATGCTTCTATTGATTTTCCTGAACAGCATCCGATTTCACATCCGGTTCGAATTTGTATCCTACCCCCCACACCGTTTGCAGAAACGGATGCTTCAAGGGAGCGAGCTTTTCCCTCAGCTTTTTCACATGCACGTCCACCGTGCGGATATCGCCGAAAAAATCGTAGCCCCAAACCTGCTCCAGCAGTTGTTCTCTGGAAAAAATAATGCCCGGAAACTTCACAAAATGAACCAGCAGGTCAAACTCCTTCGGCCGAAAAGCAATTTTCTCGCCGCGAATCTGCACTTCGCGCCGCAGCAAATCGATCGTCAATTCCTTAAAATCGTAAAACCATTTCGATCCATCCGACGAATCCGGTTTGTTTCTTTGGATTCTGCGCAGAATGGCTTTGATTCTGGACATCAATTCCCTCGGGCTGAAAGGCTTGGAAACGTAATCGTCCGCTCCCAGCTCCAACCCCAGCACCCTGTCGAATTCATCCCCTTTGGCCGTCAGCATAATAATGGGAATATCCCACTTTTTTAAAACTTCCCTGCAGGTTTCGTAGCCGTCCTTTTTCGGCATCATAATGTCCAGAATGATGATATCCGGCGCTTCCTTTTCCACCAATTCCAGCGCTTCTTCCCCATCTGCCGCTTCGATTAATTCAATCTCGTTTTTTTGAAAGAAAAGACGAATAATTTCTCTTACGTTGGGATCGTCGTCCGCTACCAATACTTTAAAGTGATCCATCGTTTCAACTCCCGGTACTGAGAAATACATGTAATTATATCATAAAAAAAGAACCATTACTCTGAGTCCAGAGTAATGGTCCGTTGCTGTCCGGCCGATGAAACCGCCCAATCGGCTTATTTGGAATCTTCTTTTACATCCACCTGCGGTTGATCCGAAGGGGCGGGAACATCCGCTTGCACATCGGCGTCTCCGGTAGATGGAGTGTCGGCCTGAACGTTCGTGTCCTGCTTGTCGTCGGTTTGAACGTCGGTGCCTTGCTGATCGTCGGTTTGCGCGTTGGCGTCATTCGTCACATCAGGCGTGGTGGTGGCAT
Source organism: uncultured Caryophanales bacterium (assembly GCA_964470405.1). GTDB lineage: Bacteria > Bacillota > Bacilli > Paenibacillales > CAYYCV01 > CAYYCV01. The sequence continues at coordinate 5,340 of CAYYCV010000123.1, forward strand.
CCGGAGATTCGTTGTTTTGATTTTGCTGAATCTCTCCGTTCACCGGTTGATTGTTGCCCCCGTCATTCGAACATCCTGCGGCGATCGAAAAGGCCAAAATCATGACCGCCAAAAACAATACGCTTTTCTTCATCTTTCCAACTCCTCCTTGCATCGCTTTGATTTGTGTCTTTTCTCTATCTCTTGGACACTTCCAACGATACAGGATAAAAGTGAGGAAACTATTTCTAAAGTAAGAACATGTATGAAAAATTTATTAAAAAAAGATCATAAATGGCGGTCGGATCAGTTGGACGAATCGCCGCCGGTTCGCTTTTTTACCGCTTTTCTGATCAGAAATCCCACGCCCAGGCCAATCAAACAAAACAGCATCGGAAGCCAGATGGGGCCCAACGTGATCCCGAAAATCTTGAACGTATCCGAATAGATGACGCCCAACGTCACCGAGTACGTCGCGGTCGCCAGGGGGATATAGGCGTAGGGTTTTCTTCCGCCGCCGGCGTCGCGGTAGGCGTCCCAAATGGCGAATAAATAGATGCAAGGATAAAACATCAGCCATTGAAAGTCCGCCTGGCGAATGGCCTCCTGAATGTCCCCCTGAAAGCTTAATTTGATCACTTGATTCAAATGGCCCCGAACATTGATCAAAAACTCCAAAAAGATCAACAGCAGGCCTTTGATGTACCTGCCGTTCAGCAGTTGGCCGAAACCGGGCAACGCAATGCTCCAAAGCACCTTCCCAACGATTTGATCCCTTTGGCTTTTTTCATCCATGCCGGTCATTTCCGGTGTTCGATTTCAGGTTGTTCTCGATGCTCCGTTTGCGTTTGGGCGGCCATAATCCATTCCTCACTTTTAAAAGTGTGGTGAAAAACGGGCGGCTCCGGGATGGGGCATGGGTTTTAAGATCGCAGTTGCCCACCGATTTCCCGATGTTCAGCCCCAATAAGGGATAAATCCGCGGGCAAAGGCGACCACCGACGTTTCTCCAACCCATGCCCCCTCCCTGCACCGCTTTTTCCACCACGCTTTTAGGCATTTTGTTATTAAGATGGTCTTCTGCCTGAAAATTATTCATCTCCTTCTTCAAACTCCAGGTTATAAATCCCGTCGCTTTTTCTTTCCTCTCGCGATCTCCGTTTCCAGTGCGTCCCGCTTCGGCTCCCAGAAGGAGCGGAAGCGACTAAGCCACTCGTCTACCTCTTTCAATGGCCGGGCGTCAACCGAATAGATGCGCCGAGGACCGTCGACGCGCACGCCGGCGAAGCCGCTTTCTCGCAGAACCCGCAGATGTTGCGAGACGGCTGCTTGCGTGATTCCGAACTCGTTCTGAATCACTTCAACAATATCGCCGGAACGTTGTTCGCCGGCAGCGAGCAACTCCAGAATGCGGCGTCGAACCGGATCGCCGAGAACATCAAATGCATGCATTTTTAGCCCTCCTGAGATTCCTCGCCCGTGTAGAATGCGGTCGTCCGTTTCGCGGCGGCTTCTGCCTGCGCCGGATTCTCTCCCGCTGCAACTGCCGCTCGCCCCCAGTCCTCACTGGCACCGACCATGAAAGCCTTGCCTTCATCGGAGACCATTAAGGCTTGCCCTTCGGAGCGATCGAAAGCTTTGTGCGAAAGATGAGCCTCCAGGCCAAGCAGGCTCAAATCCCAGCCGACACCGACCGCACCCGGTCCAAATTTCTCCCAATGATCGTTTATCGGGCAAATGTGAGACAGTGACAGTCGGGATCGTTCATCCCCCTCCGGGGCGATGCGCACCTCAATCCAGCTCAATTCACCTGCAAATTCCCATGTCGCGGCGAAAAACTTTGGCGGAACGCATTCGGTGATCGTGCCATCAGCGTTACCTTCAATTTGAAACCGGCCACCGAGCTCCAACTCGCCACGAACCGGTGCGAAAAAACGCTCCAATCGCTCCGGACTTGTCACAGCGTCCCAGAGATCATCGGGGGTTGTGGCGTAGGATCGTTCCAGCGTGACGTTGCGCGCCGAATTCCCGTCCTTCTTAATATCCGATACCGTACGGGTTACTGCTCCAAGACTCTTCTCAAAATCGATTCTCTTCTCATTTGACGACATCGTATCGCTCCTATCATATAAGTTTTAAATTATATAAGTATTATCTTATATAATTGATGTGATCGTGTCAAGAAAGCTGTATGTTTGGATTAAGACAAGAAAAAACGCTAAGCCGGCAACATCCGAAGGCTTAGCGTATATTTTCGTTTATATAACAAATCACTTTGGTTGAGAGGTTTTTGATTTTGTTTACCGTAACTTTGTTATGTAAACTTGATATTGTCTTCATTCGCTAAAGCTGAAACGCGGCTTGGCTTTTCTTCTCCATTCGACCCAAACGATTTGCAAAACGATGCATACCACCGCCAGAAGCTGCAGCAGGAACGTCTCCCATGTCGGGTACATCCCGATCCAGGCAAAGGAAGGGATGCCGTTTGCCGCATGCGCCGACGCGTAACCGGCCACCTGCAAGGCATGGATGCTCTCGCCGACAAATTTGACGACCAGATAATAAATCAATGCGGCCGCGACAAGGAAAAAGGCGCGAACCGGCAGGCGGGCGCTGAACCGGATGATGGCGAAGCCGAGCACAAGGAGCAGCAGCAATGCGGACCCGATGCCGAGCAGCAGTTGCAGCATGCCGATCGATCCCGCCATGCCCAGGTAGAAGATCGCCGTCTCGGCCCCCTCCCGCAAAATAGCCAAAAACGCTACGGCGAACAGCGACCATAAGCTGCCGCGCGCGATCGCCATGCCCATGCGGCGCTGAATGTATTCGCTCCACACCTTCATGTGCGATTTGCCGTGCAGCCAAACGCCGACCGTCATCATCATCACCACCGCGACCAGGCCGGTTATGCCCTCCATCAATTCGCGGGTGCTTCCGGTTGCGGCTTGGCTCAAAGCATAGGAAAAAACGACGGCCAGCGCCAAGCTGGCGAGCAGCCCCGCCCCCGCTCCGGTCCAAATCCATTTTTGCCTCGCATGATTGCCGGTGCGGCGCAGGAAAGCGAGCAGCGCCGCCAACACGAGCAGCGCCTCCAGCCCTTCGCGCAGCAGGATCAGGGCCGCATCCCAAGCCGTGTAACGCGCTTCCGTGATCAACGGTTCGAGCTCGGACGTCATTTGCGCGACAACGCGGGACGCCATATCCAGCTTGGGCGGATCGGAGACCAGGTAGCCGGCGGCCTCGGCCATCTCGTTCTCGATCGAGGTGTACGTCTCGGCCGAACGGATGCGGACTTCCCCTTCAACGGCCGGCCACGCCTTGATGAATTTTTGCATTTGCTCGGCCGCCTGGGCGGCCCGTTCCGATTGGATGCTCGCCGTCACGTTGCGCAGCGTTTTCAGCAGATCGGCAACCGTTTGTTTGCCCGACGCTTGCGGAGCGTTCGGCGTTTTGCCGACGATAAAGTCGTTCAGAACTTGAATACCCTTCCTGATTTCCTGCTCGGCTTGATCCCAATGCGGCGGTTCCGCCTGCACCGCGATCCGGATCAAGCTCATCTGGATTTCGAACTCGCTGTATACGCCAAAGCTTTCCGTTCGCACGGACGATTCGATTCGCGGCCAAAGCTCGACGATCAGCCGGTAATCTTCCAGCGTTTTGGCGATATCCTGCTTCTGCACGTCGTCGAGAGATCGATTCAGCATCGGCAGCAATTGCTCTGCCGCTTTTTTTCCGGACGATTCGATTTCCTCCGTTTTCTGCCCGCTGATGTATCGGTTGAACGCTTTTGCCAGATCGGAGACGGTTTGGTAGGCCCGCAGCGGATCATCCTCCGCCGCTTGCAGCGCTTCGATCGCCGTATGAATCGCCGGCGTGACCTGCTCCGGCTTGCCGCTTCCGCTGTCGTCAAGCCCGTTTTCCTTCCACAGCGCTTCGAATTTTCGAATGTCGGCAAGCGCATCGGCCCAATGGTGCTCCCCCGCTTCGACCAGCGCATTGCCCACAATCGGCATCAGCAAAGACTCCAGCGAGGACGAATCCTGCGCGGGCTGGGCGGCCGCCGCCGGTGCGAACGGGCCAAGGAGGATGAAAGCCAGAACAAGGCTGATGGCATGCATGCGAAAAGTAAGCGAACGCTTCATTTTTTAGCTCCCTAAATCAATGAATTTCCAATATATTCTCCCTTGCGAACGCCGGGAAAGCAGGCGAACAACGCGCTGCCTTCATGGACGATGTACTCGTTCAATGCGTCATTCGAAGCCAATCGCCGCTGGATCGGCGTAAATTGCCGGCGCGGATCGCGTTGATAGCAAATGAACAAAAGCCCCGCGTCAAAATGGCCGCTGTTGGCCGCGATCCCGTTGGAGTACGAATAAGCGCGGCGAAGAATGGACTCGCTGCCGTCTCCGTGCGCCTGGCGAACGTGGGAATCGATCGGAATCAACGGCTTGCCGTCCTCCCCTTTTTTGTCCAAATCGAGCTGATCGAACTCATTCGACTGGCCCAACGGCGCGCCGCTCACCTTGGATCGCCCGAACGTCTTCTCCTGGTCATCGAGCGTCGAGCGATCCCACACTTCAATCCGCATGCGGATTCGCCGCACCACCATGTAGCTTCCGTTGGCCATCCAGGGCGTTCCGTCCGCGGCTTGGGCCCAGACCACCCGGTTCATTTCCTGCGCGCTGCGGATATCCGGGTTCACGGTCCCGTCCTTAAACCCCATCAGGTTGCGGGGGGTTCCGCCGCCGGGGGCCGACGATTTCGTGCGCTGAAATCCTTCCTGAATCCAGCGGATCACCGCCGTCCCTTTGGCGATGCGCACCAGATTGCGCATGGCATGGAAGGCGACCTGGGGATCGTTGGCGCACACTTGAACCCCGATGTCCCCGCCGCACCATTGCGGCTTCATGTCGTCTCCCGGAAACGACGGGAGATCGGCGAGCGGCGCCGGACGCCGGGACGCCAACCCGAAACGGGCGTCGAAAAACGAAGGGCCGACGCCGAAGGTAATCGTCGTCCTGGACGGTGAAAGGCCGATGGCCTCCCCGGTATCCGAAGGAGGCGCATTGAGCAAGTCGTTGTCGTTTCCGATCATCTGCCCCGACGCGAGTCGGGAAGCCGCTTCCGTCCATTGTCGAAACAATTCGCGGACCTCCGCGAGCCGTTTCGTTTCCAGATCGAAGGCGATAAAACAGCAGAAATCCTGGGCCGGCGTAGCGATGCCCGCCTGATGCTCGCCGTAGAACGGAACCCGGTCTTCGGCGGAGCCGGCGGATGCCGCATCGCCGGTCGGCTTGCCTTTTCCGCCGCCGATCAAAGCGCCGCTGACCGCGCCGCCGCCGATCAGCAGACCGATCCCTCCTGCGCCGGCCATCTTCAGCAATTCCCTGCGGCTGATCGGCTGTTCGAATATTTTTTTTCCGCCGGAATCTTCCATATTACACTCCTATTGCTTTTCCCATCTTGGAAAGCGGTTCTGCCAAAGCATCCACCTTTTGGCTTAATCCTTTGGTTTGGTCTGCCTTTAAATTGGTATAGAGCACGTAGCCGTCGCCCTCTTGATATAATGCCAGATCCTGATTCAGCGCGGTCAGGCGCTCATCTATCGTTTGCGTAAGCGCAGCGTCCTGTTTGCCCAATTCGGCTTTTAAAAGCTCGAATATTTTTTCCGCCCCTTGCACGTTGGCGACGAAATCGTATAAATCGGTATGAGAGTAACGCTCCTCCTCGCCGGTCACCTTGGACGAGGAAACCTCGTTCAACAGTTCAACCGCGCCGACCACCAGCATCGATGGCTCGATCTCGACGGTTTCCACCTTCGCCCGCAGCAGCTTCACATTGTCGAGAAGCTCATCGGCGTAGTCGTTCATGCCCTCCGTCGAGTTGTTTTCCCACAGCGATTTTTCAATCCGGTGAAATCCGCCCCATTCGCTTTCGTCCACATCGTTTTCGCGGGCATCAACATCCGGGTCCAAATCGCCGAAAGATTCGGCAATCGGCTCGATGCGCTCATAATACATCCGGGCCGGAGCATACAATTGCTTGGCCTTGTCCACATTTCCCGCCTTCACCTGGTTGACGAATTCCTCAGTCTCTATGACGAGTTGGTCGCATTGTTCCACGACGTAATCGCGATATTGATCTACGGCTTTCTGCAAAGCTTCCGATGCTTGAGGAGCCGCTCCGTCGTTCGATGCCTTGGCGTTTGCCGCCTGATTCGATGTCGCCGCCTGATTCGATTCCGAGTTGGAAGAGCACCCGGTAACTAATATAACAGAAATCGACAGGATGATAAATAAAACTGAATAAATTTTCATGGTTCACCGCTCCCCTTGTTTATAAAACGAATTGAGAATCATTTTCAACATAGTAAATGATAATGATTCTCACCGAGGATGTCAACCATTTTTTTGAATTATTTTTATAAAATTCCCCTCGTTCATAGAGTACATCTAGAGTATGTATAAAGTAGTATATAGAGTACGTATAGAATACGAATGAAGCACGCAGGTGGAACATGAATGAGGTACACAAATGAAACACGGATGGAGCATACAAGCGGAACAGAATGAAGTACGCAAATGGAGCACGAATGAAGTACACAAATGAAACACGCAAGCGTGGGTATTGGCTCTGATCTCGCTGTCAGCCGCTTTTGCTCCTTCTGCATTGAAATTACTGCAAAAGTACATCTATTTTTCTGTCAGCACCTGTAAAGTGAGAAATACCTGCAAAAATACAGGTATTTCAAGGACAATCGACGTTGGCAAGCCATTTACTCCGAAATACCTGCACTTTTGCAGGTATTTTCCTTTGGCGGCTATGATCGATTAAAAATAGATGCACTTTTGCAGTTTTTACTTTCTTCTCGGTAGTTTCGAGCCAGTGATTCTGAATCGCGGTCCCATGTCAGCGTCTCGTGTCGGCGGTTTCAAATCGCGGTCCCATGTCAGCGTCTCGAGTCGGCAGTTCCGAGCTCATGCACGTAGCAGGCTTGGGATGGAGAGGAACCGTTTTTTACGTTTTTACGTTTTTACGTTTTTACGTTTTTACGTTTTTTACGCTATTACGGCTTCCGAATATTACGCTTCAAAATCGATCGTCAGTTCAATGATCTCCGACTGGCTGCCCAATCGGAACGGGGGGCCCCATGTTCCGTATCCCGAGGACACGATCGCGTGCAGATTCCCCTTCTTTAAATAGCCCCAGTCCAGTTCGAACAGTTTTCGCGTGACCCAGTGGCTTGGCGCCATTTGCCCGCGGTGGGTATGTCCGGAGAGCAAAACGTCGATTCCGGCGGCGGCGGCCTTGTCCAACTCGTAGGGCTGATGATCCATTAAAATGACGGGGAACCGCGTATCGACTTCCTCCATCAGCCGCTCCAACGGCAATCTTCCTCCCCCGCCAAACCGTTCCGCCGACCGATCCTTCCTGCCGACCAAATATAGCGCGTTATCGATTTTCACCGTCTCGTCCAGCAGCATCCGGATGCCGACGCCTTGCATGGCCTCGACGAACGGCTCGATGTCCCCGCCGATATATTCGTGGTTTCCCAGGATCGCATAAACCCCGTTTTTTGCCCGCAACTGCTGCAGTACGTCCGCCATCCGCCGGCGGATAAAGGGCCGAATATCGTCGTCGATCACGTCTCCCGGCAGCAGCACCAGATCCGGGTTCAAAGCGTTGATGCGCTCCACCATCCGTTTCAGGTGCTTCCGCCCCACGATCGTTCCCAGGTGAAGATCCGACGCCACCGCCACGCGAAGCTGCCGAAATGCTCCCGCCGGCTTGGCGACCTGCACTTCGTACTTGCGGATGACCGGCCGCCAGGCGTTCCATGAGCCGATGGAAAACAAAACCAGCAAGATCGCAAGCACGGTGCATCCGACCGTGGTGATATAAACGTCGGGCGGGAAAGAGCTGATTTTCAGCATCCGTCCGACGAGATCGGCCACCGGCAGCAAAATCGCCGAATACAGCATGACGGCGAACCAAATCGAGCCGATCCATTTCAACGGCGACATCCACACGTCTGACATAACAGCCGCCCCGGCCCGGGCGATCAGGTAAGAAAAAGCGACCAGCCAAAACGCAATCCAATACCCCATGCCGGGATCCGCCCGGAACGCCGTCGATAAGAAAACATGCGCATTCCATCCGATGTATCCGTTCAAACCGATATAAACGGCCAAAATAGACAACAAAATGCCGATCATCTTTTTATTCATTTCGAACCCTCTCATTCGTCTGGCGCTATTCTTGACACAATGAAGCCAGTTCCTCCGTTAATCTTCCTTCGCTTGCGTGAACCTTTTCAAGTATACTCAACAAAGGCCGATATGTATATTCCTTTCTCCGCAGCATCCACCGGAGTTTATTGACCAGGGCCTCCCAACCGTTCACGTTCTCCCGCAGCGCTTCCAAACCGCTTTCGATCCGGCTGTCGAAAAGCTTCCGCTGATTCCGCATGCTTTGCCAAAACATATATTTTTGCTGCCGGATGAGGGAAAGCCTCCATTCCAGCAGGCGAATTTCCTTCAAGACGTAACTCAGCGATTTCCGCCCGAGTTGAATCCGGCCCTCTTCGAAGCAGCGAATCAACGCCTCCACCCCTTCGCGGTTATAATAGTGCGACTCTTCCGCCGTCGAAGTTGCGGGCATGCATCGGTGCGCGGAGATATCCTTCAATACCGAAAGAAACCTTTGGGAAAAAACCGATTCCGCCATCCCTTCCAAACGGATGTGAACGATCCGGTAATGCAAAAAACAATCGAAAGCCGGCTGCAACGCTTTCTTTTGAATCACGCCGACGCATTTGCTGTTTTGATAGGGAACGAAATCGGGCCGAAGGAGCCACGGGGCTTCCACATAATAAAGCTCCGTCGGGCTGTGGGCCAGCGCCACAAACAGATGGTTGGCCGCATGGTTGTGCGTCGCTTCGTCGTAAGGATATTCCGGCGAGATAAAGTCCTGATGAAAGGGCACTCGATGGGAATGGGTTTCAAACAGCACGATTTCCCCGCGATCGAGCCATTGTTCGATTTCCGCAAAAGTTTCAACCCCCCTCCCCTTCACGTCCTCCGTATTGACCACTTCAAAACAGGACCAGCTTTGGCAAAAGCGGATATCTTTCATTCTGCCCTCGTTGTTTAATATGACCGAAAACGAATGGTCCTGCAAAAACAGTTCGTATGGATCCACAATGTCGCGTTGGTTTCGGAGAATGAAATACAGCGAGGCTTGAAAGCAATTCAGCAATCGGGTAAAGCCGTCCGTCACCCCCTCCCGGTCCGTGTAATAGTCTCTCGACAAGTGCTTGCTTTGCATCATATCGCCTCCCGTTTGCCCACTAATTTTAGAGTATATTATATC
>CAYYCV010000124.1:0-12675 GCA_964470405.1 uncultured Caryophanales bacterium
GCGTTTCTCCAACCCATGCCCCATCCCTACGCCGCTTTTTTCACCACACTTTTAAACAGCCGGGGCTTGCGATTGGCCGGCGCCACTTGATCAATCTGGCGGAAAAAGGTAAAATTGGTGCTGTAGTGTTCCGATTGAAACCATACCAAAGGAGCTTCCCATGATTTACTTATCGCTGATCGGCTTTATTACCTCCTGCGCCCTGCTGTTTATTTTTATGCCCTGGGTCAGGCAATTATCGCACCGCATCGGAGCCATCGCCGTTCCGAATCACCGCTCGATGCACAAACATCCGATGCCCCGGCTCGGAGGCTTGGCGATTTTTTTATCGTTTGTCGGCGCGTACGTGTTGATCTATCCCGCCGCGGGAGGAAAGCTGTCGATATTCACCGGTTTGATGGTGTCCGCCGCCTTGATCGAAATCGTCGGGGTGATCGACGACAAATACGAAATTTCCGCCAAGTTTAAACTGCTCGGCCAGGTGACGGCCGCTTCGGCGGTTTATCTGTTCGGCGTTCAAATTGATTATATCAGCATTCCTTTTTCCCAATTCGACATATCGCTGCACTGGCTTTCATTCCCGATCACGGTGCTGTGGATCGTCGGGGTCACGAACGCGATCAACCTGATCGACGGCCTGGACGGGTTGGCCACCGGGGTGTCGGCGATCGCGACGGCCACGATCATGGTCATCGCGCTGTTGAGCGGGAATATCCCCGTTTTTATCCTGTGCGGCATGCTGCTCGGCAGCCTGGTCGGGTTTCTGTTCTTTAACTTTCTCCCCGCCAAAATTTTCATGGGGGAATCCGGCTCCGCTTTTCTCGGCTTTTTCCTGGCCGCCTTGTCCGTCTATGGGTTCAAACAGGCGGCGTCCGTATCGTTCGTCATCCCGCTGGCCGCTCTGGGCCTTCCGCTGTCGGATACGGTGCTGGCGATCATCCGCCGCAAGCTCCGCAAAGTGCCGATTTTCTCCGCGGATACGGGCCACCTGCACCATTCGTTGGTCAATATGGGCCTGACGCCCCGCAATGCCGTATTCACGATTTATTGCGTATCGTTCATTTTCGGATTGAGCGCGGTGCTGTTGTTCCAGGTATCGTCCTATACGTTGGTGACGGTGCTGATCATGCTGCTGCTGCTGTTTATTTTGCTGCTCGGCGCGGAACTGGTCGGCATTGTTCAGAGCAGGCCCGTGCTTTTGTTTTTCCGCAAGCTGTTTTGGCTGTTTAAGCAGAAAGGATAGCCAAAGCTCATTCCACAAGCCCGATCGCGACATACTCGCGGATGCCGAACACCCCGTCCACCGGCAGGCCGTGATCCGCCTCGAAGCTTTTGATCGCCTGCTCGGTCAACGGACCGAATTTGCCCCTGCATTCCCCATGGTAATATCCCGCGCTTCTTAAATGATTTTGCACCAGCATGACGTCTCCTCCGCTGTCCCCTTTGGCCAATCGCCGCGGTTCCCGCGCCGCCCCGCCGAGCACATGGCCGAGAATGGAAACGGGAGTGCCCACTTTGACCCATTCGAATAATTCTTCCACATTCCGGTTCAGCATGCGGACGCATCCGTGACTGCTGTCGGAGCCGATGGAGGAAGGCTTGTTTGTGCCGTGAATGCCGTAAATCCCCCAGGGTACGTTCAACCCGATCCAGCGCGTGCCGAAACCGGACCCCCAGTTTTTAAATTTGTTGATGACTTCCCATTCGCCGACCGGTGTCGGCGTTTTTGGTTTGCCGATGGCGATGGGATACGATTTGACGAGCTTGCCGTCGGCCAGCAAATACAGGCGGTTGCGGGACGGATCGATTTGGATCGAGACCCGGGCGCCGGACAGGTCGCGCGCTTTGTCCACGGCGGGGGAGACGTCTGCTCCTGCGTCTGTGCCTGCGGCTACGGTTGCGGCAACGGTAACGGCGCAAGGCGGCAAGCCGCTTAAGACCAAAAACACGCACAGGATGAACCGGATTCGTAACATGGCATAACCTCGACATTTTGTTTGGATGGTGGCGTTTCTAAGTGTGGTGAAAAAAGCGGTGAAGGGATTGGGTATGGGTTGGAGAAACGACAGTGGTCGCCTTTGTTCGCGGATTTCTTCCTGTAAATGGTTGCAAATCGGGAAATCGGCGGGCAATTGCGATCGGAAACCCATACCCAAACACGGAGCCGCCTGTTTTTCACCACACCTTTATTGATGCTTATGATTTACGTTTGCGCGCTTTTTTATGAAACGACTCTGGCAATCCTGGTTCTATCTCCTTCGCCGGATTCATAGATTGCTAACAGGTAGATTCAATCCCTGGAACCGGCTTTCGATATGCCCGATCAATCTGGAGGAGGAAATGGAATGAAAAGAACCATGATCACGTTTAATTTGAGCAGAGTCACCCGCATCGTTCACGCTATCGGATTGATGAGCCGCCTGTTTATGCTGCTGTCCGTATTTTCATTGAGCTTCTTTACGGTTTTGGGACTGGGGGGCTTGATGCAATCGAGGATGACGATGCCTCTTTTTTCTTCTATGAACGGATTGGCCAACTCGGTTTCCAGTGAATTTTTGGCGGATATGATAGGGATGGAAGTGCCGGCATTCCATAGAGACCGGGAGGAATCGGCACTCTCGCAAAATCATGTCTCCCGTTTTTTGTTCGAATTTCTGACCGACGTCAACCCGTGGGATCCGAAAAGCCTGATGGCGGCGGAAATGCCGCAAATGCGGGACGATACCGTGCTGCTGCGAAAAGGCCGGGCGACCAATTTGAATGAAGCGCCGGTAGATTATACGCCTTCCGCGAATGCTCTCGGTTCGGGAAAAGCGCCGGACGCCGCGATCGGCCCGCCCGGCCCGGGAAGCGCCGCATCCGCTCCGTCTCCCGCAGGGGGTGGCGCCGTTGTCGCGCCCGACCCGTCTCCCGGTCCGTCCCCCGATTCGTCTCCGTCCGGCCCAAAGGCAAGCGGCGGCTCCGACGAGGCGGGAAAAGCCGGGAGCGAAAGCGCGCTGAGCACGCACGGCAAAAAAGTGGTGTTTATTTATCATTCGCATAACCGGGAATCGTGGGTGCCGGAATTGAAGGACAAAGGGGTCACGGATTTGAACCAGGCGTATGACGCGAAAAAAAATGTGACGCTGCTCGGGAAAAGATTGTCAGCGAAACTGGAGGATTTGGGGATCGGGGCGTCCGATTCGGACGTGGATTATTTGACGTCGGTCGAAAAATTCAACTATAACTTCTCGTATAAATACTCGCTTCAGACGCTGAAGCAGGCGGTGGCGCAAAATCGGGACTACACGTATTTTTTCGACATTCACCGTGATTCGCAGACCCGGGATTTGACCACGGCGGCCATCGACGGCAAAAGCTATGCCCAAATTTACTTTATTATCGGCCACAACAACCCGCACTGGGAAAAAAACGAGCAGTTTGCCGCGCGCATTCACGAACGGTTGGAAAAGGAGTATCCCGGGCTCTCCCGCGGTCTGTGGGGCAAAGGGGCGCAAAACGGAAACGGGGAATACAACCAGTCCTTTTCCCCGAACGATATTTTGATCGAGGTGGGCGGCCCGGAGAATACGCTGGAGGAAAGCTATCGTACGATCGATGTGCTGGCCAAAGTGATCGCGGATATTTACTGGGATGCGGAAAAGGTGAACGCGGAAAAGACGAACGCGGAAAAAGCGGATGCGAAGGCGAAAACCTGATCGGAAAGCCGCAGGGCTTGACGGTATGAGGAAAAGGCCGAAGGAGGGGCGCGGATGAGCCGGTGGTCGCTGAAATTTGCGGGATTTGTGCTGCTGTTGGCGTTTGGGGTATTTTACGGGGTAAGCCTGGCGTCGAGCGGGATCGAACGCATTCACGGGCCCTATGCGGCCGGCACGGAGCCGCCGCTGTCCGCGCTGCCCGCGGAAACGGCTGAGTCGCCCGCGCCCAAGCCGACGCAGACGGCCGCCCCTCCGGCGAAAGCGCCGCCGGTCTACCATTTGCGGGAATCGGATCCCGCTCTGCTGGAACGGGCCGCGCACAAAACGGGCGCGCTGCTGCAAATTTTGGCCGACCATGGCATTCGCGCGGTGGTGGGGCTGTTTGAAAAAATACTCGATTGACATCCATTGTGACCTTCCCCCGCAATTGATATAATCAAAGACGGACGATTTGTTCGCGAATCGGAACGTTGGTTGAATTTGTCTTTTTGCCACGCGGGAGGTTTGGAATGTCGGAAATACAGCAACGTCAAAAAAGAATACGCAATTTCTCCATTATCGCGCACATCGATCATGGAAAATCAACATTGGCCGACCGGATTTTGGAATATACCGGCGCGATCGCTTCCAGGGAAATGCAGGAACAGGTTCTGGATCAAATGGAACTGGAGCGGGAGCGCGGCATTACGATCAAGCTGAAAGCGGTCAGGCTGAATTACAAGGCGGACGACGGCGAGGAATACATCCTCAATTTGATCGATACGCCCGGACACGTCGATTTCACCTACGAGGTTTCCCGAAGCCTGGCGGCTTGCGAAGGCGCGCTGCTGGTGATCGACGCGGCCCAGGGGATCGAGGCGCAGACGCTGGCCAACGTCTATTTGGCGTTGGACAACGATTTGGAAATTTTGCCGGTGCTCAACAAGATCGATCTGCCGAGCGCCGATCCGGAACGCGTCAAACAGGAAGTGGAGGATATCATCGGTCTGGATGCCGGCGAAGCGGTGCTCGCTTCGGCCAAGGCGGGGATCGGCATCAAGGAAATCCTGGAGCAGATCGTCCACAAAGTGCCCGCGCCGGCCGGCGATCCCGGCCAGCCGTTGAAGGCGCTCATTTTCGATTCCCACTACGATCCTTACAAAGGGGTCATCGTCTATGTCCGCGTCCTGGACGGGTCGATCAAACCGGGCAACAAAATCAGGATGATGGCCACGAAAAAATCGTTTGAAGTGATTGAAGTGGGCGCGTTCAAGCCCCGCATGACCGCGGTCGACGAATTGAACGTCGGGGATGTCGGATTTATCGTGGCCGGGATCAAGAATGTCAAGGACTCGCGCGTCGGGGATACGGTGACGGACGATCGAAACCCGACGGCTCACCCGCTTCCGGGCTACCGCGGAATTAATCCGATGGTGTTTTGCGGCCTGTATCCGATCGAAACGTCCGATTACAACGATTTGAGAGAAGCGCTGGAAAAGCTGGAGCTGAACGACGCTTCCCTCAAGTACGAGCCGGAGACTTCGACCGCTCTGGGATTCGGTTTTCGGTGCGGCTTTCTCGGCATGCTCCATATGGAAATTGTCCAGGAGCGCATCGAGCGGGAATTCAACATTCCGCTGATTACGACCGCGCCCAGCGTTATTTTTAAAGTGACCTTGACCAACGGGGAGACGTTCGAGATCGACAATCCGAGCGAATTTCCCGAGCCGGGAAGATTGGAATATGTGGAGGAGCCGTATGTCAAAGCGTCCGTCATCGTGCCGAACGATTTCGTCGGGCCGATCATGGAGCTGTGCCAGGGCAAACGCGGCGAATTTGTCAATATGGAATACCTCGATTTGAATCGGGTTACGCTGATCTATCACATTCCGCTTTCGGAAATCATCTACGATTTTTTTGATCAGTTGAAGTCGGGCACGAAAGGGTACGCTTCGTTCGACTACGAGCTGTCCGGCTACCGCCGCTCCAATCTGGTGAAGATGGACGTGCTGCTGAACGGCGAAAAGGTCGACGCGCTGTCCTTTATCGTTCACCGGGATCGCGCCTACCAGCGGGGCAGGGTGCTCTGCGAGAAATTGAAGGAACTGATCCCGCGGCAAATGTTCGAGGTGCCGGTTCAGGCGGCGATCGGACAGAAGGTGGTGGCCAGGGAAACGGTCAAGGCGATGCGCAAAAACGTGCTGGCCAAATGCTACGGCGGCGATATCAGCCGCAAGCGGAAGCTGTTGGAGAAACAAAAAGAAGGCAAGAAGCGGATGAAGCAGGTCGGCAACGTGGAAGTGCCGCAGGAAGCTTTTATGGCCGTGTTGAAGATCGACAGTTGAGGCCCTGTCCAACGCAAGGGAAGGAAGGATGGCATATGATCCAGTTGACGGATGTTCCGGCCGCCGTATACATCCATATCCCGTTCTGTACGAACAAGTGCTATTATTGCGACTTCAATTCGTATGTTTTGAAAGGGCAGCCGGTGATGGGCTATTTGGAAGCGTTGGCGGAAGAGATGAAGCGGACGGTGCAGAAGGCGCCGCCGCGCGCCGTCGAGACGATTTTCGTCGGAGGCGGGACGCCGACCGTTCTGCTGCCGGAGGAGATGGAATATTTTCTCGAATTGGTCGCAACCTGGTTTCCGTTTCGGAGCGATCAGGTTGAATTTACGATGGAGGCCAACCCCGGAACCGTGGACGAGGATAAGCTGAAGGTGATGAAGTCGGGCGGCGTGAACCGGATCAGCTTCGGCGTTCAGTCGTTCCAGAACCGTCTGCTGAACGAAATCGGGCGGATTCACAATACGGATGATGTGTATCGCAGCATCGAGCTGGCGACGCAAACCGGCTTCGACAACCTTTCGATCGATTTGATGTTCGGCTTGCCGAATCAGACGCTGGAGATGCTGGATGCAAGCTTGGATGAGGCGTTGAAGCTGAATTTGCGGCACTATTCGATCTACGGGTTGAAGGTGGAGGAGAACACGCTGTTCCATCGATTGTACTTGAAAGACCAGCTCCCGCTTCCCGACGAAGACACCGAGCTGGAAATGTACAAGCTGATCATGAGGCGGCTGCGTTCGGCCGGATACCGGCAGTATGAAATCAGCAATTTCGCCAAGCCGGGCTATGAAAGCCGGCACAACATGGCGTACTGGCGCAACCAAAGCTACTACGGCTTGGGGGCGGGGGCGCACGGCTACATGTTCGGCGAGCGCCACGTCAATGTGAAAGGCGTGCAGCCGTACATCGAGGCCGCCTTTGCCGGCCTTCCCCGATTGGAGCGTCAGGCGGTGGATCGCAAAGAGGCAATGGAGGATTTCATGATGGTCGGGTTGAGGATGCTGGACGGTGTGCGCAGATGCGACTTTGAGCGGCAGTTTTCGGACGATATGGACGAGATTTTCGGCGCAAGCCTGCGCGGCTTGCTTCGCAAAGGGCTGCTGGAGCAAACCGCGGAGGGCTTCCGCCTGTCGGAGCGGGGAATCGTGTTTGGAAACGAAGTGTTTGCCGAATTCATCAATACTTGAAATTATATACAATCTAATGTATATTTATACGATACCATCATGACATTTTCGGATGAGTTTTTAAGTGCGGCGGGTGGGGATATGAAGATGACATCGACAGCGGTGTGCAGAAAGGCTGTTGAAGGCGACCTCGAAGCGTGCTACGCATTGATCGAGGGATACGCGGAACGGGGAATCATGCTGCACCGCTCCAAGGAAATGCTGGCCGAGACGTTGGACACGTTTGTCGTGGCCGAAATCGACGGGACGGTTGCCGGTTGCGGCGCTTTGTGCCGACTTGGCGGCAATCTGGTGGAGATTCGCTCGCTGGGCATTCTCGATCGATATAAAGGGCAAGGAATCGGCAGCCAAATCGTCGAAGCGTTGCTGGAGGAAGCCCGGCGGCAGCATATTGCGAATGTGATGGCTTTAACTTATGAAGTAAAATTTTTTGAACGAAACGGATTTCGCGTCGTACCGAAAAACGTTTTTCCCGAGAAGGTTTGGAAGGATTGCATGTATTGCAAAAAACAATACTGTTGCGATGAGATTGCGGTCATTCGGCAACTGGAAGTGCAGTGAAACATCGCGAAGTCCGCGGACAACGGCGATCGGAAGCCCATGCGCAAGCGCGGGGCCGCCTGTTTTTCATTACACTTCCAGATTGACTTGACATGAACATTACGGTTTGGTATTTTTGTATTAGGAATTAGCACTCGTTACGCAAGAGTGCTAATGGAATGACAAACATACCCAATCGCAATGCTTTTTGTTTTGCAAATCGGGAGGTGGACTTCGATGTTGTCGGATCGTCAGAAAATGATTTTAAGCGCCATTGTGGACGACTATATCCGCTCGGCTGAACCGGTCGGCTCTCGCAGCATATCGAAACGGGGCGATGTCGGATTCAGCCCGGCTACGATCCGCAATGAAATGTCCGATTTGGAGGAGCTTGGCTACCTGGAACAGCCCCATACTTCGGCCGGAAGGATTCCATCCCATAAAGGATACAGGTATTACGTCGATCACCTGTTGAAAAACTATCGCCTGACCGAATCCGAGCTGGACACGATGAAGCTGTTTTTTGCCGAAAGAATTCAGGAGATGGAGGAAATGGTGCAGCAAGTCGCCATGATCCTGTCCAACCTGACGAATTATACTTCCATCGTTCTGGGTCCCGAGGTGTTCAGCACCACGCTGAGACATCTGCAGTTGGTTCCTTTGAACAGCGAGCAGGCGGTCGCGATTATCGTCACGAACACGGGACATGTGGAGAATAAGGTCGTCTCCATCCCGGAGGGAGTTTCCGTCAACGAGATCGAGCGGTTTATCGCCATCCTCAATGCCAAGTTGAGCGGCGTTCCCTTGCTTCAATTAAAATCCAAGCTGTACAATGAGATCGGCACCGAATTAAGGAAAAATTTGTCCAAATACGAAGATTTGATCCACCTGATCGAAGGCGTGTTGGTCAATGACGAAACCAGCCGCGTTTTTTTGAGCGGCGCCACCAACATGTTGACGCAGCCCGAGTTTAAAGATGTGGAAAAAGTCAAGACTATTCTTGACCTGTTGGATGAGACGCAGACCTTGGTGCAGATATTTTCATCCGCCCCTTCCGGGATTCAGGTCCGGATCGGGACGGAAAACCGCCTGGAGGCCATCAGCAATTGCAGTTTGATTACGGCCACGTACTCCATTGACGGTTGCTCTTTGGGCTCCATCGGCATTCTCGGGCCCACCCGGATGGAATACGGGAAGGTCATCAATCTGTTGGATCATTTCTCCAAGGATCTCGCTGTTATTCTGGCCCGCTGGTACAAGTAACCGGGCCGTTATGGAATCATATGCTATTTCGGATAGAGTAAACAAGGGGGTGAAACAGATTGAATCAAGATAAAGAAACTCCAATCCAGGAGAGTGAAGAAACAGTGAAAGCCGCAGAAGAACAGCGGCGGGATGCGGAGCCGAACGAGGCGGATGCGCGGCGGACGGAAAATCCGGAAGCGGCTGAGCCGGAAGCGGACCCGGATTCGGGCGGGACGTCCATAGAAGCGGAAGAGGAGATTCAGTCTGACCGATCCGATCGGGAATTGGAAAAGCTGCGTCAATTGGCGGACGAGAATTACCAACGGTATTTGCGGGCGCAGGCCGATTTTGACAATTTCCGCCGCAGGGCGAGACTGGAGAAAGAGGAGTTTGCCAAATACGCCTCGATGGAATTGCTGGGACAGCTTCTTCCCGTGGTCGATAACCTGGAGCGGGCTTTGCAATCCGCCCGGACCTCCAACGATGCCGAAGCGTTGCGCAAAGGCGTCGAGATGATTGCCAAGCAGTTTCTTCAGGTGCTGGAGAAGGAGGGGCTTCGGCCGATTGAAGCCGTGGGCCAAACGTTTAACCCGGACTGCCATGAAGCGATTATGCAGGTTGAATCCGACGAGCATGAGCAGGGTACCGTTGTGGAAGAAGTGCAAAAGGGCTATGTATTGAAGGATAAAGTGCTGCGTCCGGCCATGGTAAAGGTCAGTTCATAACCGTTCATCGGCGGATCGAATATTAAAGGAGGAGATTGATATATGAGCAAAGTAATCGGAATTGATTTAGGCACGACAAACTCCTGTGTCGCCGTCATGGAAGGCGGCGAAGCGGTCGTTATTCCCAACCCGGAAGGAAGCCGCACCACGGCGTCGGTCGTCGGTTTCAAGAAGGACGGAGAGCGCATCATCGGCGAAACGGCGAAGCGCCAGTCGATCACCAACCCCGATCGCACAATCAGCTCGATCAAGCGGGAAATGGGCACCAATTACAAGGTGAAAATCGACGGCAAAGAGTACACGCCGCAGGAAATTTCGGCCATTATTCTGCAGAAGCTGAAAGCGGACGCCGAGGCGTATTTGGGTGCTACGGTTACGCAGGCGGTCATCACCGTTCCGGCCTATTTCAACGACAGCCAGCGGCAAGCGACCAAGGATGCGGGGAAAATCGCCGGCCTGGAAGTGCTGCGGATCATCAACGAACCGACGGCGGCCGCGCTCGCCTATGGCATGGAGAAATCGGAAGACCAAACAATTTTGGTGTACGATTTGGGCGGCGGTACGTTTGACGTGTCGATCCTTGAACTGGGCGAAGGCTTTTTCGAGGTCAAGGCGACGAGCGGCGACAACAACCTGGGCGGAGACGATTTCGACCAGGTGATCATCGATTATTTGGCAGCGGAGTTCAAGAAGGAACAGGGCATCGATCTGAGCAAGGACAAAGCTGCCGTACAGCGTTTGAAGGACGCGGCGGAGAAAGCCAAGAAGGAATTGTCCGGCGTGCTGACGACGACGGTTTCCCTGCCGTTTATTACGGTGGTGGACGGCGTTCCGCAGCACTTGGAAGTCAATTTGACGCGGGCCAAATTTGAGGATTTGACCGCCCATCTTGTGGAGAGGACGCTGGGGCCGACGCGTCAGGCGTTGAAGGATGCCGGCTTAAGCACGAGCGATATCAACAAGGTCGTCCTGGTGGGCGGCTCCACCAGAATTCCCGCCGTGCAGGAAGCGATCAAGAAGCTGACCGGCAAGGAGCCGCACAAGGGCGTGAATCCCGACGAAGTCGTGGCGCTGGGCGCCGCCGTGCAGGCCGGCGTGCTGACAGGCGATGTCAAAGACGTGGTGCTGCTGGACGTTACGCCGCTTTCCCTGGGCATTGAGACCGCGGGCGGCGTGTTCACGAAAATGATCGATCGCAACACGACGATTCCGACCAGCAAGTCGCAGGTGTTTTCCACTTACGCCGACAACCAAACGAGCGTGGAAATCCATGTGCTGCAAGGGGAACGGTCGATGGCGGCGGACAACAAGACGCTGGGCCGCTTCATGCTGGGGGACATCCCGCCGGCGCCGCGCGGCATTCCGCAAATCGAGGTCGCCTTCGACATCGATGCCAACGGGATCGTCAACGTGTCTGCCGTGGATAAAGGAACGGGCAAGAGCCAGAAGATCACGATCACGTCCTCCAGCGGGTTGAGCGATGAGGATGTTGAAAAAATGATGAAGGAAGCGGAAGCCCACGCGGAGGACGACCGCAAGCGCAAAGAACAGGTGGAAGCCCGCAACGAAGCCGATCAATTGGTATACACCACCGAAAAAACGCTGAAAGATCTCGGCGACAAGGTGGACCCGGCCGAAATCGACAAGGCGAACGCGGCCAAGGACAAGGTGAAGAAAGCGCTCGAAGGGAACGACGCCGAGGAAATCAAGAAAGCGTCGGAGGAACTGAGCGAGGTGGTTCAACAGTTGTCCGTCAAGCTTTACGAGCAGGCGGCCCAAAGCGCGGAAGCGGCCAAAGCGGCGGAAGGTTCCGCGGACAAGGACGGCGGCAAGAAAGACAAGGATAACGTGGTTGACGCCGATTTTGAAGTCGTCGACGAGCAGGGCAAAAATTAAACAACTTGTTTTGAAATGAGGAGTCAAAGTCAGGGACGCTCTTGGCTTTGACTCTCATTTTGCATAGTTGCACGATGGGGGTGGAATGATGAGCAAACGAGACTATTACGAAGTGCTCGGGGTCTCCCGGGAAGCTTCCCCGGACGAGATCAAAAAAGCTTATCGCAAACTGGCGCGGCAGTATCATCCGGACGTGAACAAATCGCCCGACGCCGAAAATAAATTCAAGGAAGCCAAAGAAGCCTACGACGTATTGGGCGACGATCAAAAAAAGGCGACCTACGACCGGTTCGGCCATGTCGATCCCAATCAGGGGATGGGCGGCGGCGGATTTTCACAGTCCGATTTCGGCGGTTTCGGCGATATTTTCGACATGTTCTTCGGCGGTGGCGGCGGGCAAAGGCGCAATCCGAACGCGCCGCAGCGCGGAGCCGACTTGCAATATACGATGGAAATCGAATTTAAGGAAGCCGTATTCGGGAAAGAAACAGACATTCATATTCCGCGCACGGAGGACTGCGGCACATGCCACGGCACGGGCGCAAAAAGCGGAACAAAGGCGGAAACCTGCTCCGTTTGCCGCGGCACGGGGCAGCAAGAGGTGGTGCAAAACACCGCTTTCGGCAGCCTTGTCAACCGCAGGGTTTGTTCGGCGTGCAACGGCGAGGGGAAAATCATCAAGGAACGATGCGCGGAATGCCACGGTTCCGGCAAAGTGAAAAAGCGCCGCAACATCCACGTGAAAATTCCCGCCGGCGTCGACGACGGGGCGCAACTGCGCATTTCCGGCGAGGGTGAGTCCGGTACGAGGGGCGGGCCTCCCGGGGATTTGTATGTGGTGATTCGCGTCAAGTCGCATGAATTTTTCGAGCGGGAAGACGACGACATTTACTGTGAAATTCCTCTGACGTTTGCCCAGGCGGCGCTTGGCGATGAGATTGAAATTCCGACATTGACCGAGAAAGTAAAGCTCAAAATCCCGCAGGGCACCCAGACGGGCACGTATTTCCGCCTCAAGGGCAAGGGAGTTCCGCGCTTGCGCGGGTACGGCCAGGGG
>CAYYCV010000124.1:12685-14598 GCA_964470405.1 uncultured Caryophanales bacterium
CGCGTTTGAACGGCGAGAATACGCACGAGCAGCAGCAGACGATTTTCGAACGGAGGAAGAAAGCTTTTCTGGGTTAAACGCGCGCGTTATTAACCCTCCGTACGCCGTTTTCGGCGGCACGGAGGGTTTTTTGCGGGGGTTAGGCGTTGCGTTGCACACTTGTAGGTTGCGGGCTTGCGTGGTTGTGCTTGCGCGGCCGCGCGATGTGCAGTATGCGGTGCGGGGCCCCTGTTTCATTCGATGGTACTCTGCGGCCTTGTCCGATGGCGTTTCGCGGCTGGAATAGGAATTCGGATTTTCGTCAAAAATAGGACCGATTCGAAAAAGAAGGGATGGGCGGACATGGAAAAAAATATACTGGCCTATTTCAAGAGTCCGGAGCAGGCCAACGAAGCTGCGGCCAAATTAAAATCGCTGCGGGTCGTAGATCTGTCTGTCGATCGCTTCGACGGGTATCCCGGCGAGGATGCGGATCATCGGCTTAATCCGATCGCCGGCGCTTTTTCCGGCCTCGGCTCGCTAACGGCGGACACGGAATTCAGCGGCATGGGTGCGGCGATTTTATCCGCGTCCGGCGTCGATGCCAGCGGTATGAGTGACGGAGGGCAGGGAGCGACAAGCGGCCGTGATATTCTGTTGACGGCCGTAGTCGAGGAATCCTCCTTCGACCAAGCGATGAAAGTCATTCGCGATGCCGGAGGGAAAATTTGAGCGGGGGCCGGGGCGGTCTCGATGTTGTCAGGTTAACATGCCGGTGACCTTCCTGCGCTGAAGTGCCTTCGACAACCTGCATGGGAGGCGTTCCCGCCGTACGTCATCTTTTTCCATGGCCATGATCGGGCGATGGTGGGCCGATGATGCATACGATGCGTACGAGATGCATCGGGATGTGCGGCGGGGGCCTCCCGGTGTCTAAGGTCCTCGGCAGAGGCTCCTAGTGTGACATCCCTGGTAGAGGCTCCCGGCGTGAGGCCACCATTTATACGAAAATAACGATGTCACTTTACAGTGGTGTGCGGATGCAAGCCCATTTTCATGCCTGGCAATGGCCGATAGGCCATGGGAGATTTGTATGATAAAACATACAAGCAACCTTGGTTGTGCGTGGGTGAAAGTCATGTTTATGTGATTTTTCGTATAACTTTACGGTGGATCGATGTCGAGACCGAAAATTTTGTACGAAGAATCATATAAATCGCTCTGATTTCACCGAAAATCGTTCCGCGATATATGATATTTCACACAAAGTGACTCGAAGTTACGCGGACTGACGCAAACTGGAACAAACTGGTGCGGATTGGCGGAGCACGTCCTGGAACTGTTTAGGTCTCGGTTGCCGATCGCAGTTGTCTGCCGATTTCCCAATTACACAGCTTGATCCGGAAGAACCCCGTGGATAAAAGTGACCACTGTGGGCTCTCAACCTATATCCATGCCATGCGTTGCTTTTTGGCCCACATTTTTCATCTATCGACATGCTTACGTTGGGGTGGTCTGAGAATGTGGATCTGGGCGGAGGGCACAATGAAATAGGCCTGTGATTGTCGTCGATCTCCAGTAGCGTAGTAAACCCCGGGGATCGACGACAACATGAACAAGGTAGAAAAACTAAGATAATCAAAGATATAAGAAGACAACTTATTGTTTTTAAAGTTTCGTGATTTTTTTGAAACAGGAAAAAGGAATTCGAAGGGCAACCGAGAATTATATCCATGGAGGCGTTTTTTGGGGTGTGTATCTTACCTTTGAGGAATTGAAACCTGGATGAGAGCAATTCTTCCAAGCCCTCTGGCTTGGTGTGTATCTTACCTTTGAGGAATTGAAACACGTGCAATGGGACATACCAATTGCAGTTTCTTTCCAGTGTGTATCTTACCTTTGAGGAATTGAAACACATCGGAAACGTGCTGCAC
>CAYYCV010000125.1:0-14597 GCA_964470405.1 uncultured Caryophanales bacterium
TTTTCTTGCACCGCCGTCTCTTTTCGGCGACTTTATTAATATATCACACACCGCCGAGTTGAATCAAGCACTTATTTTTCTAAATTTGAGCTTTTTATCCGATTCACCGGACGGACCGTGCTGCCGCCATCCGCTCGCGGCGAAAACTAATGTACCACAGCTTCTCGCATGAAGTCAAGTCATATCGAACGGAATCGAAAAGCGGGGTGAAAAACAAGCGGCTTGGCGCGTAAGTCCCGGTTTCCGATCGCGGTTGTCCGCCGTTCCCCGGCTTCACAGCCTGACCGTGATGAAGTCCGCGGACAAAGCCATCGCCGCACCTCTGCCCGACCCTGCGCCGTTTTCCGCCGCACTTCGCAAACCGTCAGGATGCGCCGGTATATTTAATGCAAAACGAATGGGGACGGCCGTCCTCCGGAACCGCGACTTCCCTGATCAAGGAACGCATCGACAACCGCTTCAGCAGCAGGGACAGCTCGATGTTCAAGCCGCTGATTTCGGGATGCTCCAGCAGCTCCATCGGGCTCCACGGGATGCTCCTGCTCTCCAGAACGCGGATTAAAAGCGCGCAGCACTTGTCCATCTTGGACAACACGGAGAAATCGCAGGCCAGCAAAACAAGCCGGACCCGCTGTTCAACCGATTCGTTGCTCGATGTCAGCTCTTCGTACAGTTTGTACACCCCGCCGTTGATCACCCGCACCTGCTTCCATACCGTCACCTCGGGATGGCTTCCCGCCTCCGTGATCACGATGCGCGCCCAATGAAACAGCGCCTCCATAATGTTGGCGTACGCATCCAGCCCGTTGCCCTGCTCCAGGTAATGCTTGCTCTGTAAAAAGCGCCTTAAAAACAGGGAGAATTCAATCAATAATTTCTGTTCCCTCATATACTGCGGAAAAACCACCAACGCGTCGCGCAGCTTCTCCATTTGGCGGCGGCGGTCCAGATAAATTTTGCCCTGTAAAATCCATTCGATGACATAGCTGGTGTCGGCCGCCAAAATCAATTGTTCCAGTTTTGGATAGTCCACCCGATATTCTTGTATATGCAGGCCGTTTTTTATATAATGTACTGTGCGAGTCGGATTCGGCTGTTCCGATACAACCAGCAGCAACAGATCGAACCCGTTGATCAAGGGGCTGAAAGGATCGGGACTTTCGATCGCCACAACGCTCTCCACCGCGGCATCCTGATCATACCATTGTTTTACATCTACTTTAATCATCTTTGTGCCCCCAAACGCGATTTGCATACTTCACAATCTTTTTAATTTCTACACCATCGCGAAGTTTCCTGCAAATTGAACAACAAAAAACGGCGGAAGGAAGGGGAGCGTTATGTTTTTCAAAACGAGCAAAATCAACGAATTTCGTTTATGGGGACTGCTTTTGACCATGGTCGGCATGGGGGTCATGATCCTTGGAACGGCGGGGATTGTGTTTTGGGGACGAAAAGGCGAAGTGATCGCCGGAATCTTCCTCGTTCTGGGGATGATCGGCATGTTCGCCAGCGTGGCGGTCTATTTCTGGGCCGGCATGATGTCCACCAGCGCCGTTATGCTGGAATGCCCGGAATGCGGAAAACAGACCAAGATGCTGGGCAAGACGGACCGCTGCATGTTTTGCAAAACGATTTTGACGCTCGACCCACGGTACGCCGATGAACCTAAACCAGCCGAGGAACCCAAAGCAAAAGAGGCCGACCAACCTTAGGGCCTCTTTTCCAGGGTTTGCTTGACGGTATCCCATATCTCCGCGGTTTCAAACCCTCTCCTCCACGAAGCCACCCCGGCAAAGTCATACTTTTTGACCAGTTCCACTCTTTTCCGCATCGACTCCTCGTTTTCGATCCATATTTTGGCCGTAGCGTCGCCCTCTTTGTACTCCACGTAATACTGGCCCGATTTTTCATCGTAAACAGGCTTAAGCTGCTTCTCCCGGATGGTCCTTTGCACAAAACTCATAAAGACGGTCCTGGAGCTGACGGTGGTTTTGCCGTCTTTGGTTTCTTCCGTCCAAACCCGGGTATAATAAGGAACGCCGAGAATCAGTTTGGATGCGGGCACGTGATCCTCGTTCATAATGTCCGTCATCCCTTTTTCCACCCAGGGAAGCGAAGCGACGGAGCCGGCGACCGGACTGCTGGCCCAATGCTCGTCATACGTCATGACGATCATGTAATCGACGATGCGGCTCAACGCCGCGCGATCGTAAAACAGCGACCACATCTCGCTGCCCCCGCGAATGGTGACATCCATCGAGACCACCAGGCCCTGCTCATGCATCAACGGGGTCATCTCCCTGACAAACTGGGTCACGAGATCCTTGTCCTTCACATACACGTTCTCAAAGTCGATGTTGATCCCCTGCAGGCCATACATTCCGGCAAAGCTGATCAACTGCTTGATCAATTGCATCCGGCTGTCATAGGAAGCCAACGCTTCCGACGTCAAATCCGGCTCGAAACTGTTGCTGAACAAGCCCCAGACTTGATACCCCCGGTCGTGGGCCCACTTGACATAAGCGGGATCGGCCATATTTTGAATGTAAAATTGACCTTGCTTGTCCTTCAACAAATGAAACCAGGTCGGGCTGACGACATTCAGACCCGGCATGTCGCCGATCTGCGAGGTATCGGGGTTATTGTTGTTGTAAACGGCCTCCCACGTCATGTTGATTTTGCCGCCAACCGGGCTCCACGGCACAAAAGCGGGCGATTCCGGCTGCAGGCGGACCGACTCCACACGATCGAATTGAATGTCCGATTTGAGCGCATACCCCGTGTAGCCGGCGCTTAATTGAATATGATACCATCCGTCCGTTTCGGCCAAAATCATCGCTTGTTGCGCCTGCGGCAGATCGAATAAAATCGGGGCCTTGATCGACGCCTCGTTGCGCATCGGAACCGTCCGTTCGGGATGCTCGGGATCGACGCGGGCCTTCCCCCAGACGATCGTATCGCCGTCTTTGAACAACAGCACCGCCCCGCTGCTTTCGTCTTCGCGCAGCTCTATCCGGTACAGCTCCCGGATCGGCTGGATGGGCACATACACGACCCCGTCCACTTTGCGCGCCGGAAATCTCAGATCGAACGGCTTGTCGTTGATCGTGGCGGTGAGTTGGTCGGTTTTCAAACGAACGACCCGATCTTGGGTCGCAATAATGACCGAACCGGATTCTTCCTCGTACCGCAGGGCAGGATCGATCCGGTCCTTGACGAATTCAAGCGGCAACTGAAGCGATTCTCCGCTGCCGAGCGCCGTTTGATCGAACGGGTTCCCCTGGTAAAACAACGGTTTGTCCACCCCGTGAAATTGCGGCTTCATATGTTCGTCGCTGGGCTGTTGTTCCAACCAATAAAGCAACCCGAGCCATCCGCAACTGATCATGAACAGAAAAGAAAGAAATGCGACAAAAAATACGCGCCGCTTTTTTCGCGGCTTCTTCTGGTATTTTCTTGGAGCGTAGCTCATCTCCATAGCGATACTCCCTTCCTTTCCGCCCGAATCCTGATCTCGAATCCCTGTATTTCTATTCTATTATTCTACCATGCGCAACATGACAAACAAAGACGTGCCGAATTGTTCCAAAAAGCAGAAAAATTCAAGCACGTCTATACGATTCGAGCATAAAATGAAAAACCGACGCTCTCATGAGCGGACGACAAACAGCGGCGCGTCCAAAGGATCGACCGCTAATGAACCTGCCCCGCGCACTGGTTGCAAAGACCGTACACTTCCATGCGATGGCCGTGAACCTGGAAGCCCGTTTCCTGCGCCGCCGTATGTTCCGCTTCCACAAGCCGCGGGAAATCGAAATCCGAAATTTTGCCGCAACGGTCGCAAATGGCGTGATAGTGTTCCGACATATCGGCGTCGAATCGGCTTGCGCCGTCGCCGTAAGTCAGTTCCCGCACCAAACCGGATTCCGTAAACACTTTCAGATTGTTATAAATGGTCGCTACGCTCATATTGGGAAATCGACGTTCCAATGCTTTGTAAATTTCGTAAGCGCTGGGATGCGATTTGGAATTCAATAAAAACGACAAAATGGCATGCCTCTGAGGAGTCATACGAATCCCGGTGGATCTAAGTTTTTCCAAAGACGCTTCAAATTGGGAAGCCATGATCGCCACCGTCCTCACATTCATCAAAATAGATGGTTCTACCTATACTAATTGTATGTTTCCATGAAACCTTTTGTCAACACCATTATTTCAATCCCTGTTTTTTCCGCAAAAAAAAGCTAATCGATTTTGTAAATATCGATGCTGCCGTTCGTATCCATCTTGATGCGATGCTTGCCGCTTCCGACGCTTCCCTTGATTTCATGGCGGTCGAGCGCCAGCGGAAATTCGGACGAGTTCTTGCCCAGACCGGAATCGCCCGAAACGGTGAAATCCCCGTCCTCCGGCAAATACAACGAGATGGCCCCGATCGTGGTTTCCAGATCCCAATCGCCGCCAACCGTATGACTGGACACGCTGATGCTGCCGTTCGTCGTTTCCAACCGGACATTTTTCGCCGCTTCGCGCAAATCGATTTTCGCGTCGGCGGGTTCGGCTTCGATGAATCCCGCCACATTTAGCATGCCCAGATTGCCGTTCGTCGTTTCGATCTCAAGGCTTCCGTCTACATCGCCGGCCGTCATGCTGCCGTTCGTCGTTTGAATCGAAACGGAGCCCTGGATGGCGCTGATGTCCACGCGGCCGTTGGTCGTCTCCCCGACCACATCGGCCGCGATTCCGGAGAGCCGGATAGAACCGTTGGAAGTCGCCGCTTTAAACAGCGCTTTGGCCGGAATGTTCTCCGCCTCGATTTTACCGTTGGTCAGCTTCAATTCCACGTCGAGCTCCCTCTGCATGGGGACGGTCACGACCAAGTTCATTCGCGGTTTGTGGCCGATGCCGAAAATGTTGTATTTTTCACCTTCAGCCGTAATTTTCAATGTGCGTCCCGCCGAAAATACGATGCTCGATCGGTCGGCGATCTGCTGTGCTTTATCCTTCTCCAGCTTGGAGATATACATGGTCGTTTCGATTTCGATATCGTCGACCTCTCCGGCTCGCAGCACGACGGCGCCGTTCGGATTTTCCAGCAGGAACCCTTCGGTGTCGCCGGTCAAAGGAATCCGGGTGACGCCCTTTTCAATTTTGATCCCGCTCTCGTCGGAAAGGCTGAATACGTCTCCATCGATCAGGCTGTTCCATATTCTGGAGGCAAACGAGGAGGATTGCGTAGCGCTGACCACAAGCAATGCGATCAACACGGAAAGGAAAATGCCGCCGTAATCCAGCCCCACCCGTTTCTCGCTGCGATGGTGGAGCAAGGTGGCGAGCAAATACTCCACGCCGATCAAAATGAGAATGACCGGCCACCAATCGACCAGCAAACTCAAATAGTTCGTCCCTTGGCTTTGATCAATCAGCAGCATGCCGCCGATCGCAACCAGCAACAACGCCGCTGTGACGCGCCCCGCTTTAAACAATGCGACTTCCTCCTCCAAAATTTAGCGTGTTGCCGTCAGCGGTCCCGCATAAAAAACCGGTGCAGGTCCCAAAGCAGACCGGCATCCAACGGCACCCAGCGAACCGCTTGAAGAAATTTGACATCCCAATCCGCCTGTTCCGGGTCCATCCCCAACTTCAAACGGCCGCCCGTCACCTCGGCCAGAAAAGTTACCGACGCGGCATACCCTTGGCTAACCCCGGGAAATCGTTCCTCCCGCAGCCGGCGAATCAGCCGGATGTCCAAATCCGTTTCTTCCTTTACTTCCCGCACCGCGGCTTGCTCCGGAAGCTCGCCCGCTTCAACCGCACCGCCGGGAAGGCACCAGTACTCCTCGCCGATATACAAATCATAATGGCGCGCCATCAGGATGCGCCCTTGCTTGATCATGACCGCTTGCGCTCTCGTTTTGCGAATCACGGCACTCCCCCATTTCGAAGCAAGCGATCAGTCCACTGTCACTTCCGACACGCCCGACTGCATGCTGATGTCTTCCACGATGGCCGCAATCGGCTTTTTCGCCGACAATTTGACCGACAAATAAATATAGACCATGGGCGATAGCTCCGTCTCGGCGACCTGCTCCATCGAAATTTTGCGAATTTCAATGTTTAGTTTATGCATCAAAGCGGAGATTTCACCCAGGCTGCCCGGCCTGTCCTTCGTTTTAATTTTGATTACGCGAAAGCTTTTGGCTCGAAGCCACTTCTTTTCTACGACGTTCAGGACCAGCAGGCTGAAAAGCACCAACACCGTCGCCGCGATCGCCATATAAAATTCTCCCGCGCCCACGGCCAGACCGATCGCCGCCACAACCCACAGCGTCGCCGCCGTCGTCAAGCCCGTGATCGAGGTGCCGTTGCGCAAAATCACTCCCGCGCCCAGAAAACCGATGCCGCTGATGACCTGCGCCGCCAAGCGCGCCGGGTCGGTGCGAACGTTGGCCTCCTCGACAAACTCCGAAAATCCGTACATGGATAAGATCATCACCAGGGCCGAGCCGACGCAAACCAAAATATTCGTTCTTAGTCCCGCCGCGCGATTGCTCGATTCCCTTTCCAAACCAATAAGGCCTCCCAACACTAGGGCGAGGCCAAGTCTGATGGAAATATTAAGCGGGTCGATAAACCAGGGGTCATTCAAAAGAAACGCCTCGCTTTCCTAATATTCATATTATTGTACTATGAATATTCAAGCGAATCCACACTAAAAATATCCCTGAAATCGAAATAAAAAATCGAACCGCCGCCCGCGAGGCGTGGCGGAATCCGCTTCCAGGGCGATCGCCGAAGCCTCGCCGGCAGACCCCCGCCATCCTCGTCATGCATCCGATTCGATTCTCTTCTCAGGCTTGCAAACCGTCCGTTATCATCTTGTTGACCAAAGCCGGGTTTGCCTTTCCCTTCGTTTCCTTCATCACCTGACCGACCAGAAAACCGATGGCTTTGTCTTTCCCCGCCTTGAAATCGGCGACGGATTGCGGATTCCGCTCGATCACCTGAGCGATAATGCCCTGCAACGCGCCCTCGTCGCTGATTTGCACCAGCCCTTTTTCCTCCACAATCGCCTGCGGTTCTTTGCCGCTCTCGATCATTTCTTTAAAAACCGTTTTGGCTATTTTGTTGCTGATCGTGCCTTTGCCGATCAGGTCGATCATCTGTCCGAGGCCTTTGCCGTCCAGCTTGACATCCTGTATTTCCAGGCTGTTGGCATTCAAATAACCGAGCAGTTCCCCCATCATCCAATTGGACACGGATTTGGCGTCATCGGTATAGCGCAAGCTTTGCTCAAACAGCTCGGCCAGTTTAATATGCGAAGTGATGACCTCGGCATCGTACGAGGGAAGGCCGTAGTCCGACGCATATCGGGCCTTGCGGGCGTCCGGCAATTCCGGGATCGAAGCCTTGACGCGAGCTTTCCACGCGTCGTCGATATGCAGCGTAACCAGATCCGGGTCGGGAAAATAGCGGTAATCGTGCGCTTCTTCCTTGCCGCGCATCGACAAGGTTTTGCCCTGGGTCTCGTCCCAGCGCCGCGTCTCCTGAACGACCTCTTCGCCGTTTTCCAGCAGTTCCCTCTGGCGAAACACCTCGTATTCCAGCCCGCGCTGCACGCCGCGGAACGAATTCATGTTTTTCAGCTCCGCCCGGATGCCGAATTCCCGCCGCCCTGCCGGCCGCAGGCTGATGTTGGCGTCGCAGCGCAGCGATCCTTGCTCCATTTTGACATCGGACACATCGCAATACTGCATGATCGCTTTCAATTTTTCCAAATAGGCCCGCGCTTCCTCCGGTGAGCGAATATCCGGCTCGGAAACAATCTCGATCAGCGGCGTACCGACCCGGTTGAAATCGACCAGCGAGGCAAACCCGCCGTCCACATGGGTCAGCTTGCCCGCATCCTCCTCCAGGTGAAGCCGGGTAATCCCGATTCGTTTGCCGACGCCGTCCACTTCAATATCGATCCAGCCGCGTTCTCCGATCGGTTGATCGTATTGTGAAATCTGATACGCCTTGGGCGAATCGGGGTAAAAATAATTTTTACGGTCAAACTTGCTCACCGAGGCGACCTCGCAATTCAGCGCCATGGCCGCTTTCATCGCGTACTCCACCGCCTGGCGGTTGAGCACCGGCAGCACGCCGGGATGGCCCAGACAGATCGGGCACGTATGCGTATTGGGAGGCGCGCCGAAGGAAGTGGAGCATCCGCAAAAAATTTTGCTTTTCGTATGCAGTTCGACGTGAACTTCCAGGCCGATGACCGTTTCATATACGGTCTCCACAGCAGACATCGAAAAACCTCCTTTTAAGGGTTTCTGATCAAAAGCTTGCTTCACAGATTGCTTTGTTCGCCGCACTTTTAAATCTGCGGCCGCATTTTATGATGCTCGGTATGCTGCTCAAAAGCGTGAGCCGTTCGCAGCACCGTCGCTTCGTCAAAGGCCTTGCCGATGATCTGCAAGCCTACCGGCAGCCCGTCGGCGAAGCCGCAGGGCACGCTGATCGCCGGAATGCCGGCCAAATTGACCGGGATCGTCAAAATATCGTTCAAATACATGGTCAGGGGATCATTCACCTGCGATCCGATTTTAAACGCCGTGGTGGGAGCCGTCGGCCCGAGAATGACGTCGAACTTTTCAAAAACGCGTTCAAAATCTTGCCTGATCAAGGTGCGAACCTTTTGCGCCTTCAAATAATAGGCGTCGTAATAACCTGAGCTGAGCGCATACGTGCCCAGCATGATCCGGCGCTTGACCTCGGGTCCGAATCCCTCGCTGCGCGATTGATGGTAAAGCTCCAGCAGATTGCCGGCGTGATCCGTCCTCACCCCGTACCTCACGCCGTCGAACCGGGCCAGATTGGAGGAAGCCTCGGAAGAAGCCAGGATGTAATACGTCGCCACGGCGTAATCGGAATGCGGCAGGGAGACTTCCTCCCACTGCGCGCCGAGACCTTCCAGCACGCGCAGCGCGGACATCACCGTTTCCTTGACCTTCGGGTCGATGCCCTGGCCGAAATACTGTGCGGGCACGGCGATTTTCAACCCTTTGACATCCCCGCTCAGGGCGCCGGCATAATCGGGCACATCGACCTTCGCCGAAGTGGAATCCATCCCGTCGTATCCGGCGATGGCTTGAAGCACATGGGCGGCGTCCTCCACGGTCCGCGTCAGCGGG
The DNA here is from genome assembly GCA_964470405.1 of uncultured Caryophanales bacterium. GTDB lineage: Bacteria > Bacillota > Bacilli > Paenibacillales > CAYYCV01 > CAYYCV01. The sequence goes on from CAYYCV010000125.1 coordinate 9,186, forward strand.
CCGATCTGGTCGAAAGAGGAAGCGAAGGCGACCAAGCCGAAGCGGGACACCCGCCCGTAGGTCGGCTTCAAACCGACCACGCCGCAGTAGGCCGCCGGCTGGCGAATCGATCCGCCCGTATCCGAGCCGAGGGCGAAATAGGCCTGTCCGGCGGCGACGGAAGCGGCCGAGCCGCCGCTGGAGCCGCCGGGAACATGCTCCGGATTCCACGGGTTATGCGTCGGGTGAAATCCGGAATTTTCATTGGAGCCGCCCATGGCGAACTCATCCATATTCAGCTTGCCGATCACAATCGCTTGAGCCGATTTCATTTTTTTGATCACGGCCGCATCATAAATCGGTTGATAATTGGACAGAAATCGGCTGGCACAGGTGGTCCGAATGCCTTCCGTTACAATATTGTCCTTCACCGCGGCGGGAAGGCCGAACAGCAAGCCTTGCTCCCCATCCCCGCGATCGCCGTTCAGGCGCTCGTCCAATTGGGCGGCGCGGCGCATGGCGTTCTCTTGATCCAAGGTCAGAAAAGCCCTGACCTTCGAATCCGTTTCCCCGATTCTGGCAAAGGCATGGTCCACCAATTCGGAAACCTTCAATTCCTTGCCGTTCAAACGGCGGCGTATCTCTTTTAATCCCAGGTCGAACAAAGACACTCTTTGGCTCTCCTCTCCGTGCGCGTTATTCCAATACGGCGGGTACTTTGATCTGTCCGTCTTCTTCCTCCGGCGCGTTCAGCAGCACTTGCTCCAACGGCCAGGAAGGACGCACTTCATCCTCCCGCATCACATTCGACATGGGCATAACATGCGTCGTCGCCTGGACCTGATCGGTATCCAGTTCATTCAACTGTTCCGCATATTGCAAAATGGCGTTAAGCTGCTCCGTAAACTGTCGTTTCTCATCCTCGCTCAAATCCAGCCGCGCCAATTTGGCGACATGCTCCACTTCTTTTACCGTGATGCTCATTTGGCTTGCCTCCCGATCATTTCGCATATTATAGCTTACTTGAAAAAGACAGTCGAGGCTGTCGGCTGTCTTCTCTACTGCTATGGCTATCCAATACCGCTAATTCCGGGCGTGCCGCGGCCTCTAAATCCACGCCTTCAAATTAACCTGCTTGACAAACTCATCCGAACTCATCGTCTCGTTCTTCTTCTCTTTGTCGGCATCGTTCGCGCCCTGATTCATGATCGAGCGAAACAATTCCTCGTTGCGGGTGGACAGCGCATAATCGATCAGCGCTTCCTTTTCGATCCGGTCCACCTCTTTTTGAATCAGCACTTCCTCCAATTCAACATCCGAAGCCGGCACAAAATAATGCTTGTTCAATTTGGGTACCCGGATAACGTAGTCGAATGCATTCTCTGCATTTCGGTCATAGGCTATGATATATGCGATATTTCCCTTTGGAAGGTTTTGTTCAAACTTGTCATCGACAATACATACTCTTTGTCCCAATCGAAACATGTCACCTTCCCCTTTCCGTTAAGATAAAGATAGTCTTATTTATATCCTACTAAAAAAAAAGGACGGTGTCCATCGCAATGTCGCCCGCAATTCACAGCTTGCAAGCAGCGGCCCCCCATCATTCAAGATCCAAACGATGACAGCAACCTGAACTTCACATTCGTCTGCGTGACGGAATGCGCCAGCCGCACATCGGCCGTCCAGAATTCGATGTCTTCGCCGAGGGCAAGATAAACAGCGTCATAAAGATGAATCAGGCGATTCGCCTCAGCTATACTCCAGGCGGCATCATACATCCCCATATGGTCATGATAGGTGATCGGCAAAACGAGAAATTTGCGCCAAAGCTCAACTAAATGTTCTTGTGAGAAAAGCCGCCTGCTCCATTTCTTACGCAGGATGCTGCCAACCTCCACCTTCATGATCGCGGGAGCGACAACCTCCGCTCGTTCCCTGAATAATCTTATAACCAAATCCTGCGCCTGCGGCGAATCCGGTTCTTCTGTCAGCACTTTGATCCATACGTTGGCATCCAAACAAACCCGCTTCATCTGTCTCCTTCCCGGAGCCGCCTGATTTCTTCCGTCGAATCGGGATGGATGCCGTACTCATTTTTGATTTGCTCCCGAACAACGGCAATATCCTCAAGCACCTTCTCGCCTTCATGCCATTTCATATATTCCTCGGTTATATCCGTCATGACTTCATTTAAAGCTTTATTTTCGTTCTTAGCCTTGATCGTCAAGTAATCGACAATGGATTTTGGAAGACGAACAGTAAACTGTTTTTTCTCCAGCATTTAAACCACCCTCCTTACCTATTTACCACTATTATAAAATGAATCACACATTTGCGGAAACATCGGCTTAGTAGATTAACGTATACAATGCCGTCCAGGAACCCCCCGCGTCCTCTGTTTTATATAAATTGGAATGTTTTCCTTGTTTGATTACAGCCTATCCCGCTTGGGAATTCCAAGATGAAGCATTACTTTCCACCGCCGCATGGCCATGTTCACCCCGATTAAAATGGAAAAGGGACTCAAGTAATGTGAATCAATCCCTCTCTGGAAATCGTCAATTTCTCAAAGCCGTCATCGGTAATGGCATAGGTGTTTTCGATGCCGACAACCCCGCGGCCGGGAAAAGTGAATTTCGGCTCAACCGCGATGACCATTCCGGGCTGCAACGGATAGCTGAACCCTCCGGCCAGCACCGGGAATTCATCCACTTCCAGACCGATGCCGTGCCCCAGAAACTTGACCTGATCGGCCCCGTATCCCATAAAATGCCCGGCAAGCCCCGCTGCCTCCGCCTGACGAACAGCCCCAAAATACAGTTCCTCACAAACCGCCCCGGGCTTCAGCAACCGCTCCGTCGCCTTCATGATCGCTTCCGCCGTATCGTAAGCCCGCAGCAATTCATCGTCCAGGCGGCCAATGACAGCCGTGCGGGTCTGGTCGATCACGTATCCGTCAACGCAACATCCGATATCGATCAGAATCGGCTCGTTGGCCTTAATCCGCTTATGCCCCGAGCCCAGCGGAAAAGCCGGGCTTAAACCTTGCCCGCCCGCTGGCCCGTCAAAATAAGTCGGCCGCGCGGCCGCCGAACCGGAGACGACCATGCCGGTCACCAATTCCTGATTGTAGCCCCGCATTCTCATCAATCCGGAATGACCGCCTTTCCGCATTACGTATTCGATCAGGCTGATGAACTCCAACTCGCTCATTCCGACGGTTAACCGTTCGAGCGCGTACTCCAAAGCCCGATCAGTCAAAACCGCCGAATTGCGAATCGCCGTGATTTCCCGCTCGCTTTTGATCATGCGTATTTCCCGAATCAGCCTCGATCCGTCCGCCCATTGGATATCGGGCAGCATTTTTTCCAGCCTTCGGAACGTCTGAACGGGCAAAACGTCCAGATCGGCCGAAATCAACGGCCGACTCCCCTCCTTAAAGACGGACGGGAAATCGTCCGCCAGCCGGCTGCCGAACGTACGAAACGAACCGAGCGGTTTTACCGCAACCCCCGCTTCTTCTACGGCACGAGCCGCGCTGCGGAGAACGTAGAAGATCGGGCTTCCTTCGGCGTGGCCAAACAAATAACCGGATTGCATCGTGCCTGTAAAATAAAATAAGTCCACATTTTGTGTGATCAGGCAACCTTCCATTTGATGCCCGGTCAACTTGCTTTGAAGCTTGCCGATTCGGTCATGGTCATACATTGTCATTGTCATTCCTCCTGCTGCTCTGAAAGTACGGTGAAAAACAGACGGCTCCGCGCTTAGGTCCAGGCTTCCGATGTCCAACCGTTGCGCCGCTCTTTTCTCCATGCTTTCAAAATTCGCGCCAATATATGTTTTTTACCATTATACATGACTCGCGCTAATCCACCAATTCGGAGGCTCCCTTGATTTCCCAGGAGATTGGCCCCAACGCGTGAAACATGCGCGGATAATTTACCCGGATAATCATAATCACTCCGGGCCTGTACAATGTAACGGCATAATCGTAATCCTCGTTCGTATAGATAAACGGAAAGCCCCGATCCGAATTGACCACCTCGAATACCAGAACATCCACCCCGGAGCGCAGGAATGTGCCGGGCAACGGCTGGTTGTTGCGGTCCAACCGCAAATTCCACCGCAAATACTGCTCCGCCGCAGCTCTGGCCCGTTCGGGATCGATGGAGACGATCCCATCCGCCAGCGCGCGCTCATCCTGCTCCTGGGCGGCCGCATGAACGGCGCGGTTTAGCCCGTGCTTGGCTTCAAACAGGCCGTTCAGCGCCATTTCCTCATCGGCCTGAAGCGCAAGCAGCGTCATATCAAAGACGATCAGCATCACGTACAGCACCAATTTATACATCGTTACACGCGCGGGACAAATTCGCTCATTTTGATGCCGGCCGCTCCCATTCGGGAGCCGTCCGAAGGAGGCGCGATGCCGATCAACGCATCGATAGCAAACAGGTGATGATACGGATAGGTAATGTTCAGCCGAATACCGACGCCCCTTTCCACGGGAAGCGACGGATTCGTTCCAACCGCTCCCGTGGAAGTGGAAACGGTGTAAATCAGCTCCGTCGCGACAAATCCCCGCTGTTCCATGCGCTGTCTGGACTCGTCCACCATGGTTTGATCGATGTACCCGTGCATGCCGTTGGCCCCGATTTCCAACAAATAATCAACCTCCTTCTGCAAAACGGCCTGACGAACAATCAGCACATGTTTGTAAATCGGCGCAAACATAAACCAGCACATCACCGTCGAAAACAAAACAAAAACCAATATTTGTCTCATCGCTGTCAGGGATTGATCCGCTCGATCGAATCGTTGATCCGCTGCCCGCGGTCGGTGACCATGTCTCTGATCCCGCCGTTCCCCCCGATGGTCGCATGATAAATGGCGATCACCGCGATGATCAACATGACCGACATGAGCAATGCCCGCAACCCCCTCGCTCCTCCCCGTTTAAATTCATTGCGCCGGACATCAGCCCGACATTAATTCGCGTCCAGCTCGGCGATGCCTGTTCTTGCCGCATTTCCCTTGTCTTCAATTTGCTTCTTGATTCCGGTTGTGTCGTCAGTCACGACAGCGGTAAACATCAGGGCAACGACAATCAGCATCATGACGGCCATCAGAAGATTTCTCATCCTTTTCCCTCCCCTCTTGTAAAGAAATAGACAAGCAGGCAGCCTTGTCCGCCGAGTTTAATCGGTATTTCCAGAAGTGTGATGGAAAAAGCGGCACAGAGGTTGGGCATGGGTTGGAGAAACGGAAGTGTTCGCCTTTGTCCGCGGATTTCTTCCTGTCAAAAAGTTGTGGAATCGGGAAATCTGCGGGCAACTGCGATCGGAAACCCATGCCCAAGAGCGGAGCCACTTGTTTTTCATCGCACTTCTAGTTCAATGAATGGAACAGCTTCTGGCCCTCGGCCACCCA
>CAYYCV010000126.1:0-14368 GCA_964470405.1 uncultured Caryophanales bacterium
CCGTGGTATCCTCCACCTCCACCTCCGCCAGCTCCACAACCAGTGATATAGACTTCGGAAACCCCAGCGGGAACTTTCCAAGTATATATACCCGGTACATCATATACTTTGGATCTCATTATCTTTCCCATGGCTTTCCACCCACTTCCGTCATTATATTCAACCACACTACCGTTCATACGAAACTCAAGGTTGTTCCCCAACCGCGTATCTATATACTGTTTCGTCCGAAGCGGCGTCATGTACTTCGCATTTGATGCTCCCGTTTGCGCTTCTGCTTGTGCGGCGACTCCATAGTTAAGTACGTTGCCCAGGCCTACCTGTGTTGCTGTGACATTATGTGGGTTATCTATTCGATTTGCATGCGCATCTAACGTATCTTTCCGCGCAATATCGTCTTCCGCCGCCGGGGCTGAAACTTTTGCCCTGCCTGCTGCATCCCTCAGGATGATCCGGTTTGCCGTTGCAGTGCTGACCGCACCATGGGCAGTAGAAACCAGGTTATGCTCGTCCACCTTCGCCTGCGCCCCGGCAGGCGTCTCCGCCCCAATCCCTGCCGGAGTGATGTCAGCAATCTCCGCACCCGCATACGCCTTCGCCGCTGCTTCCGCCGCATCCGCTTTCGCCTGCGCTCCCGCCGGAGTTTCCGCGGCATCCGCGGCGGCTTGCGCCGCCACCGCCGCGTCGGCGTTCGCCTTCATCTGCGCATCAATGATATCCATGTTCTCATTGTCATTGGATTTGTCAAAAGCGTCGTTCGCTTCCGGTTTGTTTAATCCATAGTTTGTGGTTGTGTTCATATTTTCCACCTCTCTACGCAGGAACTTGCGTTTTCAAATCGCCATAAGTCAGACCGCTCGCGGCCAAATCGCCATACATATAAATCCCTTTCAGATCGCTGTATAGCGTATAGCGGAACGCGTACCGCAGCGCCAGATGCGCCGGGACGACCGCCCGGACCGCCTGCTTCAGATCGTCCAGGTTCGGCGGAACGCCCCGCGTATCGACGAACTGGACGGTCGCGGTGTACGCGGCGAAATCCTCGACGACATCCACCGCGCCTTGGTCGTACGACTCCGCGACCTGCCTGACGACGCGGATCGTCGCCGTGCCGGTGCCACGGAGCCGCGAGACGATCCGGCTCCGCCGCTCATTGCTTGGCTGGTCCTGCGCCGGGGCGAGGCCAAGCTCGTTTTCCCACCGATCCAGCCCCCAGGTGGCGGTATCGACGAAATATTGGTCCAGCGCGCCGTCGATGGCCTGAGCCAGACTGTCCAGCTCCACGCCTTCGCCCTGCGCCAAATACCGTATTTCGCGAAACGTTCCATAATACCCGGGAAGATGGTCCATCATTTCCCGCCCGTGCGCGCTTGTGACCGGATATTCACTCATGACCAGGTCACCGTCCCCAATACGGCCACTTCTTGAATGCCCACAGCGATATTTGAAGTGCCGCCATTCACCGTCAAGCCCTGGTAATCCATGACGCCGGTCGTATCCAGAATGGCTTGACCGATCCGGACGTAGCGCACATCATTGTCATCGGCAAAAGCCAGCGATCGGATATAGTTGGCCATCGCCTGCTGAACGGAAGCTTTCACGCTGTCCGCGTTGTAGCCGCCGGAAATCGTCAGCGCGGCGGAAACATTGATCAGCAGCGACATGGCCGGCTCGACCCGAACCCTGGCGCCGATCGGCGCTTTCCCGCTTCCCGAGTCCGTGCTGAAAACGGAGCGATATTCCAATTGATCCGCCCACACCGTCGTCGTCGCATCATCCTGCAGCCGGATGACGCGCAGCTCCAGCGCGTCGGCCCCATTCCAATAAAAAGGGACGGCCGCATCCGCAAAGCTCTCGCTCAACTCGCCCGCCGAATAGACGGACGAGGCGTCCTCGCCGCCTTCCTGCGAGGTCTGGGCCCAATCTTCCGTGGTCGTATTGTACACGGCAACCCGCAGCAGATCGTCGGCCCCCAACGCCTCATCGACCTTGACCCGGACGCGCGCGTTCCACAAGCCCGGCTGCACGAGAAGGCCGGACATATCCTGGGATACGCCGGCGCTACCGTCCGCGTCATACTCCATCCGCACGCACTTCCCGCCCGAGGCGTCCTCCTGATCGGTGTCGATGGAGGTTCCGTCGTCGCTCAACACTTGATCCTCCGCCTCGAAAACAACGACATTCGGCGGCGCGATGTACGTCTGAACCGCATCGACAAGCGCCTGAGAAGCCGGATTGCCCGCCGAATCGATAATCGCGACGCTGACCGTTCCCGGGCCATCGCGCACGGGCACCACCGACACGCCGCCGACGCCGGCCACCTCCAGCGTCCAGTTCACGTAGTCCGCTTTATTGCCCCCCGCCGAAGGCGAGCGGGTTTTCGCCAAATATCGGGCCCGCAGCGAATCGTCCGATTCTTCATCCTCCCCGGGGATCAACACATCCGTCAGTTCCGCGCCGGCCAACCCGTCGATGTAATCAATCGGCAACAACGCGCCGAAATGCCGGTTTCCGACGGCCCCCGCCGTCTCGCACGTCAAGACGAAGCGCCCGGGATGCTCCTGCGCCGTCACGGTATAGGACACATCGGAAATGGCGAAACGGCTGCCGAGCGGAACATCGAAGGGATCGTCCGACCGATCGTAAAACAGCCCTCTCCGCCGGGCAAACGAGGCGTCCCGGCGATCGACGCCAAATTCGGCCGCCCTCTTTTCCAAAAAATCCCCGCTGGCCGTCTCGCCGAACGAAAGCTGCACGTTCGTGTCCAATTCGGCGTACATCTGCGCCAGCTCGATCGCCGCCGGAGCGAGCGCGTCATAGATCACGCTGCCCTCCCGCTTGTCCACATCATTCGGCACGGTATCCAGCATGCGCCGCAAAATAGTCTGATCGGTTTGCATTTCATACATGGGGTGTCACCTCCTGTGCAATATCCACATCGCCGAATGTGCTGACCGCGGTAAACGCCACGTCAATGCGGTCGCCTTCCACGGACACATTCAGGTTTTCGATTCGCCGAATCCGGTCGTCTTGGGTCAACGCCTCCTCGATTAGCCGCGATACCTCGGACTGCGCAACCGGAAGGCTGACGCCAATCAGCGCGCCGAATTCGTTTCCGTAATTAAAGCTGTAGATCGGATAGCGGAAGCGATCGGTTTGCAAAATTTTATAAATCGCCTGGCGCACCGCCTCCAATCCGTCCACCCTTCCCACGATCCACCCGGCCGCAAAGTCCAGCCGATAGGTGGGCGAAGGCTGTTGAACCGTTTGTACACGGGCATTTCGCAGGCTGCTTCCCGTCGGAATCATCCGCTCACCACCTTGTCCAAAATCATGAATTTTTGTCCCCCCTGCATCCGAACCAACACCACCTTGTCCCCGGTTTGCAGCCCGGCCCGAATGACGATTTTGTCCGTGAGCGCCGCTCCGGTCGTGCCTTCGGAATAAGTGTGGCTATGATGCAGGTCGATTTCGTACCGGGCCAACCGCTCCGGAAGAATCAAAAAATCCGCCGTCAGCGTGAAACGCTGATCGACGTTCACCTCAAGCGGGTCGGTCCCGGTGACCAGACCGAACATGACGGCTACCGGGTTTCCGGCTTCGACCGCATGGATTCCGGCCTGTTTGATGACATTCAGCAAACTGCTCATGGTTAAATCACCTTCAATTCCAATGACATCGTATGATGGGGGCCGTCCAATTGATGGGTGCATTCGTCGACGAGAAACAACTGGTTGATCCCGTACGCTTCGATCACAACCGGAACGTAGCAGCCGGCGCGAACCCGGGCATCCCCGATCGCTTCCAATTTCAACGTTCGGGTTTCCCGGTTCTTCAACGCAATCAGCATGTTCAACATTTCCGAGATCTGCGCCGCGTTGCGGTTCTCGTCCACCGATTGATACAATTGCAGCGTCCCCCATCTGGCGATATTGGCGCTGTCCATGACGACATATCTTTCGCGCTGCCCGCTCGTCTTGTTGTCCTGATACAGTTCCACCATATTGTAGGTGTCCTGATCGATCGAGCGCTTCACGGAATAGTCGGTCAACAGGCTTTCGTCGCCAATGATAAAATCAAGCAGCATATCCTCGATGTTTCGGATCGAGAGCGCGCCGTAATCGTCGAACAAAACATAATTTCGGTTCGTGTGGATCAGGGTTAACGTCAACGCTTTACAGACGATGTCCAGCAGCTTCTGGTCGTTTTCCACCATGCTTGGAATGCGATAGCCCGTGTCGTCGACGCGCCCCAGCTTCAGATTGTAGTCCTGCGCAATCCGCCGCAGCACATCCGACGCGGTCACGTCCGCCAATATATACCTGCGCGTATTGAGCAGATAACGGATCTGGTCGTAGCAAAGAACATGCACCGTTTCGCCCTTTCCGCCGTCTATGGAAAAAACGTACCCGTAGAAAATGTCGCGGTCATCCTTCCGAAAGCGGATCACATCCCCGTTGTTGCACTGAAACGCCTTGTCCTGAAAAGGCCCCTCCTTGATCAGCGTAAATTCCAGGCTGCCGGGCTTGCCGATGCGGGTGGTTTTCCATTTAATGTCCGACACCGTGTCGGAAATATCCCACATGTTCCCGTCTTTATTATCCAGCAACATTTCAATCATGCGCCGTCACTCCCGCCGGCAATTGCAGCACCCTGCCGATCTGCAATCGTTTGATCTCCGCATCGGAAATGCGGTTCAACTTCTGAATTTCCGGCCAGCGGGAACCGTCGTCGAAGAAGCGCTTGGCCACCTTCCACAAGGTGTCCCCGGCCGCCAGCGTATAGGTTTGCGGCGGCTGACGATCGTCGGGGCGCGGTTTGGAAACCTCGACGATGGTCACGTCGTCGCCCTGCTCCACCACGGAAGTGCGCTTCGCGGCATAAAACACATACTTTTTCAGCTTTAACGTGTACTCGATATCTCCCCCGGAGCCGGCCGTTTCCTTCCATTGAAAATCCTCGATGCTCGCCGCGGTATTGATGTGAAAGCCATCCCCGGTAAACTCGAACCGAATCGGGCGCTTTGACTCCATCCATTTGGTGAGGTAGTACACGTAACCGCTCGTTTTCGCGCCATTCGACACCTGATGGGGGAGCGGCGTCTGCACGGACGCGAAAGGGTAGCTGCCGTTGTCCGGCGCGGGAAAAAAGCTGCTGAACGAATATTCCGTCAGCTTGGGATTTCCGATCACGTTAATCTCGCCCAGCTTGGTGATATCGTAGGTCTGCCCTTTGCTTCCGTCGCTGATCTCGATCGAAGCGGGATTCACGGGAATCTGGAACTTTTCCGCTTTATTATTGAACGACAACCAGATGCTGTAGTCCATCGGCCAACCCTCCTCTCTTATACTCCGTAGGCCCCCCTGGCCGAGGACGCAATCTCGGTGGTGAGAAGATTCGCCATTTGCGAGGCGATCGTCTGAATATCCGACTCTTGCCGGATATCGCCCGTGTGGGTCACCTGAACCGTCGGCGTCAATGAAACAAAATTTTGAATATTTTTCATCTCGGCCAGATCGCGCATCATCTTCAAGTCCTCGCTGGAGATATCCACGGTGTTGGTTACACTTACCGGCACGGGCTTGGACGCGGGTTGACCCGCTGAAGCAAGAGGCCCGCCCGACTGCATGGCTTGCATCTGATTTTGCAACTGCATTTGAGCTTGCGTTTGATTCTGAACCTGCGACTGCGGCTGCTTGCCCGCTTCCTCCCGCGTTCGCTTGTCTGCTTCCTCCTGCGCCCGCCCCGCCGCGCGGCTGTCGAGCATATCCTGCCTGTTTTGTTCACGCTTTGCCGCATTTTCAGCGGCATTCGTCAGCGCGGCTTCCTTTTTGCCTCTGGCAAATTCCTGAATGTCCCTGCCCAAATCCCCCATGCTGAACGTTGCATCAATTTGGAACGATTTTCCTGTCACTTTATTGACAACCTTCAATACTTCATTAATGCCTTTTATAATGCCGTTGATCACCAAATCGTAAAGTTTCCCGATCGAATCCGCCCACATAATAAAAGGAACCATCATCCACTCCACCAGTTGCCAGAAGTAAGCTGGGATCATGTCAAAGAAATTCAGGATCGCATTCCATGCCCCGAGCAACGCCGACGCAAATTGATCATTGGTTTTCCATAGATGAACGATATACGCAATGAGAGCAACGATCGCCATGATAATGAGCGATATCGGGTTCGCGTTTAGAGCCGCGTTCAAAAGCCACTGACTGGCTGTCCAAGCCACAACCAGCTCAATGATTGTGCCAACTAACGGCCCAATCCAACTCCAGTTTTCAACCAGAATGGAGCCGATTAACGCCGCCGTGGAAACGAGACGCGTGAGCCAGTCAACCGCCGTAGCAACACCTTGCGACAAAATGTCGAAAAATTCTGCTCCCGTCGGGCTATCCATCCAAGCAATCAGTGCTTGCATTCGCTCCGTTATTTTGCTCAGAGGGCCATCCGCTTGATTAAGCTTCCCTACCCACTCCGCAATTTTGTTATTCACAACCGTCATCGCCCCACCGAATGTCATCGGTGTTTCCTGAAACATTTTATCGATCTGCCCACTCTGGTTTTCAAACGCTCTGACAATTTTGTCCGCTGCCAGTTGGCCTTCATTTCCCATCTTCCCAAGCTCGCTTTGGGCTACTCCAAGCCCATCAGCCAGTACTTTCATTACGGCGGGGACCTTGTCGCTTAACGATTGAAGCGCGTCGCCTTGCAAGCCTCCGCTTTCGAGCGCCTGAGACATTTGCAGTAACGCCGACTCGGAATCCGCGGCTGTCGCGCCGCTGATCACAAGCAGCTTATTAAATTTCTCAACAAAACTGAGCGTTTCATCGTTATTCTTAAACAACCCCGACGTGCCCGTATGCAGCCTTGAGATCATATCGGCCGTCGCAGTGTAGCTGGTCCTTGTGCTATTTGCCACGCCTTGCACTTGTTGCTGGAGCTCCGCTTGGGTTCTGAGCTTATCGTTAACCATGGCCAGCCTGGAATTCGCCGCAAGTATGGTATCCGAATATGCCATAGCCCCATTGATCATACCTATCGCAGATTTGGCGAATCCCGCTATCGATTTAAAGGAGGATATAACCGACCTCGCTCCTTTGTCCAACTTGGCCATTTGACCGGCGCTCGCCGTGTAGTTGATCTGCGTCTGGTATGTTACATTTAGCACTTGCTGTTGAAGCTTCACCTGAGTGCCCAACTCGTTGTTAATCGCCAAAAGCTGCTTTTCCATCGCAACCATAGAGGTCACAGAAGAAGTGACTGTTGCCATTGTTTTCACCGCCTTTCAAAGTGCGGCGGAAAACGGCGCCCCCGTTTTGGGACATCGATTTCCGATCGCAGTGGCCCGCCCCTTTCCCGATTTCCCGGCCTTTTTTGAAGGAAATCCGCGGGCAAAGGCAACCGCTATCGTTTCTCCAACCGATGCCCCACCCCGGCGCCGTTTTTTCGCCGCTCTTTTCAACCGCAACATAAAAGCACCCCGCAGGGTGCTTCATCCTTGACGAACATTTATTTCCGCTTCCTTTGCGCCTGCTTCTCGGCCCGTATTCTTTCGTCGATGCAGGCCATGACGAAGGCCTTCTCCTCGCGGGACAAGGCCATGAACTCGTTCGGCCATTTGTGGAACTTGTGGAGGGCGTAGTACGCATAATTCGCGTCGCCATCGCCCTCCCGAATTAGTTTTTTGCCTCGTCAACCAGTTCGTCCATGTCCTGATCGAAACCGGACAGCTTCTGAATCCGGGCCGAAAGCTCGTCGATTTCGCCGGGAAGCAGCACTTTTTTCAAATATTGCTCCGGCGTCAGACAGCCCGTTTGCTTGATGCTCGCGGCATCCTTGAAATCCGGAATGATCGTATGCTCGATCACGATCGAGCTGTTGAATCTTTGCATATCCAGCTCGACGCTGCCTTTGCGCCCTTTGGCTTTGACGATCAGCGCCCGCTTGCGGATCTCCTCGAAGGTATCCCCGTCCATGGCTTTGATTTTAAACTTCATCAGATTCCCCTTGGCATCCTTAAATCGCTCGGAAATGGCGATTTCACTGGTCAGATCGTCGACCGGATGACTGTTCAGGAATTCCTGCAACGTGCTCATCTAAGCTCCTCCTTACGCCGTGGTCGGCGCGGTAAATTCATCGGAAATGGAATATTCGCTGAAGGTGAACGGCAATTCCTCGTCCATCACATCATCCGACGTGACGTCGAATTTCATCGCGATCACGCTGTCCAGATTGCATTTGCCCAGCACGACGGTTTGCCTGCCTGCGCTTGAAGCGGGGTCTTCGTTCACCACCATCAAATCGAAGTAGAAATCCCTTCCCGTGTCGATATACTCCTTCATCAACTTGCGGAAATGGCTTGTGATATAGTAGATCGTCAACGTGCCCGACCCGCTCCAACCGGTCGTTTTCTTGCCCACATTCGTCTTCCCCAGCACCGGAACGTCTGACTTGGTTTTCTCGATGGTCGCTTCACCGGTTTTGGCAAAAAACAATTCTTCCTGATGGCCGTTAATAATCGTGTACGCTCTGGCCTGTTTGCCTGAAATGGCATCCTGTTCATTCATGAAAGCCATCTTACTTCACCTCGACTTTGACATAAATTTTTTCGATCGAATCGACAGGCTGAACGGACGTTTCAATCAGCACGCTGTCCGTTTCCGCGCCGGCGGAGATCGTAAGATCGGTCTGTGCATCGAAATTCTGAACGGCGTTCAGATTTTGCAGACGGTTCAGGTAGTTCACGCATTCGTTCTTCAGCAAATTGCGGCCGTCCGCGTTGTTGTTCACTTTGCCGATATAGAAATCGGAGAAGATGCGCACAAAATCGTTGTTGATCCCGTCCAGCACCCGAATGACGCGGTTCTTGGCAAACGCTTTGCCCTTCTCCACCGTGAACGAGGTCAGCGAATTGATGTCCTGCTCCACAATCGCCTTGCCGCTGTTTTGCGTGAAGACGAACTCCCCGGCTTGCAGCGCAGTGATGATTTGCGCATTCGTGTACCTCGGCGATACGTCCACCGCGCCGTCATAGGCCTGGTACGTGAGCGATTCGTTCACCTGCGCCGCGGCCGTGGCCGCCGCTACCCACGCCGCGCATTGCGCCGCGGTGAGCGTGGAGCCGTCGGAGAGAATGACGCCGTTCTTCACGGAAATGATGCCCTCGTGGTCGGCGGTAGGGTAATTTTCCATAATCGCCTGGACTTTCTTTCCTTCATCGTCCCGCAGCCGTTTGACGTACGCCGTATAGACGGCTTTCAGATCGGAATCCGTTCCGGTGTAAGCGACCGTTTGAAAATCAAACAGTTCCGCCGCCGCCAAATAGTCGGAGTGGTTCTGGTTGGTCACGCTGCCGTCCGCGCCGCCGGTAAGCGAAGTGCCGGCCGTCTCCGTCAAATCGCCCGTTCCGCTGAAATCCACCCACACGTTCGACACCAAACCATCCGCGTCCTCCACCGTTTGGGAATCGACTTCCACGGAAGCAAGCAGCGTCTTGACATCGAATTGGGTGTCGTCGTCGACGTTCTCCTGAACGACCACCTGGATATCGTTGCCCCGAACGCCGCCGTACTTCGCGGTGGCGGTCAGATTGCCGCTGGTCGCGGTCGCTTTTGTCCCCGTATTCAACCGGTACAACAGCAGCGTCTTTGCCCGCTTTAACGTTTCGCGCACAAGCAGCAGCTTGGCGTCCGTCATGTCATAGCCGAGCAGTTCCTTCACATCGTCGCCGGCGTTGATCGTCAATATCTTTTGCGGGTCGCCCCAGCTTAACGACAGTCCCATGGTGACGATGCCCCGCGCGCCAGGCGCGCCCAAATTGCTTTTCCCGGCAAAATCGACATACACGCCGGGACGTACTTTATTTTGAGTGGTCCATGTGCCTCCTGCCATTTATAACACCTTCCTTTTTTGAAATTCCTCGATTATTTCCAGCACTTGCTTGATCGTGTACGACTTCCCGTCCTCCAGCAGAGCCCGGATCAAATCCCGCTGCGCCCCGAACCGCCGGGACGCTAAAAATTGCTGCTTGGTATACTCGCTCACTTGATGCTCCCCTCCTGCGCAAGCTGCTGCATCGTCGGGTCCTCCGCTTCCACATACCGGATGTTGAAGGCATAGTCCGCGAAAAAATGCAGCGCCCCATCCACGATTTGATGCTTCATATGGATCCCGCGATATTTGGCGCCGTCGACCGTGATCAGCCGCATGCGCTCATACAGTTGTTCCGCCATGTCGTGCATGGCTTCGTTTTTCCCATCCGCCGCCGCATAATGGATATTGAACGAATAGGAGCGGCGGTAGCGGACACCCAGCAGTTCCGTTTGCTCAAGCTGAAGCAGTTCGACGAAGAAATACGGCGGCGTTGTCTCTTCCGCGACGTTCTCGCCGTAGACCTCAACATCCGGAAACCCCGCTTGCAGCGTCGTGATCACGCCTTCCCGAATACTGTTGACTGTTACGCTCATAAGCTATCCTTTCTCCTTTTCCCGGGCGACGAACAAAAAAGCATGGCTTCTGCGCAAAGCGTCCACCTGTTCCGCCAGACCCGATTTGATGCGGCCGTCCCCGTCCAGTTCAACGATGGACTTGTCCAACAAGGACAGCGCCAAATCCGCATCGTGGACATCGGAACCGATGGCCAGCCTCAACGCCGCCGTCATCCGCAGATCGTCCAGATCGGCTTCGTACCTCTCCCTGGCGGCCTGATAATCCGCTTGAAGCTTGTCGATCTGCTCGCGAAGCAACTTGCCGGCGCCATACGATTGCCTCAGGGCTTCCACCTGTTGCCTAAGCTCTCGGACTTCCGCCTCCCGCTGCTTCTTCGCCTCATTCACCTCGTCGAACCGGTATTTGGGAACATAGCCTTCGTAATAATCCTTGACCGCCGCCATAATCGTCCGAATCTGACCCGCGGCAAGCCCATGCGTTTCCATGCATTCGGCCAATCGATCCATTGATATCCCGCCCTTCATCTTCGCTTTTTAACCTGGTCTCGTCCAGTGATGTCCTGTTCTTTAACGCCGACAGTACCGAAACGGCGCGAATCCCAAGCGGCCCGCCGAAAAAAGGCAAACCTCAAGCAGGTGTTTGTGGCGTCATAACGGTGTCATTCTGGCATCAAGCTAACCCGTCAGCTCTTGCTGCACCTTGCTTTTGGCGCGATGAATCGACTGCCTTACCGTACTTCTCGATACGTTCAGCCTTTCGGAAATCTCGGTTTGCGTCAGCCCGTGAGCCATATGCAGCAAAAAGCATTGCCGCTCCCTGGCGGACAGCCCCAGCAAAATCATCGCCATGCGATACGCTTCGGCGTCGGTCATCTTCGGCCGCAGCTCGGCCAAAATCTCCCGGTGGCGGTACACGTTCGCCACCTCCGCGCCGCGCAGGTTCCCCGGCCGGCGCCCCCGCCGCATCCATTGCAGCGCGTAGGCCATATCCGATATCATCCCGCCGACCATCTCGGACTCGTTCAGCCCGGTCGGATCGGCAAGGTCCAACGTTTGGCGATAGGCCTGCAGTTGCTTCTTCTGATCGGCATACTCCGATATCAGTTGATCCACCCAATTCGACATCTGCGTTCCCCCTCCCGTTCAAAATGCGATTCATTTTATTTTTATCTACTTAAAGTGGACTGTTCATCAAAAAAATATCTTCAAACGCTCTGCCTACCATCGCGGAAAATTGCTTCGCTTTGCCTACCGGCATCTCATCGGCGTTTTGCTCCCATTTCATGTAGGTTTGCCGGTGCACCCCCAGTTGATCGGCCACTTCCTTTTGCGACAATCCGGACAACAACCTCGCTTGTTTGGGTGAGATCGCCACGGACAACATCCCCTTTCCTTGCTGATACACCTATATTAATCTACTAAAAGTAGACTGTCAACCCCGAAAACGCAACAACATTTCACCTTTTAGTTGATTTTACCCGACTCATCCTTTATAATCTACTTAGAATGGAGTGAATATTCACGATGGGCATACAGGAAAACATCAAAAAACTGCGCAGGCGCTACCATTTAACGCAGCAGGATCTGGCCGATATCGCCGGCGTGACGAACCGGGCCGTGTCCGCCTGGGAAACGGGGCAGAAAGAGCCGCGCATGGGCGCGATCGAGAAAATAGCCAACCGGTTCGGGATCAAAAAGAGCAACCTGATCGAAGACGACGGAATGGAAGAATTGGACCTTTCCGACACTATAGCGGCGCATCACGACAACGAAGAATGGACCGAGGAGGAATTGGAGGAAATCGAGCGGTTTAAGCAGTTTGTGAAATCCAAGAGAAAGGAACAGGGGGCGCAGCATGACCTATGAGAAATTGCTCAGGGAGGCGCAGCATGCCAGCATCGATGTCTACGAGAAAAATTTGCAGCCGACCATCAAGGGGCTTTACAGCGGCGATACCGTCTGGATCAACAAGGGGCTGTCCACCTCTGCCGAGAAAGCCTGCATCCTTGCCGAGGAGCTCGGCCATTATCACACGTCCAGCGGGGACATCATCGACCAGAGGAAGCTGGGCAACCGCAAGCAGGAGAAGCGTGCCCGGAACTGGGCCTACGAAAAGCTGGTTCCATTGGGCAAAATCGTACAAGCCTACAAAGACGGAGTCCACAGCCGGCACGAGCTATCGGAATATCTGGACGTGATCGAAGACTTTCTCGATCAGGCGCTTTCCCATTATCGGCAAAAATACGGCCTTTACGCGGAATACGAACATTATTTGATTCGTCTGGAGCCGCTTGGCATCATCGAAATGCTGGAGCGAACCGCCGATCTGCACACTAAAAGTGTGTGAAAAGGCGGCGGCGCGGCGGTGGCTGGGCAGCGGCTGGAGAAACGAAAAGGGCCGCCTTTGTCCGTCGATTTCTTCCCCGGCGGACGGTGAAAGCGGGAAAGCGGCGGACAACTGTGGTCGAAAAATCGACGCCCGAATGCGGAGTTGTCTTTTTATTTTCCCTTTTTCCCCAATTTGTAACATTTATGGCGCTTTGTATGAACTATCGTATGACGCGGAACGGTTCACTGTGAAAACAGGTCGATTTATACGATTCTTTATACAAATCCCCATGGCCTGTCGGCCATTGCCAGGCATGAAAATGGGCTTGCGTCCGCACACCACTTTAAAGTGACATCGTTATTTTCGTATAAAATCTACGGTTTTGATGTCGACAACCACACTTTCAGATAAGTACATTTTATGTATCTATTATGGAGAAAGGTTCATTTTTCGGCCAAATAGATACATTTAATGTACTTATTCCGTTAAAATTTGGATGCAAGATGCACTTTTGTCTGAATTAAGGACATAAAATGTATCTATTTTTCCGAAATGAATGAAATTTAAGAGAAATAAGTACATTTGATGTATCTATTAACTAAGAGCCTCGACAAGGGGCGTCAACCAGGAGCGTCAACCAGGAGCATCAACAAAAGCATCAACAAAAGCATCAACAGGAAACGTCAATGCGGGCCGCGCTGCTTCAGCTCCGCGAAAAAGATAGCACACGGCGGTAACGCCTCCCCATGCGGATTGTCGAAAGCACTTTATCACAAGCGGTCCCATCGTTTACGATGGTCTTAACCTGACAACATCGGTCAGCGCTCCCCGGCATAGAAACGTGGTGGAGAAAAACGTCGCAGCGGTTGGGTAACAGGTGAACAGCAGGTCGACGACGGTTGGACGGCCGTTTACAGCGGTTGAGCGACGGCTGACATTGGTCGGGGGGCGACTGGAAAAACGACAGCGAGCGCCTTTGTCCGCCGATTTCTTCCCCAAAAGACGGGAAAGTCGGGAAAGCGGCAGACAATTGCGACAGGAAACCGATGTCCAAGCGCAGAGCCTTGCACGGTGCAACCTGTTTTTCGCCACACTTACAGGAGGTGGAGCCAAGCCCCAAGACGGCGGCGCAGAAACAACTCTCTGCGCCGCCGCTTTTCGTGCGAAATCTATATAGGTTGGGCCAACGATCGGCCGACAAAGCAACCGGTAAAACTTCCGATCTTTCGTCAAAGCTTGATCAATTGCTATTCGCGTCTTCCGTTAAAGCCCGATCAATTGCCATTCGTCTCTTCCGCTAAAGCTTGATCAATTCCCATTCGCGTCTTTCGTCAAAGCTTGATCAATTGCCATTCCTGGGCCGTCAGGCCGTTGTCCGGCCAGATGCGCACGTTCGTTCCGTTCGCGGTCCCGCCGTTTTCCACATCCAGTGCCTTTCCGCTATGCGAATCGATCAGCTTGTACGACCCGTTTCCCTTGTCAATGATGCTCCAGTGCTGGTTGGAACCGCCGTTGTCCGTCCAGATTTCCACGTTGGTCCCATCCGCGGTGCCCGCGCCGGTCACATCCAGCGCCTTCCCGCTGT
>CAYYCV010000127.1:0-14360 GCA_964470405.1 uncultured Caryophanales bacterium
ATATACAATTTAGATGAATTTAAATTTAGAGGAGGTTGTTTCTAATATGAAAAAAGGCTTATTTGCAACACTGATTTCTATGGTTGTCTGTGCTTTTTGTTTTTCAATATCTGTATTCGCACATCCTACAGGGCTGATTAACTCGGAACCTGTTTACATTTCAGTTGGGTCCCACGATGACTTTTTGCAGGATGCAGCAATTACTGATAAATTAACGGATAATAATATCAATACTTTTGAGACGATTCCGAATGCGTCGAGTGATAGCACAACGAAAGATATAATTGTATACAAATTTTCACAGTTACAGTCTTTAAATAATGTTATGGTTCAGTCATCTGGAAAAAAATTCATAATGAGATGTTTTTTTACTGATGGTCAATACATTCTTGTGGATCTAACAAATTATGCTTATGACGGATCAATTATTCATTTTCCGACCATCAATAATATTGATAGAGTAACGTTTCATAATAATACCGGTTCGGGTGCGCCTGTTGCTGAGATTGATGTGTTTTATGTAGAGCCGCCCACCGATCTCGTTACGAGCGCTTCGGATTCCAAAGTGGATTTGAGTTGGCAGGATGGAAACAATGCCGAGGGGACGACGTATACGGTAAAAAGATCGGCCGCCCCCGAAGGACCGTACACAACGGTTGCCGAGAATGTTTATGGTACAACCTTTACGGATATGGGTGTGGTTAACGCCTCAGCGTATTATTATGTGGTCAGCGCAGTTACCGCGGTTGGCGCCGAAAGCGACAATTCCAACGAAGCGTCTGCGACGCCGCAGCCCAGCCCCAGAGCTTTATTAACTATTACAATGATGAATGGCAATTCCAAAGAATACGATTTATCGGCATCCGAAATAAATAGCTTTATTCAATGGTATGATAACAAAGCGTCCGGGTCGGGGTTGGCATATTACATTTTTAACAAAGACGATCATTTGGGGCCGTTCAGCAGCAGAAAAGATTATATCATTTTCGATAAAATTGTCGCATTTGAAGTGAATGCATATGACCTGAACTGAGGCGTTCCCGCCGCTTGCCTTTTCCTCCGGCGCGTGATGATGCCGCGTGTCGATGCGTCGCGTTTGCGGGATGCGCAGGGCAGGCTCTCGTTTGCAAATATGGGTGTAGGCTCCGTTTAAAATCTACGGTTTCGATGTCGACAGTACACTTTTAAATAAGTACATTTGATGTATCTATTATGAAGAAAGGTTCGTTTTTTGGCCAAATAGATACATTGAATGTACTTATTCCGTTAAAATTTGGATGCAAGATGCACTTTTGTCTGAATTAAGGACATAAAATGTATCTATTTTCCGAAATGAATGAAATTGAAGAGAAATAAGTACATTGGATGTATCTATTAACGTAGAGCGTCAACAAAGGGCCGCGCCGCTTCAATTCCGTGAAGAAGACGTCCCGACTCGCCTGAGACTCGGTGTCCCCAATTTGCGGCCCGAGGATTTCCCGGTAACCGTCCCGGTTGATCCCGGTGGCGAACAGCACGCCGCGTGAACGGACCTAGCCGCGTTCGCGCACCTTCACGTACAGCGCGTCCACCAAGAGCGCCCCGAATGGGGAAACAAAAAGCGATTATGGCGGTGGCCCACTTACTGATTCGAATCATCTACGCCGTCTTACGCGATAAGGTTCCGTACCACGAACTAGCGGCGGACGACTTAGGAACCCGAGAGATCGGGATCGATGATTGGATTCGCAAAATAAACCAGATGGGTTACGAGGTCGAGCTACACGTCAAAAACCCAGCGTAAGCACTCCATAAAATAGAAGTTCCAAACCCATTGGAGGCTTTTTTGTTCTATCGCCATTCACCACTTTAAAGTGGCACAGTTATTTTCATATAACGTGCGATGGGCCGACTCGTCGTTATTTCAACACTGTCTCGTCGTTATTTCAACACCGTCTCGTCGTTATTTCGGCCCCGTCCCGTCGTTGTTTCAACGGCACACCGGCGTCATTTCGGCGTTATCCGGACGTCGCTTTGGCATAATTTCCATCCGGCGGTTGACTTTGCGGCCCCACCCGATGTATAGTAAAGTCAGTCGAGTTGAGCAGAGTGAAGTTGAGTTTAGCTGAGTTGGTCCAAGAGCCGAGATGATCAGGCAGACGTTGGTCTGTTGCTGTTTTCATTTTTTATGAACAGGTTTCGGGTGACTTATTCGTACAACTCAACGATCAAACCCTCCGCTTTCGGCGTGGGGTTTTTATTTTGCGGAAATGACATTTGGAAAGGAGCGATGCCCCATGTACACACCGGAACTGCAGGAAATCGTCCGATTGTCCGGACAGTACAACCTGATTCCCGTCGTCCGTCATTTAATGGCCGATACGGAAACGCCGATTCGCGTATTTCAGCATTTTTGCCATGAACCGAGGGCCTTCTTGCTGGAGAGCGTGGAGGGCGGCGTGAAATGGGCCAGGTATTCGTTTATCGGCACCGATCCGTTTTTGATCGTTCGCGGGAAAAACGGCACGCTGGAGATGGAATCGAATGGCCAGGTGCAGCAGATTCGCGGCAATCCGATCGACACGTTGAAAGCGCGCCTCCGCGCCTACACCAGCCCGTCGCTTCCCGAGCTTCCGCCGTTCACCGGCGGAGCCATCGGATTTTTCGGGTATGACCTGCTCCAGTATTACGAGAAAATTCCGCCCCATCGGGTGGACGATCTCAAGATGGATGACCTCCAATTTATGTTTTGCGATCAGGTGGTCGTGTTCGATCATTTCAAACAGCAGATTAAAGTTATCGCCAATGTTCACATTGAACCGGGGGCCACGGACGAGCAAATTGCCCGGGAATACGACGAAACCTGCCGCAAAATCGATGCGATGGTGGGCAAGCTCAAACAGCCGATTATGCAATCGGCCGTCATGAGCCATCATTCGATCCCGGATGATGTCGATCTGGGCGGAATAGAGTCCAATGTGAGCAAAGCGCAGTTTATGGCGAATGTGGAGAAGGGCAAAGAATACATCCGGGCGGGGGATATATTCCAGGTGGTGCTTTCGCAGCGATTTCACATCGATACGGACATTCCGCCGCTGATGGTTTACCGCGTGCTGCGCACGATGAATCCGTCGCCGTACATGTATTATTTGAAGATGGACGACGAAGTGATTGTCGGCACTTCCCCCGAGCTGCTGGTGAAGGTGGACGGGGATCGGGTGGACACGCGGCCGATTGCCGGAACCCGCCCGCGCGGCCGGACGGAACAGGAGGACCAGCAATTGGAGAAAGACTTGCTGGCCGACGAGAAAGAGCGCGCCGAGCATTTGATGCTGGTCGATCTCGGGCGCAACGATATCGGCCGGGTGGCCGAATTCGGAACGGTCAAATGCGACACGTACATGGATATCGAACGCTATTCGCATGTGATGCATATCGTTTCCAACGTGCACGGCAAAATTCGCAAGGATAAAGATTTCTTCGACGCCTTTATTTCCTGCCTTCCCGCCGGAACCGTCTCCGGGGCCCCGAAGCTGCGGGCGATGGAGATTATCGCCGAGCTGGAGAACGAAGCGCGCGGCGCTTACGCCGGAGCGATCGGATACCTGGGCTTCTCGGGCAATCTAAACACCTGCATCACGATCCGCACGATCATTTTCAAGCAGGGCAAAGCTTACGTTCAGGCCGGGGCCGGTATTGTGTTCGATTCCGTGGCGGAGAAAGAATACGAGGAAACGGTGAATAAGGCCAAAGCGCTGCTGAAATCGATCCGGATGGCGGAAGCCATTTTCGGCGTCAAGGATGAAAGGCAGACGGTTCAAACCAACCAGGATTACTTTATCCATTCGTTATAATTGATAAGGAGGGCTTCTCAATGGAAAACCAGTTAACGATCCAACAGGCGATTGCCGCGATTATCGACGGACGCGAGTTGAAGCGCAACGAGGCGCGGGGGGTCATGGATCAGATCATGGACGGATTGGCCACGCCCGCGCAGATCGGAAGCTTGATTACGGCGCTTCGCATGAAGGGCGAGACGATCGAGGAGATTACCGGGTTTGCCGAATCGATGCGCAGCAAATCGTTCCGGGTGGAAACGGAGCGCGAGGATTTGCTCGATACCTGCGGTACGGGCGGAGACGGGGCCAACACCTTCAACATTTCGACGGCGTCGGCCATCGTCGCGGCGGCGGGAGGCGTTCGCGTGGCGAAGCACGGCAACCGGGCGATGTCGAGCAAAAGCGGCAGCGCCGACGTGCTGGAAGCGTTGGGCGTCCATATCGGGCTGAACAGCGTGCAGGCCGCGCAGTGTTTGTTCCGGATCGGGATCTGCTTCATGTTCGCCCAGGTTTACCATCAGTCGATGCGGCACGCGGCGGGACCGCGCAAGGAGATCGGCATCCGCAACATCTTTAACATGCTCGGCCCGCTGACGAACCCCGCCGGCGCGGATCGCCAGCTTCTCGGCGTGTTCGACCGCAGCAAAACGAGCATTCTTGCCCATGTGCTGCGCGAATTGCAGATGAAACGGGGCATGGTCGTATCCAGCCACGACGGGTTGGACGAGATCAGCATCTCCGCGCCAACGCAGGTGACCGAATTGAAAAACGGCGAAATCCGCACGTATGATATCACCCCCGAAGACCTGGGCTTGCAGACGAGCCAACTGAGCGAGATTTGCGGCGGAGACGCGCAATGCAACGCCGAGATCATCCGCCGGATTTTCAAAGGGGAGACGGGGGCGCACCGCGATGTGGTGCTCGCCAATGCGGGCGCCTGCTTCTATGTGACGGACAGAGCCGCTTCGCTGCGGGACGGCGTGAAGCTGGCCGCGGAAACGATCGATTCGGGACAAGCGCAGCGAAAGCTGGAGCAGCTTGTCCAGTTCACGGGAGAGTTGAACCATGTTTCTTGACCGAATCGTCGCCTCCAAGCAGCAGGAGGTAGACCAATTGAAACAACATTTTT
Source organism: uncultured Caryophanales bacterium (assembly GCA_964470405.1). Classification (GTDB taxonomy): domain Bacteria; phylum Bacillota; class Bacilli; order Paenibacillales; family CAYYCV01; genus CAYYCV01. The sequence continues at coordinate 4,948 of CAYYCV010000127.1, forward strand.
CGCTGCGGCAAATGGAAAAGCAAATTTCCGGGCTTCCCGATTGCCTGGGCTTCAGGAGGGCTCTGCGCGACCGCCGTCTTCCCCATATGGGACTGATCGCCGAAGTGAAGAAGGCATCCCCGTCCAAAGGCCTGATCCGGGAGCCGTTCCATCCGGTCGATATCGCCCGGATCTATGAGGAATCGGGAGCGGACTGCATTTCCGTGCTGACCGACAAGCCGTTCTTTCAAGGCTCCAACGAGTATTTGCAGCAGGTCAGGGAAGCCGTGAATATTCCGTTGCTGCGCAAGGATTTTACCATCGACTACAGGCAGGTTTACGAGGCGAGGGCGATCGGCGCCGATGCGATTTTGCTGATCGCGGCGATTTTGACCGACGCGCAACTGCGCGAATACGCGTCCATTGCGCGCAGCCTTGGGCTGGATTCGCTGGTGGAGGTTCACGACCGGAGGGAGCTGGAGCGGGCGTTGGAGCTCGATGCGGATCTGATCGGCATCAACAACCGGAATTTGAGAACGTTTGAGACCGACTTGAAAACAACGGAGGAACTGGTCTGCCACATTCCACGGGACCGAACGACGATCAGCGAAAGTGGGATTTCGTCGCCGCAGGAAATCGCCATGCTGGCTTCCGTTGGGGTAGAGGCCGTATTGGTGGGCGAACATTTCATGAGGCAGCCGGACATCGGCCAGGCGGTTTCCGGGCTGTTGGGCGCGGCCGCGGCGGAAGGGAATCGCCATGGATAAGGGGAAGCTGCCGCTGTTAAAGGTTTGCGGATTGCAGGATGCGGACACGCTGAAAGCGATTTTTCCGCTGGCGGTGGATATCGTCGGCTTTGTGTTTGCCGACAGCAGGCGGAAGGTGACGCCCAAGCGGGTGGAGGCCATTGCGCGGCAGGCGGGAGAATGGGCGGGGGATCGCCCTTTGAAAGCCGGCGTTTTTGTGGATTCGGAGAGAAGCGAACTGCTCCGGGCGATCGACCGGGCGGGGCTGGACATCGTGCAACTGCACGGGCGGGAAACCCCCGAAGACTGCCGCCAAATCAAACGGGCCAGAAAGGTGCGCATCTTCAAAGTGTTTTCCGTTTCCGCGGCTTCCGCCGGGCGGATGGAGCAGCCGGCCTCTCCGCCGGAGCGGCTCGCTCCGTATTTTCCGCACATCGACGCGGTGATGCTCGATACGTTCGATCCCGTGCAGGGGGGCGGAACGGGCAAAACCTTTGCCTGGGACCGCATACCGGAGTATCGCGCGGCCGCCCGCGCCGCCGATCTGCCGCTGATTGTCGCAGGCGGACTGAACGCGGATAATGTGGCGCGTTTGCTGGCCGATTTCCATCCGGACGGGGTCGATGTTTCCAGCGGCGTGGAGACCGACGGGGTGAAGGATATAGAAAAAATCAAGCGTTTTGTGGAAAGGGTGAAGAGTTCATGAACCAGATGCCGGATGAGCACGGGCGATTCGGTAAATTCGGCGGGAAATATGTGCCGGAGACGCTGATGAATGCCCTGATCGAACTGGAGCAGGCCTACCTGCGCTACGCCGGGGACGCCGCGTTCAAGCGGGAAGTCGAGTACCTGCTGAAACAATACTCCGGCCGGCCGACGCCGCTGTATTTTGCCGAAAGGCTGACGGAGAAGCTGGGCGGCGCGAAGATTTATTTGAAGCGGGAGGACCTGAACCATACCGGGGCGCACAAAATAAACAACACGATCGGGCAGGCGATTTTGGCGCAAAGAATGGGCAAGCGCAAAGTCATCGCCGAAACGGGGGCCGGCCAGCACGGCGTGGCGACCGCGACGGTGGCGGCGCTGCTGGGGCTGGAGTGCAAGGTGTTCATGGGCGAGGAGGACACGCGCAGGCAGCAGTTGAACGTATTCCGGATGGAGCTGCTTGGGGCGGAGGTGATTCCCGTTACGTCCGGCACGCGCACGTTGAAGGATGCGTGCAACGAAACGCTGCGCTATTGGGTCAGCCACGTCCACGATACGTATTACATTCTCGGTTCGGTCACCGGGCCGCATCCGTATCCGATGATGGTGCGCGATTTTCAGCGGATTATCGGGGATGAGACCCGCGAGCAGATTATGGAGCTGGAGCGCAGGCTGCCCGATGCGGTCATCGCCTGTGTCGGCGGCGGAAGCAATGCGATGGGCATGTTCTATCCGTTTGTCGGCGATTCGGGCGTGCGCTTGATCGGCGTGGAGGCGGCCGGCGAAGGCGTCGATACGGATCGCCATGCGGCGACGATGACCAAGGGAACGCACGGCGTCTTTCAAGGCTCGATGAGCTATTTGCTGCAGGACGCTTTCGGCCAGGTGCAGCCGGCTCATTCGATCTCCGCCGGGTTGGATTACCCCGGGATCGGCCCGGAGCATTCCTATTTGAAAGACAGCGGAAGGGCGGAATATGTGCCCGCCACCGACCGGGAAGCGCTGGATGCCATGCGGCTGCTCAGCCGGACGGAAGGGATCATTCCCGCCTTGGAAAGCGCCCATGCGATTGCGCATCTGGCGAAATTCGCTCCGACATTGTCCAAAGATCAGATCGTGGTCGTCAATATTTCAGGCCGCGGCGACAAGGATATGGAATCGGTCATGCGGGTGCTTGGGGGTGATGCGAATGAATCTCATTGATCAGACGTTCAATCGGCTGAAGAGGGAAAACCGCACGGCGTTGATTCCCTTTCTGACCATCGGCGACCCGAACCTTTCCGCGTCCCTGGATATTCTCAAGGAATTGGAAGCGGCCGGGGCCGACATGGTGGAATTGGGCGTTCCCTATTCCGATCCGTTGGCGGATGGCCCGGTCATTCAAAGGGCTTCGCAGCGCGCGCTGGACAATCGGATCAATATTGTGGATTGCATTCGTGCGGCGCGCCAAGCCAGGGAACGTCAAATCCGGCTGCCTTTTATCCTGTTTACTTACTATAACCCGGTGCTGCAGCTCGGATTGGAGCGCTTCTTTCAACTGTTGGCGGAGAACGATATCAGCGGGATGATCATTCCCGACTTGCCGATTGAGGAAGACGGACAGGTGCGGGATGGGGCGCGCCGATTCGGGATCCATCTGATTCCGCTGGTGGCCCCCACGTCCCGGGACAGAATCGATCGCATTGCCGGACAGGCGTCGGGGTTTGTGTACTGCGTGTCCTCGCTTGGCGTTACGGGGGTGCGGTCGGAATTTTTCGCCGGGGGCGAGGATTTCGTTTCCACGGTAAAATCCGCTGCGACGGTTCCGGTTTGCGTCGGGTTCGGGATTTCCAACCGGGATCAGGTGGAAAAGTTTTCGCAGTTTAGCGACGGGGTCATTGTCGGGAGTGCGATTATCCGCAAAATCGAGGAGTTGTTGCCGCTTCTGAACGAGCCGGAAACAAAATTCGGCGCGCTATTGCAAATTCGTGAATTTGTGGCACAATTAAGAACATAAACGCGAAGCAGGAGTAGGAGTGATTTGGCATGATCCAACCGAAATCCAATATTGTCCATCTTCCGGTTTATCAGCCGGGCAAGCCGATTGAAGAAGTGAAGCGGGAATTGGGCTTGACGGAGATCATCAAATTGGCCTCCAACGAAAACCCGTATGGGTGTTCGCCAAAAGCCAAGGAAGCGATCGTCTCGCAGCTCGACCAAACCTGTCTGTATCCCGACGGCGCCAGCGTGGAACTGACGCGGGCGTTGGCGCGCCATATGGATGTCGATGCCGACCGGATCATTCTCGGGACCGGCTCGGATGAAGTCATTCTCATGATCGCCAGGGCCTTCCTGCAGCGCGGCGACGAGACGATCATGGCCTCGCACACCTTCTCGCAGTATAAACATAATGTGGAAGTGGAAGGGGCGACCTGCGTCGAGATTCCTTTGCTTCAAGGCAAGCACGATTTGAACGCCATGCTGGAAAAAATAACGGATCGAACCAAAATTATATGGGTGTGCAATCCGAACAATCCGACGGGCACGATCGTCACGGATGAAGAATTCAGGTCGTTTATGAGCAAAGTTCCCGCCGATGTGATGGTCGTTCTGGATGAAGCATACTGCGAATATATCGAGTCGGACGATTATCCGAACGGCTTGGAGCTTCAACGGCAATACGACAATCTGGTGCTGTTGCGCACGTTCTCCAAAATTTACGGTTTGGCGTCGCTGCGGGTGGGATACGGGATCGGCGATCCGCGGATCATTCGAGCCGTCAATCAGGTGCGGCCTCCGTTCAATACGTCCAGGCATGGTCAGGCCGCCGCTCTGGCGGCGCTGGGCGATCAGACGTTTATCGAGGAGTGCCGCAGCCGGAATACGGCCGGGCTTCGCTATCTGGAGCGGCATTTTCAACGGCTGGGACTGGACTATTTTCCGGCGTACGGCAATTTTATCATGGTTCATGTGAAGCGTCCGGCGGCTCCCGTATTTGAGGGATTGTTGAAGAGAGGAATTATCGTCCGCGGCGGGCATCAGCTCGATTTTCCGCATTCGATTCGCGTCACGGTCGGCACACCGGAGCAAAATGAAAAATTCATCAAGGCTTTGGAAGAGGTGCTGGAAGGAGCATTGGAAGAGGTTCCGGGCCAATGAGGATCGCAATTTTTGGCGTCGGGTTGATCGGCGGGTCGTTGGCGCTCAGTTTCAAAGATCAACCGGGCCTCCGCACGATCGGCTATTCCAACAACCCGGAATCCGTCAAGAAATATTTAAAGCGCAAAGTGGTGGACGAGGCGACGACTTCCATAGAGGAGGCGGCCCGGGACGCCGACTTTATTTTCCTCTGCGTTCCGGTGGGAATGCTGGAGGAATATTTGATTCGCCTGAGCCGGCTTCCGCTGAAGCCGGGCTGCATCATTACGGATGTCGGAAGCACCAAGGCCGCGATCAGCGATTGCGCCAAGCGGACCGTCCGGGGGGAGGTCTGCTTCATCGGCGGCCACCCGATGGCGGGAAAGGAGCAATCCGGCGTGGAAGCCGCGTCTTCCCGCTTGTTTGAAAACGCGGTTTATGTCATCACGCCCGACGAAAGCGTGCCGGAAGCGGCTTGCGCCCGTTTGCTCGGCTTGCTGGAACATACCCGCGCGCAGGTGATTCGCATGGACCCCGTTGTGCACGATGACGTTGTCGGGGCCATCAGCCACTTGCCGCACATTATTGCGGCGGCGTTGGTCAACCAGATCGCGGGCTACGATCGGTCGAACCCCTTGTACGGGCAACTGGCTGCCGGCGGATTTCGCGATATTACCCGCATCGCATCGAGCGATCCGGTCATATGGCGGGATATTTTGCTGCAAAACCGCACCGTGCTGCTCAAGCTGCTCCATGATTGGAACGGGCAGATCGAACAGTTTATTCGGCTGTTGGAACAGCGGGACGGGGAAGGGATTGAACGCCGGTTTCAAGAGGCGGGCGCGTTTCGCGGCAAGCTGCCGGAAAAACGGAGGGGCATTCTTTCGTCGATGCATGACATTTATGTGGATGTGCCCGATCAGCCGGGGATTATCGGTAAAATCACTTCCCGACTCGGCGATTACCGGATCAACCTGAGCAATATCCAGATCATTGAAAATCGCCTCGACGTTCCCGGCGTTTTGCGCTTGTCGTTTCGCGACGAGGAGGACATGAATCGGGCTTCGGACGTGTTGAAACAGCTCGACTGCGAGGTTCGCCAGTAAGCGCGATCGGGTGGAACAAATAAAACGTAACCGTTTTCAAAAAAACGGTTGACAAAATGAAAACGGATACAATATAATAAACATACAGTATGGTTTCTCTCCACTCCTATCCGAAAACATTGCACTATGTGCAACCACTTAATTAGATTAGGTGGTTTTTTTTTGCATTTCATCGCGCAATGTATAGTACAATGGAAGAGACATTCTATTGCGGTGGAACGACGATCACATTTTGGCGAATAAAGAAGGATTTCTTCGAATCGCAAAGAATTTAAGTATGGAGGCTTTCCGCCGAAAGGAATGGTAGCGATTTTTTTATTATCAAACGCAACTTTTCTCCCCTTGTGCAGTAAAACATTGTATCTGAAGCTGCTGGGAGATGAGCCTGACGCAAGGAGGGTCGCTTGTAGTGACTGATTCCCAGTTAATCAGAGAAGTAAAAGACGGCAACGTTCAACTTTACTCCGAATTGATGCAGCGTTACGAGCGAAAAATTCTTGCTTTCATCTTTCACATGTTAAAAAGCGCCAATCTGGAAATGATTGCCGAAGACCTTTGTGCGGAAACGTTCTACAAGGCGTTTCGAAGTCTGCAAACTTTTCGCGAGGTGGAGGCGTCTTTTGCAACCTGGCTTTATACGATAGCCCGCAATACGGTGTTAAGCGAACTGAGAAAACAAAAAAACGGACAAATTTCCCTGGAACAAAGCGGTTACGTCCCGCAATCTTCGAAGGAATCCCTGCCGGAGCAAACCATCTTGAGAAACGAGAAGGTTTCGATGGTGCGCGAGGCGATCAATAATTTGCCGGAAAAGCAAAGATCGGCGTTGATTTTGCGGGAGTATGACCAAATGGATTACCAGGAAATTGCAAATATTTTAGGCCAGACCGTCAGCTCGGTGAAGTCGTTGCTTTTTCGAGCCAGAGCCAGTGTGAAAACGCAGCTGGAGCCTTATTTTATGGAGCCGGCGCTTGAAGAATACGAAGGGATGAATCAACGATGAGATGCTCTGAGGTCCAATCATGGTTCGGTGAATATTGCGATTTATCGAAAGATGACCTTAAACGAATTCAGATCGAAGAACACATTGGGGAATGCGCCGCATGTGCCGAAGAGTTTGCGATTTGGCAAGAAAGCGTGAGGCTGATCCAGACTTCGCATCGGAATGCCGTCGGAGCGTTTCCGCGGGAAACGGTAGCCGCCGGCGTAATGGACCGGATTTACCAAGACGAGGCGTGGAGAATGCCGATTCCGGACCGGACCTATACGATATCGTACAAGCTCAGGCGAAACCTCACGATGATGATCGCACTTTGCATTGCCATCTTTGCCGTAGCTTTGTTTCATTCCGTATGGTATCCGGCGGTGGGCGGAGGCGACCAGCCTTTGTCGGGCATTTTTCCGGTCGGCTACGAGGCGGGGGATTCGATCGGGTTTGCGGATCAATCCAGCGTGTTTGAAGGGATTCCGATGGCCAGCATCAGTTCGCCGACCGTATTGCGGATGGACCAGTTTCCGAAATCGCCCGATTACTGGTTGGCCGTATCGCTGTTTGGCGTCATCAGCGCGCTTCTGATCATGAACTGGTTGTCGCGGATCAAGGCGTGAATTCCAAAAACAAATGCAGCCTCCATCCGCCTGTAAAGCGGGCGGAGGTTTTTTGAACAGGAGAAGGTGAGACAGTGAAGAAGCGAATTGCTCTGATTCGGCATGGAGAAACGGATTGGAACAGCGAGGGCAAGATTCAGGGGCAGGTGGATATCGAATTGAACGAGGCGGGCCGACGGCAGGCGCAGGCGCTGGCCGTCAGGCTCAAGGATCAGCGTTGGGATCTTCTGATCAGCAGCGATTTGTCGCGGGCGATGGACACGGCCAAGGCGATAGGCCGGCTGAATCCGATGCCGTTCAGGACGGACGCCCGGCTCCGCGAGCGATCCTTTGGGGAAATCGAAGGCACGACGCTGGATGAACGCTTGCGGCGCTGGGGCGAGAATTGGCGCTCGCTGGACCACGGCGGCGAAAGCGACCGGCAATTAAGCATCCGCGCTTTGGACATCTGGCATGAGCTGGCCTCGGATGCCAAGCATGAAAACATTCTGGTCGTTACGCACGGCGGATTCATATATCATTTGCTCCACGATCTTTTGCCCGGCCATTCGTTCCCTCCCCCTATTCAAAATACGTCCCTCAGCCTTCTGCAGCGGGTAGAAGACAGATGGGTATGCGACCCCTACAACAGCGCAACGCATTTGAACCCCGATTTTATTTCGCAATCGACGAATATTTTCCAATAATCATCCCATAATGGTACTGAAAATGTTTTCAGGGAGGTACCGGGATGAATTTGGCCGATATGCTCGGCTATGCCGATATACATCAATTAAGCAGGATTGCCGGTAACTATCAATGCGAATGCAGCGCCCATTCCAAAAACGAGTTGATCCAATCGATTTTGACCGCTTTGAACCGCAAAGGGGTGTTCGAACAGACGATCAACAATTTGAATGTGGAGGACATCCGCTTCATCAGCTCGCTTTCATTTGATCCCAGAGATACGTTCAGCCTGGAGGAACTGATTGCCAGGGTGCGCCAAACTTTTTTCGATAAAACGGACACGCAGCGCAACCCGCGGGAAATGATCAGCGAATTCAAGCGCCGGGGCTGGCTGTTTAACGGCTATTCGCAACAGACCAAATATTTGTTTCAAGTGCCGCAGGATTTGAAAAACAAATTTTGCGATTCGCTGGCCCGCCGATTTGAAGCGGGGTTGGTCAGGACCGGGGTTCCGCCTGTGTACCGCGACGAATACCAGTTGATTTTGGACGATATCCACGAATTTCTCCGCTTTGTTTATCATAACGAGATTCCCTTAACGGCGGATGGCGTGATGTATAAGCGTTGGATCCAGCAGGCGCTGGACTCGTTTTCCGTCCGCGAGGAGCCCCTGACCGGGGGAGGCTGGCGCTTCGGATACGGGAGGAAGCATCGCGATTATCCCAACCGGTTTTCCCTCATTTACGATTATTGTTATTTCAATCAGTTGATCGAGGAACAGGAGAACAAGCTGGTTCTGACGTGCGCGGCCCAAGCCAAAGTGCGGGAGAACGCGCGGGAGGAATGGGTTCAGGTATACCGGATGTGGCTAAGGTTGTACAAAGGGGCGATCCTCAATCTGCAGCCGATCGTGCGTTGGATCGACCGTCTGGCGCGCCAGTGGGTAACGGTGGATTCGCTGAAACCGGTTCTCTGCAAACTGATTAAACCTTATTATTACGATTCGCCCGAATCGATTTTGGAGCAACGGATTTTGCAAATGCTGATGCATTTGGGCATCCTTCGGATCGGCGAGCATGAACAGCAAGGCAAAGTGGTGCAGGTGACGTCCATGGGCAGCAAGGTGATCCGCGGGACTTTTGTCCAGGATCAGGACACGATACAGCTTCCGGACGACATGGATATTCAGGTGTGATTCGCCGGGGCGCGCGCTCGCCGGCTGCGGTTTGGCTGGGCAGGGGCACATTCGCCGGAATCGGGGCGGTTGTATTTAACACAGTTGAAATCGTTGAATATGCTTTTAGCAATTGGAGGAATGCGTTATGGAAAAAATAAACGACACTTGCACCGTCCTGCGAAAGCTGTTTGCCGAAATGATCTTGGACGAATCCTTGAAACAGTACAGGAAAGACAAATTGTATCGGGAGATCGTCCGCGCGCTCGATTGCAGGGACGAGGAAGGTTTCTATACGCTGACCGACGAATT
>CAYYCV010000128.1:0-5859 GCA_964470405.1 uncultured Caryophanales bacterium
GAACTACTATACAATAAAAACCATTTTGATTCCACCGCCTGCCTGTTATCATGAGCCGACGGCGTGATTGGTGGACTTGCCGCTGTTCCCGAACGGCCATTGCGTGAATGAAACAAAACACAGATTCGCTCCATGAGGAAGTATCCATCTTTACAAGGAGAACATCAATTTTAGAAAAACTTAGTTAAGTTGTTTAACTTAAAGTGCAAATATGCACTAATAATCCATTGACAAAGCAAAATATTCGGGTTTATAATATTGAAACATAGTTAATATAATTTACTAAGTTGCCTTAATTGAATGGATATTTGATTTCTTTTTATGAATATGATGAATGAAATTGAGGGAATTCGATGGATAAAATGGATGCAAACCAACTAAAACTAAATAATATGCGGTTAGTGTATGATTTCGTGAAAAATGCGGAATCGGTCTCGCGGGCGGATATTGCGCGGGGAACCGGGCTGACCAAAGTCACCGTTTCCAGCATTATCGCCGAGCTGATTGAGGATGGCTATTTGGATGAACTGGGAGATGGGTTGTCTTCCGGGGGCAGAAGGCCGCTGCTGATTCAGGCGAACACTGTAAACCGGCTAACGATAGGGCTTGAGATGATTAGCAACGATAACATTACCGCCTACCTTTGCGACACCAAGGCGAATATTTTGAAACGCGTCACGCAGCCTTATCAGAATACCTTTAGCAGTATTGTGCAAGTCTCCATTGCCATGATCGCCGGGCTGATCCGGGACTTGCCCGAGAACAGCCGGGTGGTTGGCATTGGGATCGGGGTCGCCGGGCTGGTGGACGTCCAAAATCGAAATGTTCTCTACAGTGTCAGCTTCGATATTCAGGGAGCCGGCTTGGTCAAATACATTGAAGACGAGTTCTCTATTCCGGTATTTATCGAGAATGAATCGAATGCGGCGACAAGAGCGGAATACTACTATAACAAGAATCAATTCAAGAAGAACATGCTGTATATCTCGGTTATAACCGGGATCGGCGCCGGGATTGTCATCAATGGGCAGGTCTATTACGGGGACTTGTGGGGGGCCGGCGAAATTGGTCATATTCCCATCGACCCCGGCGGAGAGTTGTGTTCCTGCGGGATGAGAGGTTGCCTGGAAACCAAATTGAAGTATGGGTACTTGCTGGAACGGATCAAGAGGAAAGTGCCGGCGGCGAATAATCTCGACCGCATCGCGGATTTATACCGCAATCTCCAGCCGGATATATGCGAGATTGTAGATGACGTGGCGCTTCAACTGGGTCGGACGATCGCGATCACGGCGCATATGCTGGACATTGAGAATATCGTGATTGGGGGTTATGTGCAGCGGTTTGGGACGCCTTTTCTGGATAAGGTGCGGGAAAGCTTTGGACATAATGTGCTGCATTATTACGGCAACAGGGTGAACCTGACTTACGGCAGCACGGATAAGTCCATGGTCGGTGTGGGTGTGGCTTTGACCGCCCTGGAGCAGGTTTGGAAGTTTGCCATTAAATAATAGCGCGCGGGGGGCTTGTGCGATGTTGAAGTGCTTTGATTTGACCGGGGAGACAGCCATTGTGACGGGTGCGGCCAAAGGCTTGGGCAGGGTGTTCGCCAAAGCGTTGGCCGCCGCCGGGGCGAACGTGTTCCTGCTCGGTCACGGTGCGGATGGAATGAAGGAACTTGCCGCTGAGATTCGCGAGCTTGGCGTGCAGTGCGGCTGGTCGCTTGCGGATATTACGAGCCGGCAGGATGTTGAAAACGCTGTGAAGGCGTGCATGCAGCAGTTTGGCAAAATCGACATTCTGGTGAACAATGCCGGAACGAGAAGAGTGAATATTCCGCCCCAGGAGACGACCTTGCCGCAGTGGAACCAGGTGATGGATGTCAATGTGACAGGCAGTTTTCTGTGCGCGCAGGCCGTAGGCAGAGAGATGATCCGGCGCCGCAAGGGGAAAATCGTGAACATTTCCTCCATATCGGGTTTTGTCATCAACCAGGGCGTGCATGGCGGCTCCTACGATGTGTCCAAGCAGGCGATTGTCGGCCTGACAAGGGCCCTTGCCGCGGAATGGGCGCCCTACCGCATCAATGTAAATGCGATCGCTCCGGGCTATTTCAACACCGATCCCAACAGGGATTTTTTCAAACAAGACCCGGCGTTTTACAAGCAAGCGGTTTCGCTGATTCCGGCGCAGCGCATTGGCGAGCCGGAAGAGCTGGCGGGCGCTGTGGTGTTCCTGTCGGCCAAGTCCTCCGATTACATGCAAGGCGCGGTTTTGGTGATCGACGGCGGGTATACGATTTGGTAGCGGCAGGAAGGGGAGGGGACCTGGGAGATGACACAACAGGCGTTATTGCAGCTTAAGGGCATATCGAAAGTGTACCCTGGAGTACGAGCCCTTAACGATGTCGATCTTGAGATTTATCCGGGGGAAGTCCTGGCGCTTGTCGGTGAGAATGGCGCGGGCAAATCGACCCTGATTAAGATTTTGTCCGGTGTGCTGGACGGATGGAGCGGCGAGATGTTCTGGGAAGGCAGGCCGGTCCTGATCAAGGCTCCCTGGATGGCGCAAAGCCTGGGGATTGCCACCATCTATCAGGAGCTTACGCTGTGCGGCAATCTGTCGGTGGCGGAGAACGTGTTCCTGGGCAGAGAGCCCAAAAAATTCGGCGGCCTGATCGATTGGAAGAAAATGAATCGGGATACGGCGCGGGTTCTGGAGAGCCTCCAAGTTTCGATATCGCCCACGACCGAGGTATCCAGGCTGTCGGTGGCCAACCAGCAGTTGATCGAGATTGCCCGCGCGCTGACGATGAACGCGAAGCTGATTATCATGGACGAGCCGACCTCATCGCTGTCGGGATACGAAGTGAAAATATTGATGGACATCGTAAAAAGCCTGGTGGCCAAGGGTATTTCCATCCTGTATGTCTCCCATAAATTCGAGGAAATCTTCGAGTTAAGCGACCGAATCAGCATCCTCAGGGATGGGGAATATATCGATACGGTCATAACGAAGGAGGCCGCGCTGGACCATATTATATCCAGAATGGTGGGGCGTCAGATCAGTTCCTATTACCCCCGGCGAGAGCTTGAAATAGGGGAGGCTGTGCTTTCCGTACGCAACTTGACGAGGAAAAATGTGTTTCACGATATCGAGTTCGAGCTGCATAAGGGGGAAATCGTCGGCGTATCCGGGTTGGTCGGGTCAGGCCGCACCGAGTTTGCCAGGGCGATCTTCGGCATCGATCAGGTGGACAGCGGAGAAATTTGCATTGAAGGGCGGTGGCGGGCGCTTCCCGCGACGCCGTTGGAGGCGCTGGGTCTGGGCATTGGCTTTTTGCCGGAGGATCGCAAGGAACATGGCCTGGTGCTGTTGATGTCGGTGGCCGACAATACGACACTGACGATGAACGCGAAGAAAGGAGCCAAGTTCCTTATTCATTTCCCTGAGGAAAAGCGAATGGTAGCGCATTATATGGAGAAATTAACCATTCGAACGCCGAGTGAGCATCAGCTCGTCGGGAATCTGAGCGGAGGCAATCAGCAGAAGGTCGTCATCGCCAAGTGGCTGGCCACGCAGTCCAGAATTCTGATCTTTGATGAGCCGACGCGAGGCATTGATGTGGGCGCCAAAGCGGAAATTTATGAACTGATGAACGAATTGGTGTCTCAGGGGTATGCCATTATGATGATTTCTTCGGAATTGCCGGAGGTGATCGGCATGAGCGACCGCGTCATCGTGATGCATGAAGGGCGCATGACGGCCACTTTGAGCAAAGAGGAAGTATCCCCCGAGAAAATTATGCGTTATGCAACGGGGTCAAGCTAGGGCGAAAGAGGGAGATTATGCTGGATCGTATAGCCAATGAAACGCCTGCCGGAAAGCGAAGCAGCGCGCTGATGCAATTGCTCATGTCCAAAGCCGAGCTTCCGGTATTTCTGTTTATTCTGGTATTCATCGCTTTTCTGTCACTGAGTACGGATCATTTCTTCACCATGAACAATTTTGAGAACATCACCCGGCAAATCGCCGTCATCGGCGTGCTGTCCATCGCCATGTCGCTTTCGATTATTTCCTCCGGGCTGGATTTGTCGGTCGGCTCGGTGTTGGGCCTCACGGTCTCCGTTGTGGGCACGTTTATTCAGCTGGGGTGGCCCCTGCCGGCTGTGTTCCTGGTTTCCCTTGCCGTAGGCGCTGCCTGCGGGTTCATCAACGGGGCGATCATCGTGAAGCTATCGATCAACCCGATCATTGTGACCTTGGGCACGATGGAAATATTCAAGGGCATTGCTTTTGTGTACACAGGCGGAGCCTGGAAAACCGGCTTGCCCCCGGAATTTCTGGCGCTTGGGAAAGGCTACATTCCCATTATCCTGCTGCTTGCCGTAACCGTTCTGTTTGCGCTGTTGATGAGGATGTCCCGCTTTGGCCGCCATGTGTACGCCGTTGGGGGCAGTGAACAGTCCGCCAAGTTTGCCGGCGTGCATGTGAACCGCACGAAGCTCATCCTGTTCACCCTGTGCGGGGCATTAACCGGGTTTGCCGCCATGATCTTCATCGGCCGGACCGGCGTCATACAGCCTTCGGCCGGGACGGGCTACGAGATGCAGGCGATTGCCGCGGCGATCCTGGGCGGCGTCGTGATCACGGGCGGCCGGGGAACGGTCATCGGCACACTGCTTGGCGTTATCTTGTCCGGGCTGTTTCTGAACGGCATGACCTTGCTTAAAATATCCGCGTACTGGCAAGGCACGGTTGTCGGCACGGCGATCATCATTGCTCTGATGTTCGATACGGCGCGCAACGCCTATGCGAGGAGGAGGGCGATATGATGGGCCGTTTCTCCAGAAAGTATGGATACGAGCTGTTTCTATTCGCTTTTCTCCTGGTGTGGGTGGCGGTCATCGGGTCGATGAATGGAAGTTATTTATCGATAGACAATTTCGTCACGGTCATCACCCGCATGAATCCGGAAGTCATTATGGCTGTCGGCATGACGCTGGTGGTCATTATCGGGGGATTCGATCTGTCGATCGGCGCCATTATGGCCTTGGTGCCGTTGTTGATGGGGATGCTCTACGGCGCAGGCGTTCCCTTCTGGGCGGCGGTCCTGTCGGGAATGTTGGCCGGCTGTGCGGTGGGAGTGCTGAACGGTCTGCTCGTGTACAAAGCGAAGATGCAGCCGATTATCGCCACGCTGGCGACGATGACCGTGGTGAGAAGCGTCGTGTACGGCATGACCCAGGGCAGGCCTGTCACTACATTCCCGAGTCATTTCAACCGATTGGATACCGCGAGGCTGATCGGCATTCCGATCCCTGTATGGATTACGGCCATCATCGTTGCCGCCGGCATATTCGTGCTTCACCGCACCAAGATGGGCAGGTTTATTTTCGCGCTGGGGGGGAACGAAAAGGCCGCATTCGTGTCCGGCGTACAGGTGAATAAATTGAAAGTCATGATTTATGTCATCAGCGCCTTGCTCGCTGGTTTTGCGGGGATTTTGTTCGCTTCAAGGGTCAATATTGCCAGCCCGGACGCGGGTTTAACGATTGCGTTTGATGTCATTACGGCGGTCTTGCTCGGAGGGACAAGCATCCTGGGAGGGCAAGGGAGCATTTTCAGGTCGGTGATCGGGGTATTCATTATGAACACGATCATCAACGGGTTTAATCTGGTAGGCATTAACACGTACTGGCAGACAATATTTATGGGTTGTGTGCTGATCGGTGTCGTGGGTCTGGATATGAAACGCAAGCAAGGGTCCATCGACATTTTCAAAATATTCAGAAAAAACAAGAAGGGGGTGATGGGGCAGAACGGGTCAAGTTGAGGCGATTGGAAATCATGCAGCGA
>CAYYCV010000128.1:5869-14329 GCA_964470405.1 uncultured Caryophanales bacterium
GTCTTGTATTACACTAGAGAAAAGGATGAGGTGTCCAACATGAACAGAAAAAGAGGGATTTACCGAGCAGCAACATTATTGGTCGTCATAATCATGGTTGTTTTTGCGGCCGCATGCGGATCGAACAATAACAGCCCGGCGGAAAGCACCGACAGCCCGGCGGAAGGCGCCAATACCCCTGCCGTGTCGCCCGATAACACCGACGCGGGCAGCAAATTGAAAATCGCGATTGTTCCCAAGACCGTGGGCCATCCTTACTTCATTGCGGCAGAAAAAGGCGCGAAGAAAGCAGGAGAGGATTTCGGCGTGGACGTTACCTTCACAGGGCCTTCCGTTGAAGATTTAAATAAACAGATTACCGTTATTGAAGATTTGATTACCCAGAAGGTGGATGCGCTGATTATTGCCCCCGTGGACAGCGATGCCCTTGTTCCTGTCATTAAAAAGGCGTTTGACGCAGGAATTCCGACGTTTACGTTCGATATCGACGCGCCCAACAGCCAAAGGCTCTTTAATGTCACGGCAGGCGACCCGGAAGAAAGCGGAACGGCCATTGCCAACAGCTTGGCCAAATCGGTGGATTATAAAGGCGAAGTCGCGCTTCTGACGGGCGGGCTCGGGCAGGATGCGTTGAACAGAAGACTGGAAGCCATTAAATCCACATTGGCTCAATGGCCGGATATCAAAGTGGTAGCGACCGAAGCTTCGGATGAGGATTTCCAAAAAGGCGTTTCTCAAGTGGAGAATTTGCTGCAGACGTATCCCAATCTGAAAGGGCTGGCCGGCGTTTCAACGGTTAATCCTCCTTCCGCGGCAACCGTCGTGCAAGCCGCAGGTCTTGCGGGCAAAGTCGCTGTGACCGGGATTGGCTTGCCCTCGCAGAACGCCGAGTTTATCAAGGCGGGCGTCATATCCGAATTGTTCCTGTGGGATCCGGGCGTGATGACGTATGATGCCGTGAAAGCCGCCATCGACTACATCCAAACGCAGAAACTCCCCGTAGACGGACAAGATTTCGGCTGGGGCGGCAAGCTGCTCGTCAAAGATAATGTGGTCGGCTATGTTCCGAGCTTGATTTTCAACAAAGACAATATCGACGATTTCGATTTCTAAAGTTCACAGACGGCTTAAGAGGATACAATACAACGCAGCGCGGGGAGGCTTGCCCTCCCTGCCATACGATGGAGTGGAGGAGCCTGTATGAACTTATTGTCCACGATGCATGGATCGTTGTTGGAAGGTTTTTTTCCGGCCGGCTGGGATATGGAGAAGATGGATCAATGCTGCTCTTATGAACCGGAGCGCATTTATGACCGGCAAGCGCATTGGAACCCGGAATTTGCGCCCATCGGCTGCAAGCTGTCCGATTTCGATGCATTGCTTGGGCATGAAATTGCATGGCAGATCAAGCAGGCAAGGGATCGCGGAGAGCAGTTGGCCGTCATCTTCCCTGTCGGGCCGATGGGAATGTACCGTTGGGTCGTGTACTTCTTGAAGTCGTGGGGGGTGAGCGCCGCGCATGTGCATGGGTTTAATATGGATGAATGGTCGGATGCGCAAGGCAACACATTGGCCCCATCCAATCCCGCTTCTTTCCAATATGGAATGGAGCAAGCGTTGTATGGCCCGCTTGGGGAATGGACCGTCCCCGCGAAGCAAAGAAATTATGCGACGAAAGCCGACCTGCCGCATTATGCGGAGAAGATCGGCACGCTGAAGTCCAAGGGCGCCAGGCTCATCGTCATTTATGGGATTGGGAGGGTGTTCCATATTGCTTTTTGGGAGCCCCATTTTGCCGCGGAATATGCCGACGAGCAGCTATGGAAAGCGCAGACCCACCGTCTTGGCGCGAAGTTGCATCCGTTAACCGTCGAACAAAACGCCATCACCAGCTTTAAAAGCCGCACGACGCTGGTGCCTTGCTATGCGAATACGATCGGCCCCGGGCTGTTCCTGCAGGCGGACTATGCGATTGGCGGCGCGGATGGCTATTTGGATAGAGGGATGATGTGGCAAGGAATGTCGCTGTGGACGACGCTGCGTTATGGCACGTCGCCGTGGGTTCCTTCCAGCTACATGCCCACATTGAAGGGAAAATTATTCTTTCTGGAGGAATTGGCCGGGCCGATGTCGGCAGAGTTGAATTAGAACGGGATGTAGAAGGAGAGATTTACAGATGAGGATCATGGCGATAGGGGCGCATCCAGATGATATTGAAATTTCGTGTGCGGGTACACTGGCGAAGCTGAAGCAAGCGGGCCACGAAGTGACCCTGTGCCATGCAAGCGATGGGGATAAAGGGCATTTTGAGATTCCGCCGGACGAGTTGGTACGCATTCGCAGATCGGAAGCCCAGCAGTCCGGGCGGTTGATCGATAGCCCCGTGATCTCCATGGGGCTGAAGGATGGCGAGATTGTGGCATCGGACAAGGAAATTCGGCTCCAATTCATTGATACCATCCGCCGTGTCAAGCCGGATATCGTGATCACGCATGCGCCGAATGATTATATGCCGGATCATAACGCAGTGAGCCAGCTTGTCTTTGACACCACTTTTCTGGCGACGATTCCGAACTTTTCCACGGAACACTCGATTATCACCAAAGTGCCGTCATTGTATTATATGGACAATTTAGCCGGGGTTGGCTTTGAGCCTACATTCTATGTGGATATCTCCGACACCATAGAGACGAAGCTGAATATGCTCAAATGCCATCGCAGCCAGCAAATGTGGCTGCAAAGTCACGATCACGTGGACATCCTTGATTTTGTAACGACCCTTTCCAAAGTGCGAGGGATGCAATCCGGGTGTCTGTATGCGGAGGGCTTCATCCAGCGCATGGCCTGGACCCGCCCGAACGCCGTGAGATTCCCCGTGTAGAGCGGACCGATTTTATTTCCTTGAGAGGTGACTTAGCGATGACCCGGACAAACGGCCGCTTGAATATGGCCATTATAGGCGCAGGGACCTGGGGCGAGACCCATGCTTACATCTATGACAACCATCCGGATGTAACCCTGGCCGCGATATGTGATTTGAATGGTGAGAGAGCCAAAGGCCTTGCCGATAAATTCGGGTTGCCGGAATCCGCTGTGTATGTGGATCATACGGAGATGCTGCGCAAGGCGGATATCGATGCCGTAGCGATCGTGACGCCGGATTTCTCCCATTGTCAAATCGCGGTGGATTGCGCCAATGCGAAGAAGCATTTCATTCTGGAGAAGCCGTTGACGACGAGCCGGGAAGAGGCCATCCAAATTGTGGAGGCTGTGAAACGGAACCGTGTCCGCATGATGGTCGATCTGCACGCCCGCTGGAGCCCGTTGTTTGCGATTGCGAAAAAGGCGATTGAAGACGGCGAGATCGGCGATCCATACAGCGCCTATTACCGGCTGAATGACATCAAATGGGTGGCGACGGATCTGCTCCCTTGGGCGGCCCGTTCATCCATCCTGTGGTTCCTGGGGTATCATAGCGTGGATACGTTGCGATGGTTTTTCAATGACGAAGTGTCGCGTGTGTATGCGGTGTCGCGCGAAGGGATATTGAAAGGTCTGGGAGTGGACACGGCGGATATTTACCAGACGATTTTGGAGTTTCGCAACGGCGGCATTGCCACGATGGAGAACGGCTGGATCACGCCGAATTCCAATCCGAATGTGAATGACATGAAGTTCAATATCACGGGCACGACCGGGATGTTTAACCTGGACCCTACGCACAGTCAAATACTGGAGCGGTTTACGGAGACCAAGTACGATAAGCCGGACATGCACGTGCGCCACTTTGTGCACGGCAAGCCGAGAGGTTTCGCTTATGAGAGCATCCGTCATTTTGTCGACCAGCTCATTTCAGGCGATGAATTCTATGTAACGCTCGATGATGCGTACAATACGACCATGGTTATTCTTTCCATTCTTGAATCTGCGAAGACGCGGCAGCCTGTTGAAGTGCAGTATTGAGCGGGAGAATATGTGGAGTGGAAAGGCATGTCGGAAGGCCCCTGACCCGTCGCCATGTTGCGCGGCTCCCAGGGCTTTTTCTTTCACGGCGAATATCATGAGGAGGAGATACCATGTCTGGCAAGTTTCGCTTAAACCGGATGTTCGGCGCGCAAGGCAAATGCTTCGATGTTGCCGTGGATCACGGCTTTTTTAATGAGTTCTCTTTTTTGACCGGTATCGAAAATATGCAACAGGCGATCGGCGCCATCGTGGATGCGGGCCCTGATTGCATTCAGTTGAGCATCGGCCAAGCCCGTCATCTGCAATCCCTCCCAGGCAAGCAGAAGCCGGGGCTGGTGCTGCGCACGGATGCCGCCAACATTTACGGCAGCGTGCTTCCGCGGTCTTTGTTCAGCCAGTTGATCGATGACGCGGTGGAACAGGCCGTGCGCCTGGACGCCGTTGCCGTGTGCGTCAATCTGTTGCTGTTGCCGGGCCAGCCCGAACTGCATCAGCAATGCGTAAAGAATGTAACGCTGTTGAAGACTCGGACGGAGAAGTACGGCATGCCTTTGATGGTGGAGCCGCTCGTCATGTTGCCGAATGAGACCAAAGGCGGGTATATGGTCGATGGCGACCTGCGGAAAATCATGCCGTTGGTCCGCCAGGCGGTGGAATTGGGTGCGGATGTCATCAAAGCCGATCCATGCAGCCAGGTTGAAGAATATCATCGCGTCATCGAGGTTGCGTCGGGCATCCCGGTCTTGGTGCGCGGCGGCGGAAGGGCGAGCGATGAGGAGATCATGGACCGAACGGCAGCGCTGATGCGGCAGGGCGCATCCGGCATTGTGTACGGCCGGAATGTGATTCAGCATCCCAACCCTGCGGGGATGACCAAAGCGTTGATGGCGATTGTGCATCATGGCGCGTTGGCGTCGGAAGCGTTGGCAATGTTGAAATGAGCGATGTAAAGGAGGCTTCCCATCATGGAAAAAAAAGGGATACGTTTCGGCGTGATCGGCTGCGGGCTCATGGGCAAAGAGTTTGCCAGCGCGGCCGCGCGGTGGTGCCATTTGACAAATGTGGACTTTGAACCCCGCATTGTCGCCGTTTGCGACGCATTGCCCGCGGCCACGGCCTGGTTCCGGGAAAATGTGCCGAGCGTGGAGCAAGTTTATACCGATTATCAGGCGTTGCTTGCGGACCCGTCGATTGAGGCGATCTATTGCGCGGTTCCGCATCATCTCCATGAACAGATTTATGTGGATATCATTAAAGCAGGCAAGCACTTGCTGGGTGAAAAACCGTTTGGCATCGATCAGCAAGCCAATCGTGCGATTCAGGAAGCGATTAGGCGGCACCCGCAAGTCGTGGTTCGCTGCTCTTCGGAATTCCCGTTTTATCCCGGGGCGCAGCAGGTGATACAATGGGTTCAAGATAACCGATTCGGAAAAATTATAGAAGTGGAAGCGGGCTTTTGGCATTCCAGCGACCTTGATCCGGCGAAACCGATCAACTGGAAGAGACGCGTCGCATCGAACGGCGAGTATGGCTGCATGGGGGATTTGGGGATGCATGTCCTTCATCTGCCCCTGCGCTTTGGCTGGAAGCCGAAGACGGTTAGAGCCCTGTTGTCGAAAATCGTGCCGGAGCGCCCGGATTCACAGGGCAACCTGGCGCCCTGCGAAACGTGGGACAATGCCATTCTTGCCTGCGACGTGGACACGCGGGAGCAGAGCTTCCCGATGTTGTTGTCCACGAAACGGATCGCGCCCGGTCATGGCAACACCTGGTTCATCCGCATTCAGGGAACGGCATGGTCTGCGGAATTCACAACGAAGAACCCGAAGCAAATCGCCGCTTTGCCTTATACGCCGGGGGGGCCGCAGGCTTGGCACGTCGCGGATGCGCCTTACCGATCGGCGTATCCGGCCATAACGGGAGGGATTTTTGAATTTGGCTTCTCTGATTCCATTCTTCAGATGTGGGCGGCTTTCTGCGATGAGCTGACGCATGGTCAAGCCATGCGGCAACGGTTCCAGTGCGCGACGCCGGATGAGGCTGCGAGCAGCCATGTGCTGTTTACGGCGGCGTTGGAATCGCATCGTACAGGAAATACGATTCACTTGAACTGGGGGGAGTAGCTTGAGCCGTCATGCCGATGTCGTCATCGCCGGGCATATTTGCCTGGATATCATCCCCGCGATCCATGGGACAGCCGGGGTGGATGCGCTCCTGATCCCGGGCAAGCTGGTGGATATTGGTTCCGCCGTCATCGCCACCGGGGGAGCGGTGTCCAACACGGGCATCGCCCTTCATCGATTGGGCAACCGCGTTCAATTGGTCGGTAAAATCGGCGATGATCC
Source organism: uncultured Caryophanales bacterium (assembly GCA_964470405.1). Lineage (GTDB taxonomy): Bacteria > Bacillota > Bacilli > Paenibacillales > CAYYCV01 > CAYYCV01. The sequence goes on from CAYYCV010000128.1 coordinate 12,181, forward strand.
GTTTGGTGATATGATCTTGCGGGTGCTGGCACAGCATGGAGACACGTTGGGCGATGGGATGATTGTTGCGCCGGGCGAGCCCAGTTCCTACACGATTGTCATCAGCCCCCCGGGAACCGATCGCGTCTTTTTGCATTGTACCGGGGCCAATGATACCTATGCCGCATCCGATTTGCGCGAGGAACAATGGGCCGGAGCGCGGCTGTTTCATTTCGGCTATCCGCCCCTCATGCGGAAAATGTACGAGAATCAGGGCGAACAATTGGCTTTGCTGTTGAGCAGGGTGAAGCGCGCCGGCTTGACCGTTTCCCTCGATTTGGCCCGGCCGGACCCCGACTCGGCTGCCGGAAAAGCCAATTGGCGAGCTATTCTGCAAAGGTCGTTGCCTTTCGTGGATGTTTTCTTGCCGAGCCTGGAAGAAATTCTCTACATGCTGCGGCGGGATCAGTATGAGCAAATGACGCGGCGGGCGGAAAAGGGGGATATGCTATCCCTTGTCGACGGTGCATTGCTTTTCGATCTTTCCGAAGACTTGCTGGAGATGGGCGTTGCCGTTGTCGGCCTTAAGCTTGGCGAGCATGGGCTGTATGTGCGCACGACGGCGGATCCGCTGCGCCTCGCATCCATCGGGTTGTGCGCTCCTGAACGTGATCGGGCGGACCATTGGCTGAATCGCGAATGGCTGAGCCCTTGTTACGAAGTGGCGGTGGAAGGCACGACGGGGGCCGGAGATTGCACCATCGCCGGCTTTTTAAGCGGGATGCTGCAGGGAAGCACGCTGGAAGAAGCGGTGCAGCTGGCCGTTGGCGTGGGCGCATTCAACGTGGAGCGGATGGATGCCACCGGGGGGGTGCCCGCTTTGGATGCGGTGCGGCAAAGAATGCGAAACGGCTGGAACAAGCGGGCGCAAAAGCTTGATTTGCCCGGTTGGGTTGAAAACGAAAAAGGCTTGTGGAGCAGGCAAACCAATATGTTATAATGGATGAATCGGTCATCGCGGTGGCGTTTATTACATTGAGGAGACATCCCCCATCATCCTGGAGGGGTGTTTTTTGAATGGGCTGTCGAAGTATACGGGAACAGGAGTGATTGTATGTTGGTAAAAAATCGTCTGGACGGCATGGTGCTGGGCGCTTTTGTCGGGGATGCCCTGGCGCTTGGGCCGCATTGGATCTACGATGTCGGCAGGATCAAGGAAGAGTTCGGGGAGATCACAGGCATCATGGCACCGTTGCCGGACTCTTACCATAAGCATAAACAGTACGGCGATTTCACCCATTATGGCGATTTGACCTTGATGCTGCTCGAATATTTGATGGACAAGGAGACTTTCGATTTCGATCTCCATTCCTTCCAATCCCGTTTCCAAACTTTCATGGCCAACTACGGCGGGTATACGGATCATGCCATGCGGGAGACGCTGGACAATCTGAACCGGGGCGTGATGGAGGGCTCCCGATCCGATGAGCTGGGGGGAGCGGCCCGGATGGCCGCGCCTCTGTACGTGTACTCCGACAATGAAGCCAAAGCCATTGAGGCGGCGGTCTTGCAATGCAGCGCCACACACCGGGAGGACCACCTTCTGCGGGTCGTCCGCTTTCTGGCGGAGGTGGCAACGGGGGTGCTGTCGGGAATCCATCCGATCGACTCGATGGAGAGGCTGTTGCCTCTGGCCGATGAGCCGATCAACGAGGCTTATCGCTCGGCTCAGGCTGTGCGGCACCTGGAGGCGGAGGAAGCGATTCCCGTGCTGGGGCAGATGTGCAGCTCGAAGAACGCGTTCCCCTCCGTGATCTACCTTCTTTTGAAATACGAGCTTGATTTCTCCGCGACCTTGTTCAAGAATGTCCAGGCCGGCGGCGATTCGGCGGCGCGTGGCATGGTGCTGGGCGCCATCCTGGGCGCGTGGGCGGGACGGGACCGTTTGCCGCAAGACTTGTTGAAGAACATGAACGGGTACGGCGCAATCATCAAGCTTCTGAAATAGATACGGCTTGCCCTTCCTTTTTCCGCTCCGAACGATCCACCACGGCCGCTCCGACGATGTCTCCGAACACGTTCGAGGCGGTGCCGCCCATCCCGATGATCACGTCAACACCGGCAATCAGGGCGACGATCTCCAACGGCAGACCGAATAAGGTCAGCACGG
>CAYYCV010000129.1:0-13944 GCA_964470405.1 uncultured Caryophanales bacterium
CGCGCGTCCCGCCAGCACGCTGCTGCGCACCTGCCATCGCCTGATGATGGCGCCGGAAGATGGCAGGGGCACGGACAGACGCGGGCGCGCTCCGCGCCGAGGACGCCGCCCTGTTGTTCATGGTATTGTTCATTGACAGCACCCGCAGAAGCTATTAACATTAAGCTTAAAAGTAGAATGCAGGTGAGGCGACGTGAACCCGTTTTATCGTCCGACCTGGGCGGAAATTTCACTGGACGCCTTGAGGCATAATTATGAAGCCTTCCGCAGAAGCTTGCCGCCGTCGATGAAGCTGATGGCGGTCGTCAAGGCCAACGCCTATGGCCATGGCGCGGCGGAAATCGCCCGCGAGGTGTCGGAATGCGGGGCGGATTGGCTCGGGGTGGCCTTCCTGGACGAGGCGATCGCCCTGCGCCGGGCGGGGATCGCTTTGCCCATTCTGGTCATGGGCTACACCCCGGCCGAGGGAATCGATCTGGCGCTGGCCCATGATATTTCGCTCACCGTATACGATTACAAGCTGCTGGGAGCGATGCACCGGGCGGGAATGCGAGGGTGCCGCGTCAAAGTCCATATCAAGGTCGATACCGGCATGGGGCGGCTGGGGCTGCACCAGGAACAAGCCGCGATCGATTTCATCGGGAAGGCGCTGGAGCTGCCCGGGCTGTCGGTGGAAGGGGTTTTTACGCACTACGCGACGGCGGATGAAGCGGACCCGAGTTACACGTACGAACAGCATCGCCGGTTTCAGCGGGTGATCGATTATTTTCGCGGCAAACAGGTTTCGTTTCCTTGCGTTCATGCCGGGAACAGCGCGACGGGCATTCAATTTCCCGAGCTTTCCTATAACATGCTGCGGCTGGGCATCAGCCTTTACGGTTTGTATCCGTCCGATCAGGTCGATCGCAGCAAAATCGAGCTGACGCCGGTAATGAGCTTCAAAACCAAGGTGGTCCTGGCCAAATTTTTGCCTCCGGGCTCCGCGGTCAGCTATGGGGCGACGTACCGCACCAGCGGCGAAGAGCAGATCGCCACATTGCCGGTCGGTTACGCCGACGGGTTTACCCGCATGCTGACGGGGAAGGCGGAGGTGCTGATCCGCGGGCAGAAAGTGCCGGTCGTCGGCCGCATCTGCATGGATCAGACGACGATCAACGTCTCGGCGCTGCACCAGGTTCAAATCGGCGAAGAGGTGGTGATTTTCGGGACACAGGGGGAATCGAGCATTCCCGCCGATGATCTGGCCCGCGCGCTGGGCACGATCAACTACGAAATCACCTGCATGATCGCCAAGCGAGTGCCGCGCGTCTATACGCGCCAGGGGCAGATTTGCAAAATCGTCAATGAAATCGTTTGAGCGGACGGAAGTCGCAAACCGTCGGCGCGGATTGTATGGAATTACCATGAAAAAAGTCGGATGGTGCAAAAGGAATTTGCTTCTGAACAGCGAATATAACTGGAGTGGGCCGATATCGTCGGGTAAAAACCCGATACAACCTGATACAACATATTTTCCATACGGGGAGCATATATTTACTCTTGTATAAATTTGCTTCTAAATCGTCATAATGGTAATAACGGACTGGGAAAGTTTTGGGGGTGCGGGATTCGTGGCCAATTTGCAGAACACGAAAAGGATCATGATCAGTTTGCCGGATTATCTGCTGCAGGAAGTGGATGGCGTCGTGAAGAAGGAAAACTCCAATCGGAGTGAATTGATTCGACAAGCGATGAAATTGTATTTAATGGAGCGTAAAAGAAGATTTTTGCGCGAGACGATGCAGCGCGGCTATATGGAAATGGCAAAGATCAACCTTCATATCGCTTTGGAGGCGTTTCAGGCGGAGGAAGAAGCGGACGGCATGCTCGACCGCTTGGTAAGCGGGGTGTAGCGATTGAACGTTAAACGCGGTGATGTTTTTTTTGCCGACCTGTCTCCTGTGGTGGGCTCGGAGCAGGGGGGCGTTCGCCCTGTTTTGGTGATACAAAACGATATTGGCAACCGGTTCAGTCCAACGGTGATTGTGGCGGCGATTACGGCGCAGATTCAGAAAGCCAAGCTGCCCACGCATGTGGAAATCGATGCGGAAACGCACGGCTTCGACAGGGATTCGGTCATTTTGCTCGAACAGATTCGGACGATTGACAAACAGCGGCTGACGGACAAAATCACCCATCTGGATGAAGAAACCATGCATAAGGTGAACGATGCTTTGCAGATTAGCGTAGGATTGATCGCTTATTAACATACATACCGAAGGAACGGCCTGAGCGATGACGGAACAGCGAACGAGGGGCAAGCCCCCCTCGTTTTTTACTGTCGGCGTCCGGGCATGGGGAGGATGGACCGAAATCATGACGACGGAACAGATGTGGAAGCAAATTTCGACGGAGCTGGGAATTCCCCTGGGCAAAGTCAAAACGGCCGCGGCGCTGTTGGACGAGGGCAACACCATTCCTTTTATCGCCCGTTACCGCAAGGAAATGACGGGGGAACTGGACGAGACCCAATTGAGGGAGATCGAGGAACGGCTGCGCTATTTGCGCGGCCTGGAGGAGCGCAAGCTGGAAGTCATCCGGCTGATCGAAGAACAGGGCAAGCTGACGGAAGCGCTGGAGAAAGCCATCATGCAATCGGTCAAGCTGCAGGAAGTGGAGGATCTGTACCGGCCGTACCGGCAAAAGCGCAAAACCCGGGCCGGCGCAGCCAAAGAAAAAGGCCTGGAGCCGCTGGCCGCGTTCCTGATGAGCCAGCCGAAGCAAGGCGACGTGACGGCCGAAGCTTCCCGGTATATCGACCCGGAGAAACAGGTGCATACGGCGGAAGAAGCGCTTCAGGGGGCGATGGACATCCTCGCCGAAGCGGTGGCGGACGAGGCCGGGATTCGCGCCTGGGTCCGAAGGCACACCTGGCAGCAGGCCGAATTGGTTTGCGAAGCCAGGGATGCCGAGCAGGAATCCGTTTACGAAATGTATTACGCTTATCGCGAGCCGCTGCGGAAACTGCCGCCGCATCGCGTTCTGGCGATCAATCGCGGGGAGCGCGAGAACGTGCTGAAAGTGCGGCTTGACTTGTCCGCAGACCCCATTTACGAGTATATGGCCGGAAAATATATCAAGAGGGAATCGATCGCCAGGGCGCTGCTGGCGAATGTCATGGAGGATGCGTACAAACGGTTGATTTCTCCGTCGATTGAGCGCGAGGTGCGAAACGAGTTGACGGAGAAAGCCGAGGCGCACGCGATTCGGATTTTTTCGGCGAACTTGCGCAGCTTGCTGCTGCAACCGCCGGTCAAAGGGAGGGTCGTGCTGGGCGTCGATCCGGCATATCGCACGGGCTGTAAGCTGGCGGTCGTCGACGAAACCGGCAAAATGCTCGAAGTCGCCGTAACGTATCCCGTTGCGCCCCATCATAAGACGGCCGAGGCGCGGAACATTTTTCGCGATTTGATTGAGCGCCATCGGGTGGAATTGATTGCGATCGGCAACGGCACGGCTTCCCGCGAGACGGAGCAGTTCACGGCCGATCTGATCGCCGGCCTGAACCGGCCCGATCTGAAATATATCATCGTCAGCGAAGCGGGGGCCAGCGTGTATTCCGCCTCCCCTTTGGCCAAGGAGGAATTCCCCGGGCTGGACGTTTCCGAGCGCAGCGCCTTGTCCATTGCCCGCAGGCTGCAAGACCCGCTGGCGGAGCTGGTCAAAATCGATCCGAAGGCGATCGGGGTCGGCCAGTACCAGCATGACGTGACGCAGAAAAGCCTGGAGGAAAGCTTGCGCACGGTCGTCGAATCGGCGGTGAATCACGTCGGAGTGGATTTGAACACCGCTTCGGCTTCGCTGCTGTCCTATGTGTCCGGAATGAACGCGGCGACCGCCCGAAACATTGTCAAATACCGCGAGGAAAAAGGCAAGTATCGCAGCCGCGCGGAACTCCGAAGCGTTCCCCGGCTCGGGGCCAAGACATATGAGCAATGCGTCGGCTTTATGCGCATCAGCGGAGGGGACAACCCGCTCGACAACACGCCGATTCACCCGGAGTCCTACCAAACCGTGGACCGGTTGTTCGGCGAATTCGGCTTGCGCACCGAGCAACTCGGCACACCGGAGCTGAAGCAAACGCTGCAGCGGCTTGACCCGGAAACGGCCGCGCCGCGACTGGAAACGGGCGTGCCCACGCTGGTCGATATATTGGACAGCCTGCAACGGCCCGGACGCGACCCGCGCGAGGAGCTGCCGCCGCCGATCTTCCATACGGATGTGCTGAAAATAGAAGACCTGAAACCGGGGATGGAGCTGCGGGGGACGGTGCGCAACGTGATCGATTTCGGCGCTTTTGTCGATATCGGCATCAAGAACGACGGGCTCGTTCATATTTCCCAGCTCAGCGACAAATTTGTCAAACACCCGATGGATGTCGTTACCGTGGGAGATACCGTCACCGTGTGGGTGTTAAGCGTGGATCAGAACAAAGGGCGCGTCGGCCTGACGATGCGTCGGCCCTGATCGCCCGGGGCGAAGCGGGAAGCGGGGGAAGCTTCCCTCATCCGCGAGAGCTTCCGTTTCGCGTCAATTCCCGTTTGCGATAAAAAAACCAGCAGGAGTTGAGCAGGCGAATTTGCCTGCGATCCTTTTTTTGGAAAGCTTTCGTCAATTGATTGCAAAGCCAGCGCGGCATGGCCCCAGCTCCTTCCAGGCAGCTTTATACCATTACACTATGAAGCGCCGGGGGAATTAGTGCAGGTCCATTTCCTCCTCGTACCATTGTTCCAACTGAGCTTGCAGCGCGCGGATTTCCGTCAGCAGTGAAATCAGGGGGTAGGACTTTTCATCGATTTGGGCAAAGGCTTGCTCCAACCGGTTGATATAGTCCAGGCCGCTTTCCACGCTGCGATTGTCCCCGGTCAGCTCCAACTGATCGCATTCGGCGATGGCGTGGTACAAAACCGGAATCCGGTCGGCGGTCAATTTGGAAATTTCCTTGTTCAGCCGATGATGAAGCGCGGTCAACTGGTAGGCGTACGCGGCCGGCATTTCCACAAATTTGATTTGTTCATTCAACTGGAGAATACAGTAGCGCATCTGGAGCATGATCGTAATTTCCCCTCTCCGAATCAAACATCGTCTACTTGACAGTGTATCCCAACCATCTAGTACAATTCAAGAGAGGGGGCGTGAAAAAATGGATGACGGGCAACTGCAGGAGTGGGTGGAACGGATTTCGCGCGTTTTTTTCGGCAGGCCCTTCCTGCACAAAGCTTCGTTCAACCGCAGGCTTCGTTCGACGGGCGGGAGGTACTTCAACCGCAGCCACAACCTTGAATTCAGTTGGAAGCAGTATGAGGCTTACGGCGAGCAGGAGCTGGAGAAGATTATCAAGCATGAGCTTTGCCATTATCATTTGCATTTGTTGCGGCGGGGATACAAGCATCGAGACCGCGACTTCAAGCAACTTTTGGAAAAAGTAGGCGGGAGCCGCTATTGCCGCTCCTTGCCTGGGGGCAGACGGAGCGAGCCGTACCGATACCGTCTGGAGTGCGTGGATTGCCACACCCTGTATCCGCGCAAGCGCAAAGTCGATCCGCGCAAATACGTTTGCGGCAAGTGCAAAGGCGCGTTGAAGCTGGACAGGCTGGACGGGAAGCCGCAAGGGTGAAAGGCCCCAAAAAACCACCGCAGGGATGACGTAATAGAATTCCCACAGGGATGATGCCAAAAACCGCCGCAGGAAGATGCAAAAAGATCCCTACAGGGAAGATGCAAAAACCCCACAGGGAGATGCAAAAATCCCTGCAGGAAAGATGCAAAAAATGCCGCAGGGAATGAGGCAAAATCCCCCCGCAGGTTGGCTGCGCGGGAGGCCGTGCGGGGGCCGTGAGGTGGGGCGGCGATCTTGACTTGACGCGGGTTTCATGATTAAATGATTTCATACCGCATTCCCTGATAGCTCAGTTGGTAGAGCACTCGGCTGTTAACCGAGTTGTCACAGGTTCGAGTCCTGTTCGGGGAGCCATGGAGAGATACCCAAGTGGCTATAAGGGGCTCCTCTGCTAAGGGAGTAGTCGTGTCATGCGTGCGAGGGTTCGAATCCCTCTCTCTCCGCCATGAAGTACCAAGGATCGGGATCGATCCGCTATGGAACGTCGGGAATCGCGACGAATCCGTTGTGGAATGCCCGGACGCAAAAAGCCGTGAAATGACGGTTTTTTTTGTGGGCGATCGTCCGAAAGCCGGTTCCCGTGCAATTTCCACTTGTCATCGCCCTTTTTATCCGGTATAATGACATTTGTTGTCTGTGAAAGTGAAGTCAGGGGCTCGTGGTCTCAAGGTCATTCACTTCATGCGAGCCATTAGCTCAGTTGGTAGAGCACCTGACTTTTAATCAGGGTGTCGAAGGTTCGAGTCCTTCATGGCTCACCATTCAATTCCTCGGTAAAGTGCCACATGCGGTCGTGGTGGAACGGCAGACACGCTATCTTGAGGGGGTAGTGCCCACCCGGGCGTGCGGGTTCAAATCCCGCCGACCGCATAAAGAAGTAAACATTCAAGGACCCTTACACTGTAAGGGTTCTTTGGTTTTGCAAAGGGGCAGCCCTTCGTGCGAAAATTATGCTTTTTTGATGATATTCGTTATAATGAAACACAAAATAACGAACGGAGGATTCGGAGCATTGTCGGTCCTGCAGCTCTTTTTCAACTTTGCGTGGTGGAATCTCAATGAGCTGATTTTGTGCTTTTTTATCATCCTTCTTTACGCGGGGGCTATCCGCTTCCAGCGCCGCTATCGGGGGGAGGCGGTTCCGCGGGCACGCTTGGCTGCGTTCGCGCTGGGCGCGGCGGCGTTTACGGCGGGCTGGGCCAGCCCGCTGTTCGCATTGGGCCATGTGTGGAACACCGCGCATATGATCCGGATGAGCTTGCTGTACTTTGTCGCGCCCCCGCTGTTGATCGCCGGTTGCCCCGCCTGGCTGTTGCAATCCGTCCTCCGCCGTCTGTCCCGCCATCGGCCGCTTCGGAGAGCGGCGAATCCGATGGTCGCGTTATGGCTGTTCAACGCCCTGTTTATTCTCTATCATGTCCCTTTTGTGTTTGACCATGTGATGATTCGGCCTTGGGCGCATCACTGGTTTTTTGCTGCATTGACGGCTGTTTCGCTATGGATGTGGTATCCGCTCGCCAGCCCGTTGCCGGAACACCAATTGGCGGGAAAACGCAGAAAAGCGTATATCTCGGCCAACGGTTGGATTCTGATGCCGGCTTGCGCGCTCGTGTTATTTTCCAATCAGACGCTGTTCGAAATCTATCGCGACCCCTCCCTTCAGTTTCAGGCGCTGGGCAGCATTCTTGGCGGAAATCCGCTTCCGTTGGAGGCGATGCCCCGTCCGGTTTCTGCGATTCAGGATCAAAGATGGGGCAGCCTGTGCATGATTTTGTTTCATTCCGTCTCTTTTGGATGGTTCAGAAGGCCGGTTTCGGTCGATCGGGAACGGTCATAAAAAATGTGATTTTTCAACAATTTTTAAAATCCATGATCACATTTCGTTCAACGATTTTTCAAGAATCATTCACATTTTTCGTTTAATTACGCTTGATTGACACTGTTAAAAAGTATAAACTCATTTTAGTTACATTCTGTTTTATTATGTTAAAAAAGAACATTCTTTAATGGGGAGGTGAAGTTCGTGTTGATTCATGAACGAATGGAGAAAATCAAGGAGTTGATTCAACAGCACAAGCATTTGAAGGTGGCGGATTTAAGCCGGATGTTGAATGTGTCGGAGATGACGATTCACCGCGATGTCAAACGTTTGGTGGAGGAAGGGTGGGTGATCAAAACATTCGGCGGCATCGCGCTGGCGCGCCGGGAGCCGACGACGCCCCAGATGGCAAACAGCGAATGCGTATACTGCCATCGCCGGATATATGAGCGGTTTTCCTATCGCCTCATTTTGGCCGATAACCGAATCGAGTCCGCCTGTTGCTGTCATTGCGGCTTGCTGCGGCAAAGCCAACTGGGCGATCAGGTGATTCAGGCCATCTGTTACGATTTTCTGACGCATACGACCATCAGCGTGCCGTCGGCCTGGTTTGTGATGGATACCTCGATCGACATTCGCTGCTGCAAGCCGCAGGTGCTTCCGTTCGAGAGCAGAAGCCATGCCGATCGCTTCGTGAAAGGATTCGGCGGAACGGTCCTGTCGATGCGCGAAGCGATGGAGCAAGTGCAAGTTCAGATGAAACCGTCGTCTGGAAGCTGTTGCCGACATGATTAGAAGGGGGCTTGCCCTGCTGTGGGCGGGGCTGTTGCTGGCCGGTCTCCTGATTCTTCCGTCCCAAACGGCATCTGCCCATGCGGTGTTGATTCAGGCCGATCCGCCGCCGAACAGCCGTCTGGATGTTTCGCCCGCACAAATCACGTTGGTCTTCAATGAACGGCTTGAAAAAGAGCTTTATTATATTCGCGTTTATGATGCGGAAGGCAAAAGCATCGCCGTTTCTTCGACCGAAATGAGCCTGGATCAAACTTCGATCAGCGCCAAGCTTCCAACATTGGGCAGCGGGGTGTACACCGTATCGTACCATTTGATTTCCGCGGACGGTCACCCGGTCGAGAGGGCCTACATTCTGACCGTGGGCGATCCCTCTGCGGACTCGTTCGCCGCGGCGCTTGACGATCCGCCCCATCTTCACGGCGGATGGGTGCTGTGGGTCGATCGGTTGCTGTACTATCTGAGCATGCTGCTTTTGACGGGTTGGGTATTCTGGGGGGCGGTCGTCTCTCTCCCGTCCGAAGAAACGCGCAAGGAATATCGTTTCTGGCTGAAATATTTGAAGCTGTTCTACATTTTTATCCTGATCGGCATGGGTTTCATGCAGGTCAGCGGTTTTCTGGACGGGTTTGGCATCCGGGAAATCGATGCGGGTTTTGTTGGCACGACATTTGGACAAACCTGGTTGTTTTCCGTTGTCCTGGCGCTCGCGGGGTATTTCGTCCTGGGCCGCCGGAAGTGGTTTGACTTCCTGTGGATCTCATTGATTTGGTTGGCCGAAGCCGTCAACGGACATGCGTATACCTTCGGATCGAAGTTTTATTCCATTCCTCTCGATGCCGTCCATCTGGCTGCGGCGGGTGTCTGGACAGGGGGATTGCTTCTTGTTCTGATATTCTGGAAGAAAGACAGGGATTGGACGAAGCGGTTTATCCGCCTGTTTTCCAAAATAGCTTTTTTTAGTCTGATAGGGCTGGCGGTAACGGGCTTGTTGTTGACGTTGGCTTTTGTCCCGGAGCTTACCATGCTGCTGGATACCAAGTGGGGCATTTTGTTGCTGATCAAGACGTTCCTGGTCCTACTGGTCGTTCCGGTGGCCGCCATTCTTCGCTCCAAGCTCGCAAAAGGAGAGGATGACTCGTTCCGCGCCTGGTTCAAACGCGATTTTTCCCTGATGCTGTTGATTGTGCTGGTGGTGGGCGGATTGACGTATTCCAATCCGTTGCCCGCGAACGAGCCGTTGGCGTGGCAGGCCGGCCAAAACGGGATAACGGCTCATGCCGCGATTCAGCCGAATAACCCGGGTGTTGAGAACTCCTTTGCGATTCAACTGGAAATGCCGAATTCGACCGCGGCCGCTCCGAAGACGGAGATGCGGCTGTATTATAAGGGGAAACAGGAGATTGCCCCGATTCAGGTGCCGTTGAAGGACAGCGGTTCATCGACGGAAGGCGGGAAGAAGGCGTATTTTTTCAGCGGCAGCGGCCCGTACCTGTCCATTCCGGGAAAGTGGATGCTGGAAATACGCGTGCTGGACGAACACGATAACGAAACGGTTTTTACGAAGAATATCACGCTTTTTCAAGTGGGGAAATAATCAAGCGAATAAATGAAGGGAATGAAGAGTGTTATGAAGAAAATAACGGCAATACTTTCAGCGGTTCTTATGGGTTCGATGCTTTTTGCCGGAATCGCCAGCGCGCATGTTACGGTGTATCCGAAACAAACCACGCAAGGGACGTATGAGAAATTTACGGTTCGCGTGCCCACGGAGAAAGAGGTTCCCACCGTCAAAGTGAAAGTGGACATTCCGCAGGATGTGAACATTTCGCGCTTTGAGCCGCTTCCGGGCTGGACCTACGAGATTTCGAAGGATGCCACGGGAAAAATCACGGATGTGACCTGGACCGCGACAGGCGAGGGCTTGACCTCCACCGAATTCGGGGAATTCAACATGCAGGGCAAGGTGGGAGAAACAGCGACTTCTCTGGCATGGAAAGCGGTTCAAACGTACAAAGACGGCAGCGTGGTGGAGTGGGTCGGAGCCGAAGGATCGGATCATCCGGCTTCCGTGTCCGCGGTGAACGCGAAAACCGCGGAAGCTTCATCCGGCGGTTCTTCCGCTTCCGGTCTTCCGCTCTATTTGTCGATCGCCGCGCTTGTGATTGCCATCGCGTCCCTTGTTGTCTCGCTGAAGCGCAAAAAATCAGCGGCGTAGACGGAACCGCCGGATCCGCGAATGCGCCTGCGAAAGAAGCGGCAGGCAATGCGGCAGGACGGAAAAGAAATTGAGGTATGCCGATTGTTCTTAAGGCGGATAAAACGGTTTCGTTGATCTCGTTGTTGTGTTTTCCGCTGTTGCCGGGGTGCGACCCGATGGAAACGGAAAAAAGCTATTCATTAAATTTGGAGGGTTCAGGATTTTACCTTTATGGATAGAAAGCATGAAATCGCAGGGTTCGGGATTTTATCTTCGCGGAAAGATATCATGCGGATTTCAGCAATTGGCATCTGTTAAGCGGATATCGTTTTGACGAAATCAAGAATTTATCCGAAAATTCGTTCAAGTCCGCATTAGCCGCCCCCGCAGTCGGGTCGGATCAATTCACGTACGGCGCCTCGTTTCTGCTTGCAAACATGGAAGACGTTATCGTAGAAAAATATGATGGTTACGGGGGCACGTCTTTCGATCAAATTGTCAAGGAAGTCAAAGCGTTACAATCGTGAAAGGATGATAGGAATGAACAAAGCGACCGCCCTGTTCGCCCTGACGATCTTGCTGGTCTTGACAGGGGCCTGCGGGAATTCATCCTCTTCTTCCGCGGATATGCACGAAGGGATGGACATGCACGAAGGAATGAACATGAATGGGGATATGCCGGCTCCGCTTGAAGCGGTGATCGCGGTCAAGCCGGGCGACGTTCAGGCGAACGGGCCCGTAACGATTCAGGCGAACGAGTCCGTGACGATTCAGGCCAACGAGTCTGTGACGATCCAGGCGAAGGTAACGCAGGGAAAGGCCAGCGTGAACGACGCCAACGAAGTGAAGTTTGAAATATGGGCGGACGGGCATAAGGATCAATCCAAAATGGTGACCGCAAAAAGCGAAGGTGAGGGCGTGTATTCGATTCAATACACGTTTGAAGCCCCGGGGACGTATTACGCCACCTCCCATGTAACCGCCAGAGACATGCATACGATGCCCACCGAAGAGATTGTCGTGTTGCCGTAATCCAGAAAAGGCCGGTCTTCCGCTGTTTCCGACGGTTAATCATTTGCCGTTCCGCCTCGGGGGCGGGGCGGCAATGTTGTCAGGGCAAGATCGTCACGAATAGCGGGGACCCTTTTGTGCCGCCGAAGGGCGTTAAAGTGTGATGAAGTGCTTTCGGCAATCCGCATGGGGGGCGTTCCCGCCGTACATCCTCTTCTTCCGGCGCCATCATTAGAAGTGTGATGAAAAAGAAGTGTGGTAAAAAAGCGGGCGGCTCCGTGCTTGGGGTATAAATTTCCGATCACAGTTGTCCGCCAATTTTCGATTTCACCCTCTTTTTTGAAAAAATCGGAAATCGATGGACAAAGGCGCCCACTGGCGTTTCTCCAATTCATGCCCAACCTGCGCTACTTTTTTCATCCCACTTTTAGGGACGATGGGGCGTTCTTCGATACATCGCGTTTTCGGGATGTGCGACGAAGACTCTCGCTTGTACGATAAAACATATTTGTACGATAAAGCACACAGGAGGTCTTGGTTTTCCACGTTTAAAAATCATGTTGTACGATTTTTCATATAAATATTTGGCGGCTTGGCGTCGAAGTTACGGAGTTTGTATGAAGGATCGTATAAACCGATCCGATTGGGCGGAGAATCGCCCTTGGTTGTACAATATTTCACACAAAGTGTGAAATATTGCCGCAGACCGGTGCGAAGGTGCCGGAAAATTCAGCAGACCGGTGCGAAGTGCCGGAAAATTCCGCGAACAGACCCGATTCGCACGCCAGGTTCGCCAGGATTTCATTGTTGCTGCATCGCTGTACCCGGCGAATTGGCTCTTCCTCCTCTCTCTTCACCCCGCGAATTGGCTCTTCGAACTCTCTCTTCACCCGGCGAGTTGGCTCTTCCAACTCTTTTCAACCGATCGGCATGCTTAATCCGACAACGTTGGGGACAGCGCTCCCTCCCTGTTCGTGATGTGTGCCTCCATGATTTGATTCACAGCATTTGATTCGCCTGCGATTTGATTCACAGCATTTGATTCACTGCATTTCGATTCGCCTGCATTTGATCCACTGCAAATACAAATATCTTCCTCAACTCCACACTGCTGGCTCCATATCGTGGTCTGCTCTTTTAAAAACGAAATACGCCTGAAAATAACACGATGATCAGGACGACAAAAGCGAAAATACTGCCGACCCGGCTCATGATCAGGTACGTTTCGCTTGGCTCCGAATCGCCTTTGACCATCCAGCCGTAGCGGAGATACCAGCCGAATGCCGGATTGATAATATTCACGATCGACAGGATGATAACAAAAATAATGAAGATGGCCATAACCATCAACTCCTTTGTATATAATACGCGAAGCTGGGGGCGGATGTTTCGCGTGAAAAGGAAGGCGTTTGCGCCATCGTTCTCGTGCCGAAGAACCTGGGGTTGTCGAAATATGACGAGAGGATGGTTCTATATTCCCATACAAAAGTTAGGATAATTGTGGTAATTTATCATTGTATATTCTATTAATTCCCACATTTTATAAAAGAAAAGGAGCGTATTTATGAGAAAGTGGAGAAGAAGTGCATTTTTGTTGGTGGCGGTTGCGCTATTTTTTAGCGTGGCGACCAGCGCATACGGTACAGGTGGAGTGGATATTCTTTATCCGGATTCGTCCGATTATACCAATCCTACGCCATGGATAAACGATGGCTTGGTTGCGTGGCAAGCGCCGACAACTGTGACGCATTACAGTATTTATGTGGAGGATTACGATACGCGTGAGGAATATTACAGCGCGGAATTTGTTCCTGATAGCACGCCGGGCGGAGGGTATTTATATGTGCCCAATTATTCCACCATACCGGCAAATAGAGAATTAATTGTCACTTTTGTGGGGTGGCAGTCTACGGGCACCGGATATACCATTGTCGGACTGGATAATCACTACGCAGTGATTCAATAAAATTAATGAAAATATCCATTGAAATGCCCGATAACGCCATCAACTCGGAAGAGAGCATCGTGTTGAATCTTTCGGATGATAATTTGAATCAGGCAACAATAAAATCAAGATAATGATTTGAAGTGTTTGTAGGCATAAGCACCCTCGAATGGGGGTGCTTTTTCGTTTGCTTTTGCCGATACAGATCAAAGCGATGGCAATTTCGCATCGGTTGCGCGCAGAGGCGCGCCTTAATCAACGTCCAGCGGCGGCGCGTCATGCTTCACCCGCAGCTTGTATTCGTTGGGGGTCGCCCCGGTGATCGATTTGAACACGCGGTCGAAGTAAGCGAGATTGTTAAATCCGACGAAATAAGCCACTTCGCTGATTTTATAGTCGGAGGTGGAAATGATTTTTTGGGCGATGGCGACGCGGAATCGGTTGAGGAACGTGATGAGGTTTTCCTCCGTCCATTTTTTGAACACGCTGCTGATGTAGCTTTGGGATACCTGGAAGTG
>CAYYCV010000130.1:0-13788 GCA_964470405.1 uncultured Caryophanales bacterium
TATTTCAAGGCGGATCGCCGCAAACGGGGCGCTGAGCGCAGAATACCTGCACTTTTGCAGGTATTCCCTCCGGGCATCTCGTCCACGGAGAAAATAAATGCACTTTTGCAGGTATTTTAGCCTGAAAGGTTGAAATACGGCTCGCTGGCGGCCTTGCGGGAATGCGGGGCGGCATGCCGGACTTGCAGCGTGTCGCAAATTTGGGAGTGCTTTCGAAAAATCGGAACTTCACCAGGGCTCCATGTGGGACTTGGTTGAAGCTCTTTTTTTGCTTGCCAATTTGTTTTAATTGTTATACTATAAGTATAACAAGAAACAAAACCTAAAGCTGCTGGCAAAGGAGGTGGCGAGTTGATCATTCAGCTTGATTTGCAGTCGGAAACACCGATTTACACGCAATTGAAAAACAAAATTGTCGAGGGCATCGCCGCCGGACAATTGGCTCCCGGGGAAGGATTGCCGTCGGTCCGCGCCATGGCTTCGGATTTGGGAATCAACATGCAGACGGTCAATAAAACGTATCAGCTTCTGAAAAAGGACGGGTTCATTTTGATCCATCGCCAAAAAGGCGTCGTGATCCATCCCGAAAGCATCCCCCTGGCGGACGACAATTATTTAGCGAGCCTGGAAGCGAATATGAGGCCGTTGGTTGCCGAATCGATTTGCCGCGGGATGGAAGAGAAGCAATTTTTGGCACTGTGCGCGCGTATTTTTTCCGATATTCAAAAATGAATCTGGAGGCGGTCCGCAATGGAATATGTGATGCTCTTAATGGTATTCGTTCCCGTTATTTTGATGCTTGCCATGATCCCGTATGTAACAAGAAAAACGGAAAGCTTCGGGATCGCGATTCCCGAGGACGTCTATTCGACGGATGAACTGAAAGCGATGCGGAAATCCTATGCGGTAACCACAAGCGTGTTTGGCGCTCTGCTGATGGCGGCGGGGCTGATCGCCGCGCTGTTGGTTCGGACGCAATGGTGGAGTGTGGCCTATCCGGCCGCGATCGTTCTTTTTATGCTCGGCTCCTTTATGATCTATTTGAAGTTTCACTTTCGGATGAAGGCGTTGAAAGCCGCCAGGGCGTGGCAGCAAGGCAGATTCGAAACGCTGGTCGTGGATACCGGATTTCGCGGACGGAAGCTTGGCTTCTCCAATCTTTGGTTCGTGCTTCCGCTGCTCGTCGCCTTGGGAACATTGGTCATGACGTTTGCGCTGTACGATCAGATTCCGGCAAAAATTCCCGTGCATTACGATTGGCGCGGGCGCGTGACCGATTGGGCCGACAAGTCGTACCGCACTCTGTTGCTGATGCCGGTCATGCAGTTGTACCTTACGGCCTTGTTTCTGTTCGTCAACTGGATAATTTTCAGGAGCAAACAGCAGACGGATGCCGCCAACCCGCAAAGATCGATCCGGCAAAATGTAGCGTTCCGGCGCAGATGGTCCGCGTTTAACATCCTGGCGGCGACGGCGCTCGTGCTGGTGTTTTTCCTGATTCAGCTATCCATGATTCGATCGGTCGATCCGTTCTGGCTGATGTGGGCGCCGCTGTTCGTTGCCGTCGGCATGCTCGCCGGAGCGATCGTTCTGGCCTTCTCGACAGGGCAGGGCGGCAGCCGGATCAAGGTGGAGAACGGCGGGCAGGATCAAACGCGTGCCATGAATCGCGTCGGCGACGAGCATTGGAAGCTGGGCGTCTTTTATTTCAATCCGGACGATCCTTCCATATGGGTCGAGAAGCGTTTCGGGGTCGGATGGACGGTGAATATCGCCCACCCTTTGGGATGGGCCAGCCTGCTGATCATTCTGTTCGTCGCGGGGCTGATCCTCTGGCTGGTATGATCGCAGGCCTCGGGCCCCCAGGCTGCCGTTTTTCGCCTCCGGGGCCATTGTTGTGCTATACTAATAAAAAAAGGGTTCGCGCCGGGATGCGGCGGCTTCGGAGCGGTTGCCGCGTCTGCCTGGCGGCGGGACCCGTCTGTTTTGAACATTTTGCTGCGATGGCGTCGAATCGGGGGTGGATGATGAGAAAAAAAGTGCTGTTGCTGGCCACGGGCGGGACGGTCGTACAAGCGGCGGGAAAAGACGGACTGACCCCGACGTACGCCGCCGCCGATCTGTTGCGGTTTGTTCCCGGGCTTGAGGGCCTGTGCGAAATCCATGCGCTTCAAATGATGAATGTGGACAGCACCAACATGCAGCCGGAATATTGGGAAGATATCGCGAAATACATACAAGGAAAATACGGGGAATATGATGGATTTGTGATTGTTCACGGCACGGATACGATGGGGTATACGGCCGCGGCGCTGTCCTATATGATCCAGCATGCGAACAAGCCGATTGTTCTGACGGGATCCCAGCAGCCGATCGATCGGCCGGAGACGGACGCCAAACGGAATTTGACCGACGCGGTCCGCCTGGCTTGCGAAAATATCGGAGGGGTCTACGTCGCCTTCGGCGGAAAAGCGATCCGCGGGACAAGAGCGGTAAAGCTGAGAACGAGAAGCCGGGACGCCTTCGAGAGCGTCAACCGCCCCGCCATAGCCGAATTTCAAGGCGACAGGGTGGTATATGCCGATCCGGCCGCCGTTCGGCCCGACGCGGGGCAACCGCCGCAATTTTACACTTCCCTCTGCTGCGACGTCGGCTTGTTAAAGCTTATTCCCGGAACGAAAACGGAGCTTTTTGATTTTATCGCCGACCGTTATCAAGCCGTGGTCGTGGAGAGCTACGGAAGCGGAGGCATCCCGTTCGACCGAAGGCGCGACCTGCTGTCCAGAATAAAAATCATGGTCGACGCGGGCAGGCTGGTAGCGGTAACGACGCAATGCCTGTTTGAAGGAAGCGATTTGAGCTTGTACGAGGTGGGCCGGAAAGCGTTGGCGCTGCCGGTGCTTCCCGCCTACGATATGACCACGGAAGCGGCCGTAACCAAATTGATGTGGGCGTTGGGTCAAACCCGGGACGCGGCCGAAGCCGGGCGGCTGTTTTTGACGCCGGTTCAGGATGACGTTCAACCGCCGCGGCCGTAGCGGACCGCATGAATGCAACGGACAGAAGGAGGATGGACATGGGGAGGAACGCGGCAGACGGAATGAACTACGCGCCGCAGGGCAAGCCGAATCCGGTCGTTCGGCCGGGGGAGTTTGTTTTCGCCGCAACGGCGCTGGAGCACGGCCATATTTACGGGATGTGCAACGGGCTGATCGAAGCGGGAGCCACGTTGAAATGGGTGTACGATCCCGATGTGAAGAAGATGGAAACTTTCTGCCGGAAGTATCCCGGGGTTCGCATGGCGGCGTGCGAAGCGCAGGTGATGGAGGATCCGGAAGTGCGCCTCATTGCGGGGGCCGCCGTTCCGTCCGAGCGATGCGCGTTGGGGCTGCGGGCGCTGGAGCACGGCAAGGATTATTTTACCGACAAGGGGCCTTTCACGTCGTTGGAGCAGCTTGCTTTGGCCAGGGCGAAAACGGGTGAGACGGGGCGCAAATATGCGGTTTATTTCAGCGAAAGGCTGCATGTGGAGAGCGCGGTATATGCCGGGCAATTGATTCGGGACGGCGCGATCGGGCGCGTGGTGCAGGTGATGGGGATGGGGCCGCACCGGCTGGACGCCGCCATGCGCCCGGCCTGGTTTTTCGATCGGGCGAAATATGGCGGTATTTTGTGCGACATCGGCAGCCATCAAATCGAGCAATTTCTGTTTTATGCCGGCTGCAAGGACGCCGTCGTCATGCATAGCAAAGTCGGGAATTACCGTTGGAACGATTATCCCGAGCTTGAGGATTTCGGGGATGCCACGCTGGTTGGCGATAATGGGGCGACCCAGTATTTCCGCGTGGATTGGCTGACGCCGGACGGCTTGGGAGTTTGGGGCGACGGCCGAACGTTCATCCTGGGCACGGAAGGCTATATCGAGCTGCGCAAATATATCGATGTGGCGAGGACGCGGGAGGGCGATCAACTCTATCTGGTGAACGGGGAAGGAGAGAAGCATTTTTCGCTGCAGGGCCAAGTCGGCTTTCCTTTTTTCGGACAGTTGATCAACGATTGCCTGCATCGGACGGAGTCGGCCATGACGCAGGAGCATATTTTCAAAGCGGCGGAATTGTGTCTGATTGCGCAAAAGCAGGCTGTTCGCATGCAGAGCGGCATTGGAGAGGGAAACCGCGAATGGCCGAAGTTGTGACAAATATCACAGCCTTTTTGGTCCCGATTGGATAAACTGGAGAAGAATAAGGAATCATTTAGAAGTGTGGTGACAGAGGGCGGCTCCGCGCTGAGGGCTCGGTTTCCGATCGCCGTTGTCCGCTTTCGCTGTACGATGAAAAATATGCAAAACGGAATGGGAGGCCTATGGTGAACAAAAAGGCGCAACTGCCGCTCCAAACGGTGGGACTGATCGCTTCTTTCATGGTTTGGGTTTTGATTTCGTCTCTATTGCCTTATATCAAAACCGATATTTCGTTATCCTCCGGCCAGTTGGCATGGGTAACGGCGATTCCGGTCATTCTCGGGGCATTGTTGCGCATTCCAATCGGTTTTCTGACCAATCGATACGGGGCCAGACGGATGTTCATGGGCGGATTTCTGTTTTTGATGCTGCCGGTGTTCTATCTCAGCGTGGCGCGATCCTTCTCTGACTTGCTGATCAGCGGCTTTCTCCTGGGCATGGGAGGAGCCGCTTTCTCTATCGGCGTGACGGCCTTGCCGAAATATTACGCCAAAGAGAAGCACGGCACGGTCAACGGGATTTACGGAGTCGGCAACATCGGCACCGCGCTGACCGCGTTTGCCGCCCCGCTGTTGGCGAACGCCTGGGGATGGCCGTTTACGGTCCGTTTGTATTTGGCGCTGCTTGCGGTTTTCTTTGTTCTGTTTCTGATTTTGGGCGATCGGAAAGAGAATAAGGTGAAGGTGCCGTTTACAGGCCAATTCAGAAAAATATACAAGAGTCAAAAATTGTGGTTTTTCAGCCTGTTCTATTTTATCACGTTTGGCTCGTTCGTCGCATTTACGCTCTATTTGCCCAATTTTTTCGTCAACCAAATGGATTTGGATAAGGTGGATGCGGGGATGCGAACCGCCGGTTTTATCGTGCTTGCGACCTGTGTCCGGCCGATCGGCGGCTTCCTCTCCGACCGATGGAACCCCTATACTGTTTTGATGCTGGTATTCGGCGGTTTGACCATCGCGGGAATCATCCTCTCCTTCAGCCTGACGATGCCGCTGTTCACCGTCGGCTGTCTCTCGGTGGCGATTTGCGGCGGCATTGGCAACGGCGCCGTGTTCAAGCTGGTCCCGCAGCATTTTCCCCATCAAATGGGGATCGTGAACGGGATCGTTTCCGCCGCGGGCGGGCTGGGCGGTTTTTTCCCGCCGCTCATCCTGACGCTGGTGTTCGGCTTGACCGGACATTATGCGATCGGCTTTATGGCGCTGTCGGAATCGGCGCTGGCCAGCCTGATTTTGGTCGTCTGGCTGTCCATGTCCGAACGGTTGGAGGTTGCCGCAAGGGAACCGCGCCTCTCGAAGGAAACCGAAAGGGAAAATCACTCGTAGGGAAGGAAGTGTATCGGATGTCGGGACCTGCGCTGAAGCAGTGGGACAGCCATTCCTCCATTCACGAAGCGGCGCTGGGCGAGGCGGAACAATTAACCGAGCTGTTGCGCCGATGCGTCGAGCGGGAGGATGAGGACAAGGCCTCGGAAGTGGCCTGCATCGTCGTGGAGCATTGGGAAACGCGGACTTTGCGCCATGCGGAATCCGAAGAGGAAGGCCTGTATATCGAGCTTGTAGAACAACATCCGGAGATGAAAGAGACGGTGATCGCGCTCACCCGCGATCATTCGCTGATGCGGCGGCTTGTCGGCGAAATCAAGGGGATTTTAGGCCGGCGGGGAAGTATGGATGGGGTGCTGAAACGGTTGGAGGCGCTCATTCTGGTTGATCTGCTGCACAACGAGGACGAGGGAAAAATGATCAGATGGGCGGCGGACGGAAAGGGGAGAGGGGACCATGCCATCGAATCGGGAGCTTCCTGACCGGCAGGCGGAGGAACAGCCGCTCATTTTGGCTTTTCCCGACGCCAATGCCCGCGTATTGGAGCAGTTCGCGCTGCTTCACCTGCATCCGTACGATGTGAAGGCGGGCGTCATCGCCGCGGACGGCGGATTTGAACTGACGCTGTATTATGGCGAGGGATGGACGCGGCGGAAACAGCGTTTCTTCGAACTCGAAGCGCTGGAGACGCCGTCCGACGCGTTGACCGCATTTTCGCTCGAAACGGCCGAGGCGTGCAAGCAGGCGTTGATTGCCGATTACTATAAAATGATGAAGCTTTGAAAGTGTGGCGAAACAAGCGGCAGCGATCGGCAATTGATGTCCAAGCACGGAGTTGCCCGTTTTTCATCACACTTTCAGATCGGGAAGGGGAACTGGAGTATGGCTGCGTCGCAAGAGGAAGAAATATTGATCGAGGATCGGCGGGATGTGCTGGAGGTATTAAGCATGCGGTTCGGGACGGTGCCTGAAGATATCATGCGCCAAATCGAGGCGGTGCGGCAGCCGGAGGCCATGCAGCGCCTGATTTTGGTAGCTGCGAATGCGGCGGATTGGGACGTTTTTCTTGAAGAATTGCGGGAGGGCGAAGCCTCGTTCCGCATTCTGGGAGAACGCTTTGATCCCTCCCGCCATCACACGGAGAAAGGATGAGCTGAATGGCGAAGAAAGCGAGCAAACTGCTTCGCTCTTTCAAGCATTTGCAACGCGGCGAGCGAATCAACGAAGGGTGGACCGAAGAAAACGTGCGGCCCAGAGACTGGGAAGGCTTGTACAGGGGGCGCTGGCAGCACGATAAAATCGTCCGCTCCACCCACGGTGTCAATTGCACCGGTTCCTGCAGTTGGAAAATTCATGTGAAGGACGGCATCATCACCTGGGAAACGCAGCAGACGGATTACCCGACGACGGGGCCGGACTTCCCCGAATACGAGCCGCGCGGCTGCCCGAGAGGAGCCAGCTATTCGTGGTACACGTACAGCCCGATCCGGGTCAAGTACCCTTATTTGCGCGGTGAGTTATACGAGATGTGGAAGGCGGAGCGGGAGCAGGGGCACGATCCGGTCGCCGCATGGAAGCGGATCGTGGGCGACCCGCGCAAGCGGGAGCAATACGTGAAGGCGCGGGGCAAGGGCGGGTTCGTGCGGGCCGATTGGCAGGACGCCTGCGAGATGATCGCGGCGGCTTCCATCCATACGATCCAAACCTACGGCCCCGATCGGGTCGCCGGATTCAGCCCGATTCCGGCCATGTCGATGGTCAGCTACGCGGCGGGCACCCGTTTCCTGTCGCTGATCGGCGGAACCATCCTGAGTTTTTATGATTGGTATGCGGACCTGCCCCCGGCTTCCCCGCAAATATGGGGGGATCAAACGGATGTGCCGGAAAGCGGCGACTGGTATAACGCCAAATCTTTCATCATTTGGGGCACCAACCTGCCGCAAACCCGGACGCCCGACGCCCATTTCATGGTGGAAGCGCGCTACAACGGGACCAAGGTGGTGGGGGTCAGCCCGGACTATGCCGAATACGAGAAATTCGCCGATATTTGGCTGCCGGCCCGTCCGGGGACGGACGGCGCTCTGGCGATGGCGATGACCCATGTCATTTTGAAAGAATTTTATGTGGACAAAGAAACGCCTTATTTTATGGAATATGCCAAAACGTTCACCGACTTGCCTTTTCTGATCGCGCTGAAAGAGGAGGGGGGGACCTTCGTCCGCTCGGAGCGCTTCCTGCGCGCCTCCGACATCGGCGGCGATCATGAGCTGGGCGAATGGAAGACGCTCGTCTGGGACACCCGTATGGATCGGCCGGCCGTACCGATCGGCAGCCAGGGATACCGCTGGGATCAGGAGGGCGGCAACTGGAACCTGGATATGCGGACCGCCGCGGGCGAGGCGATCGATCCGCGGCTCAGCTTTCTCGACGCCGCCGACGAAATCGCGCTGGTCGAATTTCCCTATTTCGCCGAAGAAGCGGGCGGCAGCGTCCAGCGCGGCGTCCCGGTGAAACATATCCGGGGAGCGGACGGACGGATCATCAAGGCCGCTACGGTGTTCGATTTGATGCTGGCGCACACCGGCGTCAACCGCGGCCTGCCCGGCGATTATCCGCTCGATTACAGCGATTTGAAGCCGTATACGCCCGCCTGGCAAGAACCGATCACGGGCGTACAGCAAGCTCGCGTCATTCAGGTCGCGCGGGAGTTCGCCGACAACGCGGCCCGCACCCGGGGGAAATCGATGATCGCCATGGGCGGCGGAACCAATCACTGGTTTCACAGCGACCAAATTTATCGGGCGATCTTGAATCTCGTGCTGCTGACCGGATCGCAAGGGGTCAACGGCGGGGGCTGGGCCCACTATGTCGGGCAGGAAAAAGTCCGCCCGCTGGAAGGGTGGCAGCAGGTGGCTTTCGCCAACGACTGGGTGAAGCCGCAGCGGATGCAGAACGCGACCTCCTACTTTTATTTTCATACCGATCAATATCGATACGAATCGCCGCCGGAGGAGCGCCATTCCGCCTGGGGCGGCCGCTTCAACCGGATGCACCCGGCCGACTTCAACGCGATGGCGGCGCGGCTGGGCTGGCTTCCTTCGTTCCCGCAATTCACGCAAAATTCGCTGGATGTGGTGCGGGAGGCGCGGGAACAAGGCGCGGCCGACGATCGGGCCGTCATCGACGCGGTGGCTGCCGGGCTGAAGGACAACCGGATCGAATGGGCGCTGGAAAATCCCGACGATCCGCGAAACTTCCCCAGAGTGTTTTTCAACTGGCGCTCCAATTTGCTCGGGGACAGCGGCAAAGGGCACGAGTATTTCGTCAAACATCTGGTGGGAGCCGACGATCACGTGCTGACGGATACGCGGCATTCGTGGAAGCCGGAGACGGTCAAGGCGGAAGGGGAGCCGCCGGAAGGCAAGGCGGATCTGCTCGTCAGTATGGATTTCCGGATGACGAGCTCCGGGCTTTTCTCGGATATTGTGCTGCCCGCCGCGACATGGTACGAGAAATACGATTTGAGCAGCACGGACATGCATCCGTTCGTCCACCCGTTCAACGCCGCGATTTCGCCGCCCTGGCAAGCCCGCAGCGATTGGGACGCTTTCCGCGAAATCGGCAAAGTGTTTTCCGAGCTGGCTGCGAAGCATTTGCCCGCGTGCGAGGATATCGTGATGACGCCGCTCGGACACGATACGGCGGGCGAGATTGCCCAGCCCGGCGGCAAGGTGCGCGACTGGCGCGCAGGCGAAGCCGAAGCGATACCCGGCAAGACGATGCCCAACTTCCATATCGTGAAGCGGGACTATCCGAACGTGTACGAGATGATGATCGCGGTCGGGCCGAATATCAGGCAGGGCTACGGAGCCAAAGGCGTGCGGATCCCCGGCGAACCGGTCTATCGGGAGCTGCTGGAGCGGCTTGGCGTTTCCCGGCGGGAGGGGATCGGCCACGGCTGTCCCAACCTGTATACCGACAAGCAGGCGATTGAAGCCATCCTGCTCATGTCCGGCGCGACGAACGGCAAGCGGGCGGTCGAAGGCTGGAAATCACTGGAGAGCCGGACCGGCAGGAAGCTGGCGGAAATCGCCGAGCCCCGCGAAGAGGAAGCATTCACCCTGGGCGAGATCACGATCCAGCCGCGTCAGGCGATTTCCACCCCCGTATGGAGCGGGCTGGAGAAAGACAACCGGCGCTACTCTCCGTTTACCGTCAACACGGAATACAAGCTGCCGTGGCATACGCTGACCGGGCGGCAAAGCTTTTATCTCGATCATGAAGTGATGCTCGATTTCGGCGAAGGGCTGCCCCTCTACTTGCCGCCGCTGGCGTACAAGCCGTTCCTGAAAGGGGAGAAGGAAGTGGAGAATGCGGGAAATGGATGATCGTCCGCTATTTGACCCCTCACCAGAAATGGGGCATTCATACGATGTTCACGGATACGGCGAACATGTCCACGCTTTTCCGCGGCTGGCAGACGATCTGGCTGAACGAGAAGGACGCCGCCTCGATCGGCGTCAAGGACAACGACTGGATTGAAGTGTACAACCGCAACGGCGCGGTGGCCGCCAGAGCGGTGCTGACATATCGCATCCCGCCGGGGATGGTCTATATGTATCACGCGCAGGACCGGACGCTGGGCGTCCCGGGGACGGCGATCAATAAAACGCGCGGCGGCACGCACAACAGCGTGACCCGCATCACGATGAAGCCGACGCACATGATCGGCGGATACGCGCAGCTAAGCTACGGCTTCAACTATTACGGCCCGACCGGCAGCCAGCGGGATACGGTGACGGTGATCCGGCCGCTGAAGGAGGTGGATTGGCTTGAGAATTAAAACGCAAATCGCCATGGTGATGAACCTGGACAAATGCATCGGCTGCCATACCTGCTCGGTGACGTGCAAAAATGTGTGGACCAATCGTCCGGGCGCCGAATATATGTGGTTCAACAACGTGGAAACCCGTCCGGGCCCCGGCTATCCGAAGGCGTGGGAGGATACGAAGCGGTTCAAGGGCGGCTGGGTGTTGAGAAACGGCAAGCTTACGCTGCGGGCGGGCGGACCGATCGCCAAACTGGCGAATCTTTTCTATAACCCGGATCTGGCGGATCTGGACCAATACTACGAGCCGTGGACGTACGATTACGATCATCTGATCCACAGCCCCAAGAGCCGCCATTTGCCCGTGGCCCGGCCGAAATCGATGATCACCGGCGAATTTATCGACAAGCCGGAATGGGGGCCAAACTGGGACGACGATTTAGCCGGCGGCAGCGAAGTGGTGCCGCTCGACCCGAACGTGAAGAAGCTGCAAGAGCATATCGCGATGGAATACGAGAAGACGTTCATGATGTATTTGCCGCGCATTTGCGAGCATTGTCTGAATCCGTCCTGCGTGGCCTCCTGTCCCTCGGGCGCCTTGTACAAACGCGACGAGGACGGCATCGTCCTGGTCGATCAGGACGCGTGCAGGGGATGGCGCTTTTGCATGAGCGGCTGCCCCTACCATAAGGTTTACTACAATTGGAACACGCACAAGGCGGAAAAATGCAACTTTTGCTACCCGCGGACGGAAGCGGGCTTGCCGACGATCTGCTCGGAAACCTGCGTCGGCCGCATTCGCTATCTGGGCGTCGTGATGTACGACGCGGATCGGGTGAAAGCGGCGGCGTCCGTCGAGGACCCCAAGGATTTGTACGAGTCGCAGTTGTCCGTATTTCTTGACCCGTTCGACCCCGAGGTGATCGCCGAGGCGCGCAAGGCGGGGATCAACGAAGCCTGGATAGAGGGCGCGCAAAATTCGCCGATCTACAAGCTGGCCATGAAGTGGAAGATCGCTCTGCCCCTGCACCCGGAATATCGCACATTGCCGATGGTCTGGTATGTTCCGCCGCTCAGCCCGATGATGAATCACATCGAAGAAAACGAGCTGAACACGGATCATTATGTTCCCGCCGTCGAGCAGATGCGGATTCCGATGGAATATCTGGCTTCTTTGCTGAGCGCCGACGATACGGACGTCATCCGCAAGGTGTTGCTCAAGCTGACGGCGATGCGGGTGCACATGCGTCAACAATCGGTCGGCGGAATCGACGAGTTGGCGCACAGCAAACTGTTGGCGGAGTCGGGGATGTCGATAAAGGACATCGAGGAGATGGCCCGGCTGCTGGCGGTGGCCAAATACAACGAGCGCTTCGTCATTCCGACCGGCCGCCGGGAAATGCATGACGATCTCCATTACCGACAAGGCGCTTGCAGCCTGGAAGAGATCGCTCCCCCCGAAGGGATGACCACGTATCCGTATGGGAAAGGGGTATGAAGCCATGGACGAATCATCCCGGATGGCGCTGGCCGTTGCCTCCCGCGTGTTGAGCTATCCGACGGACAGGGCCGCGGAGGAGTTGGCGACGGTGCTGGAAGCGATCGAGACGGACCTGGAGGATAACGAGCCGTTGCGGCGGCAGCTTCGCGCCGCGGTTGAGCCGCTGCGGCACATGCCGCTGCGGGAGTGGAGGGAACGGTATGTGGAGACGTTCGACCTCAAGGAGAAAGCGGGGCTGTACCTGACCGCGCAGGAGCTCGGCGACAGCCGCAAGCGAGGGATGGAACTGATCGCGCTGCAAACGCTGATTCAGGAGTCTGGGTTTATGTACCGGATGGACGAACTGGCCGATTATATCCCGATGCTGTATGAATTTCTGGCCGCGGCGGAGGAGAATGAAGAGACGGAACGGCTAAAGATACGACTGGCGCTGGCTACGGCGCGCATACACCGGTTTTTGCCGGAGGACGCTTTGTTTAAACCCGTTTTTTCCGCCTTGCTGGATGCGGTGTTCGAACCGCCTTCGGCCGAGGAACTGGAGAAGCTGGAGCAATCGCGGGAAAAACCGGACTTGGACCCGATGCCTTACCCGCTCATGTATAAATAGGAGGAGAGATGATATGGCCGCTATTTTTTGGTGGGTGGTTTTTCCTTATGTGGCGATGACGTTGATGGTGGCCGGGCTGCTGTATCGGTTTGTGCACCGCCGGAAAAGCTGGACGGCGCCGTCGACCGAACTGTTCGAGAAGAAATGGCTGCGCATCGGTTCGCCGCTGTTCCACTATGGCATTATTTTTGCTTTTGTCGGCCATGTGATGGGTGTGCTGCTGCCGAAGCGGCTGTACGATTTCTTCGGCGTATCGGACGAGATGTATCACCTGTTCGCCATCGTTGGCGGCGGCGTGGCGGGATTGATGGTGGTTGCGGGTCTGGTCATCCTGACGATCCGCAAAGTCAGCCATGCGCGTCTGCGCGTCCATGCCTCTTTTGCCGATTATTTCGCTCTTTTGATGGTGCTGGTCGTTTCGGCGCTGGGGACGTATATTACCGTGATCTACAATACGACGGTGCACGCCTTTGAATACCGCGCTTCGATCGGGCCGTGGTTTCGCAGCCTGTTCATGTTTCAGCCTCAATATCAGTTGATGGAAACGGTCCCTTTGATTTTTCAGGTGCACGTCGTCGCCGCTTTCCTGCTGTTTGCCGCGATCCCGTTTACCATGCTGGTCCACCTGTTCTCGCTGCCTGCAAGGTACCCGACCCGCGCCCCGATTCAGTACCGCTCCCGCGTCGGCTACCGAAAAGGCCGGAAATGACGGAAATGACGGACATGACGGAAATGACGGAATGACGAAATGACGAAATGACGAAATGACGGACATGATGCCCGGCACGGCAGGGTGCAGAGCGTGAAATCAGGAAGAAAGCGGGGCGCGATAAAGAATTGTCTGCGCGATGCCGATGAAATATTCCGATTCGCGCCGAATGTGATTCAGTACGACAATCGCGGTTTGGTTGCTGCTGATCGCTTTGCTGTCGCGGGCCAATTGGTCCAGGAAAGCGACAAAATGCCGGCTCTGGTTTAAACAGTGGTGAATCAATTCCAACGATTGCTGATAAAAGGCCGGACTCAAAGGAGCGCCGGCGGAGCGGATCAACGTTTCAATATACCGGACAACCGTGGCCAGGGTTTGCGAAAAGGCTTGTTCCCACTGCTGCAAAGCCTCTTGGAACTTCGGTTCCAGATCGGGGACGAGCTCCCTGATGACCACGGTATGCTCCGCTTCCTGATGCTTCCAAAATTCGGCCTCGTCCAGCACCCTCCATATCGTTTTTTCGTAAGCGTCAAATAAGTGAGTGTATGGAAACTCCGCTGAGTTTTTGAGACAAT
>CAYYCV010000131.1:0-13671 GCA_964470405.1 uncultured Caryophanales bacterium
TGGGCGGCGTTTGGAGCCGGTTGGGGGTCTGGGCGGTTGGCAGGGGATGCGTCCGGTGTCCGGGGTCCCATCCCGGCGGTTTTTGAATTTGCGTGACGGCCCTGCCTTGCCCGAGCTGCCAAAACATTCGGATAGGAGCTAATAACGATGGAAAAACAGCAAAACAGCCTCAAGCCTTTTCTGTCCCTCGTCCGGTCCACCGGAATTCCCAAATGGACGTTGGCGGCGGGATTGACCGGAAGTGTGCTTACCACGCTTGTGGGCCTGTCCATCCCTCTGTTGACAAGGGAATTGGTCAACGGCTTTTCCGTGGAATCCTTAAGCGTTTCGCTTATGATCCTGATGGGCGGCGTATTTATCCTGCAAGCGGCGATCGACGGGGTGTCGATTTATTTGCTTGCGGCGGTGGGCCAGCGCATCGTGGCCGGGCTGCGCAAACGGATCTGGTCCAAGCTCATTCGTCTGTCCGTCAGCTATTCGGATCAAACGGCCAGCGGCGAATCCGTCAGCCGCGTTGTAAACGATACGGGAATTTTGAAAGATTTGATCAACCAACTGCCCCAATTTATTACGGGCATTATTTCCATTATAGGCGCGATCACCATTTTGCTGATTATGGATTGGAAAATGACGCTGCTGATGTTGATTTCGGTGCCGGTTACGGTGGCGGTCATCATGCCGCTGGGCAACAGGATGAGAAAAATATCCCTCGGGCTGCAGGATGAAACGGCGAGCTTCACGGGAAGCATTCAGCAAACGTTGAGCGAGATTCGGCTGATGAAATCCTCGACGGCCGAACAGGTCGAGCAAGCCCGAGGCGAGGCGGGGATCGCGAGGTTGTTCCGCTTTGGGCTGAAGGAAGCGCGAATATTTGCGATGATCGGTCCGCTGATCTATTTGGTGGTTCTGGTCGTGATCGTGGTGATTATCGGTTATGGGGGGGTTCGCGTGGCGGAAGGCTCCATGACGACGGGATCGCTGGTCGCGTTTTTGCTCTATCTGTTCCAAATCATTTTTCCGATTACCTCGTTCGCGATGTTTTTTACTCAACTGCAAAAGGCGAAGGGGGCCACCGAGCGCATTATCGACATTTTGGATGTGCCGCCGGAGGAGGACCGGGCCGGCGTGGAAAAAGATATCGCCAACGAGCCGGTGTACGTCTGCGACGTGTCGTTTGCCTATCGCGAGGGCGAGCCGGTGCTGCAGCAGATTACTTTTGAGGCGCAATCCGGCGAAATGATTGCTTTTGCCGGGCCGAGCGGCGGCGGGAAAACCACGATGTTCGGATTGCTGGAACGGTTTTACGAACCGACGGCGGGGGAAATCCGAATTGGCGACACCCCGATTTCCCGGCTGTCGCTGGCTTCCTGGCGCAGTCAAATTGGATACGTCTCGCAGGAGAGCGCCATGATGGCCGGGACGATCCGGGAAAATTTGTGCTACGGCTTGAAGGAGGGGGAGTCCATTTCGGACGAGCGCTTGTGGGAGGTCGCGCGCATGGCCTATGCGGACGAATTTATACGCGCCTTTCCGCAAGGATTGGATACGGAAGTGGGTGAGCGCGGCGTCAAGCTGTCCGGCGGGCAAAGGCAGCGGATCGCCATCGCACGCGCGTTTTTGCGCGACCCGAAAATCCTCATGATGGATGAGGCGACGGCCAGTTTGGACAGCCAATCCGAAGGGGTCGTCCAGCAGGCGTTGACCCGGCTGATGGAGGGGCGAACGACGTTCGTTATCGCCCATCGGCTGTCCACGATCGTTGACGCGGATCGGATTATTTTTATCGAAAAAGGCCGGGTTACCGGCGCGGGAACTCACCGCGAATTGATACGGTCGCATGAGCTGTACCGCGAATTTGCCGAGCGGCAGTTGACGTAACGCAGGGATTCCTGCGAAATGCCCGCACCTGCACAGGTTCGTGTACCTGCAAAAGCGCAGGTATTCGGGGCCGCCGGTTGCCCCGCGAGAGAAATACCTGCAAAAGTGCAGGTATTCGGGGCCACCGGTTGCCCCGCGGGGGAAATACCTGCAAAAGTGCAGGTATTCGGGGCTACCGGTTGCCCCGCGAGGGAAATACCTGCAAAAGTGCAGGTATTCGGGGCTACTGGTTGCCTCGCGGGGGAAATACCTGCAAAAGTGCAGGTATTCTTTGCCCATTCTGTGGATCAGGCGAATGATTGGAGAAATACCTGCATTTTTGCAGGTATTCTCCCGTTAAAGCCTGTTTCGGGCAGGAAAAGATGCACTTTTGCAGGTATTTGCGTGGGCTGACGGCACTGTGCGTTGGGGACGCCGCCGATGATGAGCGTCGGCGTGTGCGTTTGGAACGCGCGCTGATAATGAGCGTCGGCGTGCATTTGGAACGCGCGCTGATGGTGAGCGTCGACGCGTGTGTATGGAACGCGCGCTGATGATGAGCGTCGGCGTGTGCGTTTGGAGTACGCTCATGATGAGCGACCGCCTGCTCCCGGAATGCGTTCGGATGGGCCGCGAAGCGTTTTGAACGCGTTCGGGATGCGCGTGAGGAAAAGGATGCGGCCGAAGCGGCGATGATTCTCGATCATCATACGCGATCATCATACGCGATCATCATAATCATATATGATATAATTGGGCCAGAATGAATAACGATGTGGTTTCAACCGGCGATTGGGTGGGGCCCGGGGGAGTTCTCATTTTCCGTGCGCGCAGCCGTCGGTACGAACCGAATTTTCTGATGGGCCGGTCCGTTTAGGATAAATTCCACGGGCGAAGGCGGACTGTTGCTCCTGCAACTCATGCTCACCTCCTGGTCTCCTTTTTCGCCAAGCGATTAGATGGATCAACTGCCCTGAACGGGTAGCATAAAAGGAAGCCCAATTTTAAAGTAGCATAAAAGGAAGCCCAATTTTAAATTTGAAAATGGAGTGGATGCACATGCAAGCCGTCAATGAAATGAAAGCATTGCTGCTCGAGGAATTGGAGCATATTGTCAAGACGACCGCCCGGTTGATCCGTAAAATTTCTGCAGAAAACTGGGATTACAGGCCGCGGGAAAATATGAGGTCGCTGCGGGAACTGGTCCATCACCTGGTATCGGTGCCTGCAACGGATTTGTTGATTCTTCAGGAAAAAAACGAACAGGAAATCCGCAAGCTGGAAGCGGATATTTCCGCCGATTTTGATAAGGAAAAATGGATCGATTGGCTGACTTCCGGGATGCGGGATGTTCGGAATTATATGGAGGGCCTGTCCGACGACGATTTTTTGCACAAGCAAACAAAGCCGTTTTATGCGGAGCACGGTTCGGTGCAAGCCAAATGGCTTATTGAGATCGTTACCCATGCGCAGCATCATCGGGCGCAAGTGTTTGGATATTTGAAAACGCTCGGTTATGAGGTTAACATGTTCGATTTATACGGTTGATTGCGGCGCTCCGCCTCGGCAGCGGCGGAAGCCGTTTGGCCGTGCCGTCGCTCGGCAACGGGGACGGCCCCGGCGGTGGCCGATGCGATGCGCGGACCGATGCGGCCTCGCCATCGTGGGGCACGCTCCGCCGTCCCGCTGCCGTGGAGCGCGCCCGCCGTCAGGCACGCCGGGCAAACCCGGCCGGAAGCTTATCCCGATGTTTTTCCGAGTCTGGGGCGGCTTCTTCCGGCGTGGAACGTCGCAAAATCCAACAAGACGGCCACATCGTTGTTCTCATGGTCTTTGTACAACGAGAAAAACAACCGGATGTCCTCCAATTTATAAACATAAATATTGGTTTCCATCTGATGAGACTTATTAAGTACATTTAAATGATTTTCCTGAATCGATGCAACGAAGTCATTTAAATTTGCGATAAATGTGGCGTCTTTTTGGGCTGATTTTACTTTGTCCAGTAAGGGCTTGGATAATAATACTTTCATTTTATGAATTCCTCCAGTTGATTTTGTATTTCGACTAGTTCGGAGGAGTTTTGACCGCTTCTGATTATATCCTCGAATTTTTCCATCATAATGGGCAGCGATTTGCTCCTTATATAGGCTTTGCAATAATCCTCATCCAAAAAGTTCATCATATTCTTTTCCTGGATATAGATGAATTTGTTATACAAATATAAGATCACGCAATACCCAATTATGAGGTAAAACGATACTGTCTTATAAAAACCGGACCAAACCAACGCACCCTCTACGGTGATTTCTGTTACAAAAGTGCCGCAGAAAATCCCCGATAGGATGACGGCGTCTATAAATATCATGGTTTTTCCAAGCGGACTGGCAATCCATTCCCTCAATTTCTCAATCATACGAATCAACCTTCTCACGATGGTTAATATCCGACATAGTTATATGTATTCCATTCAATGCGCCATTATGCGTAAAAACGGGAGAACGATCCACCATCGGGCATCGAACCGCTGCGCTCTTTTTCACCGCACTTTTACACACTTTAAATCCAATTGCTTCGATCGGTTAACCTCCAGGACCGCAACTCGATTGAAAAGGCGAGCGCAGTATAAAAAGCGACTGCAACACAAAAACGACTGCAACGCAAAACGATTGCAACACAAAAAGCGGCCGCAGTGCGCCGCTTTTCGGGCCCCTTCCCTTCGAACATCCTTTGAGTAACAAATTCTCTTGCACATCTTCCGTCGGGCAGGCTGTTAGCTTTTTCGTCTATAGAACAGTCTCGACACGCCCACTCCCACG
This sequence comes from uncultured Caryophanales bacterium, assembly GCA_964470405.1. GTDB lineage: Bacteria > Bacillota > Bacilli > Paenibacillales > CAYYCV01 > CAYYCV01. The sequence continues at coordinate 4,677 of CAYYCV010000131.1, forward strand.
CCTCCCAAACCGATGAAGAGGATCGCGCGAATGGCGACGGAAACGCCGGGAAGATCGATCAGTATGATTTTCAACAAAATAACAAACAGAAACGCGATGCCGGCGAGCCGCGCTTTTCGCTTGTTTGCGGCGATGCCGAGCGTGATGACCGCGATCGCATAGATTACCCAAACGGCCGATAAAATCAGGTGTTGCAGATCGTATGTGAATGGCTCGGTCAGAAGGTTGGTTATCTGTGTAATAAATATCAAAAACAAGATCGATTCCGCCCAAATCAGCAGAGGACGATACGGCTTGTACCAAGCGTTCTGCTCCGATCCCTTTCGCGCAAAAACGTACAGTCCGCCCATTGTGGCGAAAAGCGCGAGCCATGCCAGCGTTTCGGCGGACAGGACTTTGGGTATCGGGTAAAACAACAGATGGAAAACGCCGATCAGGTAGACGCATCCCCCCGTGACTTGCTGTAATTTGCTGTTCAGCTTCATTCCGAGAATGAGAGCCAGCGCACCTTCAACGAGCATCGCCGAGGATAGCGCGCTGGCGTCCAGCGCGTCTGCCAGCCATAAAAACCAGCCTAAAGTGGCGATTGAGAAGTATACGGCGGCTTTTGGCCGCTTCATGGCTAGGAAAGCCGCTATACTGTAAATGAAGGAGCCGATGGCCAGCATGGCGGGATAAACGGCTTCCTGATCGCCGGCGAACAGCCCGTACGTCCAGGCGGCCGTCAAGCTGAAGCCGGTAAACAGCACGATGGTTTGATCGGTTTTCATCCGATGATGCCGGAAAGCGGAAAATGCGAAAAGCGCGAGATGCTGCAGCGATACCGCGATGAGAAACGGAACCGGATCCGTCTCCCAATCGGCAATGATGTAACCGACCAGTAGCGAAAAATGCAACACGCCGAATGCGGTATACAACGCCGCTCTGTAAGCGTAGCGGAAGGATAACGAGATCATCGCAATGGAAAACAAGGCTTCATACGCTGTGAAAATCCGGATATTCGGCTGTTCCGTCACCACGAGAAAAGGCGCCAGGTACCCCGCGGCCATGGCGATGATCATCAAGGCTTGCGAACGGTGCCGAACGGCCGCGAAAATCCCCGCGCCGATGGAGAGCACGTACAAGATGAACGCCAAATAAGGGGGGATGAATCCGTATAAGGCATGGGCGGCAAACAGAGAAAGCATCAGCACCGCAATGGAGCCGCCAAGCAGCACTTGTCCCAGCGCATAGCGACTGTGGCGAATTTGCCTTTCCCCTTGCCAGAACATCCATCCCGATACAAGAATGCCCAGGACGCACCGGACCGGCCTGGTGATGATTCCGGCGTTTACTGCGGCGCTAAACCCCCATAATACGCCCAATAACAGTACGATAATAAAAATACGCGGCAGCCAAACTTTGGCGATCAGATGCTCCCAGTCCCTCGTCGGCTTATGATGCGGCGCAAGAGGCGGTTCGGAGTGCGGTTCGTGACGCAGTTCAGAATGCGACCCGTGACGCAATTCGGAGTGCGGTTCGTGACGCAGTTCAGAATGCGACCCGTGACGCAATTCGGAGTGCGGCTCGCGACGCAGTTCAGAATGCGGTTCGTGGCGCAGTTCAGAGTGCGGCTCGAAGGGTGGGGCGACGGGATGTCCGGCGCTTTGGTCTATCCTGTTTTCGGCAACGATGTTTGTCGATTTCCCAAAAGGTTCGTGGCGCTGCCCTTCTTTTTCGCTTCTCAGCTCGGCTACCTGGTTTTCCAAAGATTTGATTTTTCTCTCGAGTTCCTCGATTCGTGTCGTCCAATCCAACAGCGATCGACCTCATTTCTCGTGCCCGTCCGACGTCCGGCGTTTGCGGCATCCGCACAAAAAGGCGAAAGGAGCGCGCAAAAAAAAATGAAGGAAGCACGCGCGAAAACGCGAAAGCAAACGCGACGCCGAAGCGGCATGATTAGTGGTATAATTATACTATACTTCAACGCGAAAAGGTGAGAGCAATAATGAAAGCGATTGTGATTCACAGTTATGGCGACGCCGGTCAATTAACGGAGGCCGAGCTGCCGGTTCCCGAACCTCGGGACAACGAAGCGCTTGTGGAAATTTGCGCCGCGTCGATCAATGCGGTCGATTGGAAAATCCGCTCGGGGCTTATGAAAGATCGAATTCAGTATGACTTCCCGCTCGTGCTTGGGCTGGACATTGCAGGGGTGGTCAAAAAGGTCGGAGCGGGCGTTGCCCGGTTCCGGGAGGGCGACGCCGTGCTTGCCAAAACCAACCTGACGGATCACGGCGCCTACGCCGAATTTGTCGCTGTCGATGAGCAATTGCTGGTTTTAAAACCGCAAAATTTGAGCTTTGAAGCCGCGGCCGCGCTTCCGCTCGCCGGCATGACGGCCTGGCAGGCGCTGACCGATCACGCGAAGCTGCGCGCCGGAGAGACGGTGTTGATCCATGGCGGTTCGGGGGGCGTGGGCAGCTTGGCGATTCAGTTTGCCAAAGCGTTAGGTGCGACGGTAACGACGACGGTGAGCGAAAAAAATGCGGAGTTTGTCCGCAGCATCGGCGCGGATCGGGTGATCCCTTACGATAAAGAGGATTTTGTCGCTGCCTTGGGCCAAAGCGTAGACGTGGTGTTTGATATGATCGGCGGGGAAGTGCTGGCCAGAAGCTACGATGTGCTGGTCGAAGGCGGGAGGCTGGTTACGATCTGGGGCGAGCCGGATGAGGCGCTGGCCAAAGCGAGAGGCGTCACCGCGACCACGTTTGTGACGGCCGAGCGCGGGGGGCATTTGGAGCAAATCGTCAGGTTGGCGGAGCAAGGCAAAGTCCGCCCGGTCATCGGCCCCTTTTTTCCGTTGACGGCGGAGGGGGTGCAAAGCGCTCACAGGCTGATTGAAACCGGCCATGGCAAAGGGAAAGTGATTATACAAGTAAAATGAGAACAACCTGAACATCTTGCGACCGGGGGGCCATATGGGGAACATTCTTGAGTTGAGACGCCGGGTCGGCGCCGACCCGATTATTATGGTGGGCGTCAGCGTGATCGTATTGAATGAACGAAACGAAATATTGCTGCAAAAAAGATCCGATACGCACGATTGGGGCGTCATTGGCGGGGCGCTCGAACTGGGCGAGAGCCTGGAGGAAGCGGCGGCCAGAGAACTGTTTGAGGAAGCGGGCCTGCGAACGGACGACTTCAAATTCATCGCCGTCTTGTCGGGTTCGGATATGTATTACAAATACCCGCATGGCGATGAGATTTACAATGTTGCCGTTGTGTATGAAACGAGGAAATATACGGGCGAGCCTTGCATCCATGACGACGAAGGGCTGGAGTTGAAATTTTTTCCGTTGGACCGTCCGATTCGGCCGTTAAACGAAATGGCGAGGCAAATTTTGACCAAAAGCCACTATATCCCGCATTGAATTTGGAGGGCGAACGAGAATGAAAATACGCGCGGAGCGACCGCCGGATCGGCAATCGATTAGAGCGGTGCATGTCGAAGCCTTTGGTCAAAGGGAAGAAGCCGATTTGGTAGAGCGGATTCGGGCAGACCGTTGGTTTATTCCCGAGCTGTCCCTGGTGGCCGAATCGGATGGAGGCATTGTCGGGCATATCCTTTTCAGCAAAATCGAGGTGGCGGATGGGGATCGAAAGACGGATGCGTTGGCGCTCGCGCCGATGGCAGTGCTGCCCGATTATCAGCGCCGGGGCATCGGTTCCAGGCTCGTTGTCGAGGGTCTGAGGAAATGCGGGGAGTTTCATTTTCCGGCGGTGATCGTGATCGGGCATCCGGATTTTTATCCGAAATTTGGCTTTAAGCCTGCCCGGCCGCTGGGATTGGAGTGCAGGCAGTACGATGCGGCGGACGAAGTGTTTATGGTGTACGACGTGCATCCGGCGTTGCATCGGCCAAAGGGGATCGTGGTCTACCCGGAAACGTTTGACGGGGTGTAAGGTATCCTGGCTTTCATCGGGAGGTGCAAGATAAGGTATCCGGCATTCCGTCGGGAAGTGAGGAGTAGAATGTCCGGCCTTCCGTCCGGAAGTGAGAGTAGGATGTCATGCCTTCCGTCAGGAAGTGAGGAGTAGAATGTCCGGCTTTCCGCCGGGAGGTTAGGTGTAAGGTGCTCAGCCTTCCGCCGGGAGGTCGCATAGTAGAGTTAGCGTTTTCGATAGGCTCCGGGCGATACGCCAAATCGCTCCTTGAATATTTTATGGAAGTAGGTGTAGCTGCCAAAGCCGGATTTTTCCGCAATTTGTTCGAGCGTCATCAAACTGTTTTCCATCAATTCCAGCGCCAAATTCAACCGGACCCGCGTCGTGTACTGAATGATCGAAATGCCGAAATACGTTTTGAATATATGAACCACCCTCGAAATGCTGAGGCCGACGTAGGATGCGACGGTCGCCAGCTTTATTTCGCTGTGCGCATTTTCCTCGATGTACGTTTTCACTTTTCGCGCAATGGCCGAGGTGGCGGTGGGGAAGGCGGGAGATTCCTCAATCGCCCGGTCTATCATCAACAGCAGCATTCTCAATATCGTCGTCAGCAGTTCCTGATCGGTGCGGTTCAGCCTTCGATTTTCCTGAATGAGTTGGTCCCAAAGGTCCAGGATTTTGCTGTCGTTGGCAATTTTGGTAAGCTGCTTGCGTTCCGCGCGTTTCCACCATTCATCCACCCAATGCCCGGTGCACATGACGTAATAGTCCGCGCAGGGGCACGGCGTTTCCTCATCTTCCCCGATGCTCAAATCGTAGGGATCCTTGGGGCGAAACATCAGAAGATGCCCCGGAAAAACCGGTTGCATCTTCCCGTCGATGAGCGCCTTGCAAACCCCTTCTCTTTGCAAGCGAATAATATAGGTTTCGAGCCCGTTTTTAAACGTGTGGCGAAATGGACGAGTATGGTAAGCATAGGCGCACAATTGGATTTCGACTTCGGATGAATTCATGAACTCACACTCCTTTGGTCCGGAGATCATAGCCAAATTGTTCAGGTTTTCAGTTATATCATTTCTACACATCCGGGCGAATTCCTCTTATAATGGGCTTACCAGGGCGAACATTTCAAATGGCCGTTGCGAGGAGGGCATCATGTATGGTAGAGTTCGAACAGCTACAATGGGTCGCGTTTGAAGGGATTGACGGCGCGGGGAAAGCCACTCAGGCCCGATTGTTCTCGCAATTTTTAAATGCTCGAGGCGTTATCAATGAATACCGGCATGTGTTTGATACCCGGGCCGGCCGCGTTTTGCGCGAATTGTTTGTGCATTCGGGGGAGCTGGGCGACCGCATGGAAATTTTGGCCCTTGCCGGCGCCTGCGACCAATTTATTCGCCATGTGGTATTGAAAGAGCCGAGGTTGCTCAAACGTCGGCTTCTGGTTACGGATCGTTTTTTCTTTGCCGTCGAAGCGGCGCAGGGGTTGGCCAAGCATGGCGATCTCGCTTTGGTTCATCATTTGAAATCGCTGATCCTGCGGGATATTCGGCCGGATCTTCACATCTTTATCGACGCGCCCGCGGAGGTGTGCCGCGAGCGTTTGAACCGCAAGTTCAAGAGCGGCCCGGAATCGAGAGGGGTCGAATTTCATGAAAGGATACGCGAAAATTATTTGCGAATCCTGGATACCGAAAAGAACGTTTTGAAAATCGATGGGGATCAGAATATCGCGAAGGTGCATTCGGATATTGTGCACGGCGTCCGCGAATGGCTCCTTCAAAAGGAGCCGTTCGAAAGCCGGTGCTGAAGCGCGGAGCCGCCGGTTTTGCACTGTACTCTCAGGCCGCGCTCTCGGGCCGGTTTGCCTAAAAGCGAGCTGGCAACTATACGCACATTGCGATTCCCGGCCATGGGCCGTCAGCCGTTTTGAGGCTGTTTGGCGAGCAATACCTGTAAAAGTGCATCTATTTGTGGCCCGATTCGGGTTTTAGTGGAAAATACCTGCGATTATGCAGGTATTTTAAGGTTGTTCGCCGTCAACAGGGAGCTGAGCGTAAAATACCTGCATATTCGCAGGTATTTCTTTCCGCGTACCCTCAACGGAGAAAATAGATGCACTTTTGCAGGCATTTTAGTCCGGAAGGTTAAAAATCGGCCTGCTTGCTAAAAATGCACCTGTTTTCGGGTCGAGCGGTGTCTAAGCTTGCATATTCGATTCCACATTTCGGTCCCGGATCCATCGGTCGGCGCGGGTTTGGAGCAATTCTTCTTTATTTTGACAAATTTAGCCGCTAAAAAGACTCTTTCAACCGTCGCGGATTCAAGGTACAATAAAAAAATACGAGAGCCGAAAACAAGATGATGAAGGTCGGAAGCAACCTGTTGAAGTTTAAAGGGAAAATGGGCATTTTTTGTTGACAAATTGTATTGTAATTATTACGATTAAAAAGTCTGATTCAGTTTGGTTGGTTTGGTTGGCTCGGTTCGGTTTGTCCGATCCTGTTTTCACCACACCCTTCCCGTTCCGTTCACGCGAACGCCGGGGGAAAAATGCAAACATGGAAAGGGGCACGACGGAAAGTGATGCAGCGGATTGAGAGAGTCTGGCGCTTGTCGCGGCGATTCCACTCGTGGAGGGCGCTTTTGATAGGTTTGATTGCCATTCTCGTATTTGCCGGAATCGGCTTGAGCAGTAGATTCGAATATTTGAAAAAACATACGCATACCCTCTACGAAGTCGTTCATAATGAACAGGCGATCGGATTGGTGAGCGACCCGGATATCGTCAATCAATACATACTGAATTTGCAATCAAGGCTGGAAGAGCAATACCCGGACGTACATATCGTTGTGGATTCAGGGCATATCGCGTTTGAAAAGAAGGATATTTTGGACGGCGAACCGCAGGACAAAGCCGTGCTCAAGCGGTTGCAAGCCGCAATCGGTTCGCATGCCGTCGGCGTCGCGCTCAAGGTGGACGGTCAAACCGTCGGAATCGTGAAGGATCAGGCGACGGCGGACCGGATATTGGATCAAATCAAGGCTCCGTTTGTGTCCGAGGACCAACCGCTTTCCGATTCGAAGACCGACAAAGGCAAGGTTCGGATTTTGTCGGCGTCTTCAAAGCCGGAGGAGTCTTCGCCGGACGTATTAAGCCGAGACGTTGGTTTTGTGCAAAAAGTCGAACAAGAGCCGATCGATATTCAGCCGAATCAGTTTTCCAACCCCGATCAAGTGGCGGAAAAATTGAAAACGGGCGGGGTTCAGCCCGTTCAATACGAAGTGCAGCAAGGCGATTGCATCTCCTGTATCGCCCATAAATTCCATATTTCCGAGCAGGTTATCTATGATAATAACTCCTGGATCAAAGGGGATTTTCTGAACATAGGCGATAAGCTGAACTTGACGGTGTACAAGCCGCTGCTTTCGACCCGGACGGTTGAACAGATCAGACAAACCGTCGATGTTCCGTTCCCGGAGGAGTATACAAAAGATGAGACGCTGTTAAGAGGTGTCGTGAAAACCGTTCGGCCGGGGAAGAACGGCAAAAAAGTGCAAATCGTGGAAATGACTAAAATTGACGGCATCGAGCGCGGTTCGAAAGTCATCAGCGAGCAGGTGACGGAGCCTCCGGTGGCCGCTCAGTATCTTGAAGGAACGAGAGTGATAAGCGGGCTGGGAACGGGGCATCTGCGTTGGCCGGTCGATCATCATAAAATCACGCGCGGCTTCGGCTGGCAAAAGGCCATCTTCGTAGCGCCGAACGCGGAGGGAAATGAATTTCATGAAGGGGACGACATCGTTTCGTCGACAGGGAATCGGAATATTTTAGCCGCCGATACGGGAAAAGTGATTTTTGTGGGAACCGAGAACGGATACGGCAACTGCGTGAAGATCGATCATTTGAACGGTTATGTGACCTTTTACGCCCACCTCAGCAAATCGTATGTGAAGGTGGGGCAGATCGTCGAACAAGGGCAGACGATCGCCTACATGGGGAGTACCGGGTGGGCGACGGGGATTCATCTTCATTTCGGCGTGTATCGCAATGGCAAATTGGTAGACCCGATCAACTATTTGGGAAAATAAACGATTGTAGCAGCACGAACAGGCCGATGCCCAGAATAAAGCATGAGGAAATCAAAGTCAGCGACCGGGTGAAGCGAACCGTATCCAACGATTTGATCGCGGCGCCGGTGGATACGATCAGGATGCCGATGGCGCTCATCGTTACGGCGCCGCCGAGCGAGAACGCGGCGACCAGCAGGACGCCGAGGCGGAGATTGTCGGCGCCGAGCGAGGCCAGGAAAATCGCCATTGCGCTTGGGCAAGGGATGATGCCGGTCAGAAAGCCGATCGCCGCCAAACGGGGAAGGGAAGCGGGAACCTCGTGCGTTCGGTGGTGATGCCCGTGATGCTCGCAGGCTTCCGTACGATTCGTTTGAAACAATTTCCCCAGCACGATGACGGAAGGGCGGAAATAACGGTACATCATATGTAAGCCGATCGCCGTGATGAGAAGCCCGGCCGTCCATTCGATCCAATCCGCGATTTTTTCCGGGACGAGCCATTGCATGAAAGAGGAGGCCGCGAGCGAAAGAAGCACAATCGAAAAAGTGTGTGTCACCGCGGACAAGACGCCCATGATCAGGGCGTCTTTTGCTTTTCCCCGGGTCGCGATCAAATAGGCCGAGATGACGCCCTTCCCGTGCCCGGGCTCCAGCGAATGCAGCGCGCCCAACCCCATGGCGGCCGATAGCGTATAGATCAGTTCCATACTGTTCCCCCCCCTTATGTTACTATCCTTATGTCAAAACGGGTAAAGAATGACGTCTTGGCCCAATGAAAACGAATTTTTTTCGAGGCCGCGGCAAAAGGCGAAACGGAACGATGGAACAGAGACCGTGTTCTACCTTTTCGTCGTCTCTCATAGAATGATCGTAGATTGAGAGAAGATAGAGGAGGCTGAACGGGGTGCCCAAACGCGCATCGGAGGGACGGGAGAAAGGGGACAGGCAGGGGCCGTTATTGATGCCGCACTTGAACAAGATCCTGCTCGTTT
>CAYYCV010000132.1:0-13449 GCA_964470405.1 uncultured Caryophanales bacterium
TGTTATTTCGCTGGAAGCCGGAGCTGTCCAACGTCTTCACCAACGTCCAGGACCAGCCCGATCCGGTATGCCGATACAGCACGTTGTTCTCCAGCAAGTATTCCGCACCGCTTCCACTCCAGTTCGTTGCAACATACCCTGTGGCGGCGTTATTGTCCGTATCCAGATAAAATTGCCCTTTGACATTCATCCCGCTGCCCTGTGCGAGCAAGTACAGCCGGTTGGCATCGGATGACGCTTTGAGCGTTTGCACGGTTGCTGCTCCGGATGCCAGCCCGCTGATTCCGCTCCAATCGCTCGTCGAACCATCCACCACGATCCCCGCAGGGGGCGGCGTCGGCGTTGGTGTCGGCGTTGGTGTCGGCGTCGCCGTTGGCGTCGGCGTTGCCGTCGGGGTCGGCGTTGGTGTCGGGGTCGGTGTTGCCGTTGGCGTTGATGTCGGATTCGTCCCAGGCACAACGAACTTGATAGAAGAACCGCCGAAATTTGCCGATCTGAACCATGTCCATACCTCGGTTCCGGCCATTGAATCCGGGAATAGGTAGCTTCGTTCAAATTCAAATTCCGCCTTCGTTCCCTGCTGAGCGGCACGAACGGGCCATCCCCGATTATTCGGGGCATTTGCGCTGTCAAACTTGAACACATCGCCGGGACCCAGGTGCGGCAAGGCATAGACCTGGTTCATATTTTCAAAATACACTCGAGAATCCGGCGTAACCGGCCACCATACTTGCCATCCGGACGATCCGTTTTGATCGGAATCGAAATAAATCATTTCGCCCGTCAAATTGATCGACTGATTGGCCTCCACCATCATAAAAAATTTGTCGTTAATAAATTTGGCATAAATTTTCGTGATGCCTTTGGCGTTGTTTCCGCTCGGATCGCTGAATATCGGAATCTCGTTGTTCCATTCGTCGAAATCCCCATCCGCGATAAAACCGCCGTACTTATCGGCCGGATGAGCTCCAGTTCGGCTGGGTCCGCTATATCCGTGACTGGCCAGCCAATTCTTCGCATCATCATATACATTCATATTAAAGTTGGTCGATCCGCTCACATCATAACCCATGTAACCATCATTGACCACAACCTCATTCATCCATTTGTCCGTTTTGCCGGACGGCACCATGAAGTCAAGGATCACAATGTTAAAGCCATCGGACTGATTGGCTTGCGCATTCATATATTCCTTCCAATAGCCTCCAAAATTATCTCTGATCTGATACGTCGGGGAACTCCCGTCCGTATTCCAATTGTCTCCAAACCCCGCGCTCTCGTCATAAAACCCTGGAATATAGGCGTTATAATACCAGGATTCGGTAATAAACATATTGATATTGTGGCGATAAACGTCCGCAAACTGGGAAGTGCCTTCCTGCGGATTAAAAAACCAGTATGCCCTGTTTGCAGCCACGATTTTCGCGGAATCTACATTTTTAATCGCCTGCACCAATTCAGCCATGCCCTTGGCCGTAAATCCAAAGTTCCCCCTCGGACCCCAGGAAATGGAGGGTCCGGGTCCGCCCACGGGATCAGGCGTATCGACCGTATCAAGAAAAACACCGTCAAATCCTCCGTCATGCTCCAATTTATCGATTTGGAAGGCGACGAATTTCTTCCAGGCGGGATCTCCGGCATTGATATATCCGCCTCCGTAATTGTTGTTCACATCAATTACACCGTCTCCATTCTTCCAATAACCGCCATAAATGTATCGAGCGTCATTGACCCAGGTTCCTTGTTGATCCATGTACCAGGGCATATATCCCTTGTTGGCGAAACTCAGTCGATTGCCCCACGATGAATAATCCGGTGCGATATCCACGCCGGCGTAGCCGTTGTACCCATCATTATAAGTTCCGTCGGGCTGCGCTCCATTCTCGACATTGATATAACTTCCGCTGCTTGAATAATTCCAGGGATTAGGCCCGTGCACAGGGCCCGACGGACCGCTGTACCCCTGGGGCAGCAAACCCAGATCAATCCCTTTCTGAATGGTCATATGACCGCTGCTCCCGGGAATAATCGTGCCGAGCATTTCACCGATCGAAATATACCCGAGAACGATAACGTCATCCGCCGTTCCCAGTTTTCCATCCGCTCCCCTTTTCAGTTCCTGCACCTGCGCGCTCGTCAGGTTTTCAAAATAGAACTGATTTTTCGCTACATTGACAACCCTTAAGGTCGGCTCCAACACAACCAGATCGTATCCCTTTAGCTGATTCAATTTGTTCTGGTCTACGATTCCGTACCAAAATGCGACTTTGCTGTAAGCGTTTAATACCGGAACCTTACCGTAAAAAGGGGTGTTTCCCAATTCAAACCCCGCAGCGCTTGCCGTCGGAACATTCGCCGAAAAAGGCAGCAATGAACACAGCATGGCGGCAATAATGAAAATAACTTTCCATTTTTGCAAGCTTTTTTTCATGAACATACTTGATCCTCCTTTTAATTATGGTTCGGACAAGACACATTCCCATCCCTTCCGCCTGTCTCCCAAAAACTACTTTTCGGAAAGAAAGCGTTTTCAATCAAGGGAATCAGTAAATGATATTGAGCCCTCATCTCCTGAGTCATCGTTCATGACCAATAGCGACCTCCCCCCAAAGAAAAAATAAACTTGCCGCAACTATAATTAAATATTTGCCGCAATAATGTTTATTATAAACCACCCTTTTTATTTCGTCAACGCAAAAAATAGGCGCCCCACAAAAGAAAACCATCGGGATATCCGATGGTTTTCTTCCTGATTGGCGCCCGATTGAACGCTAGTTTAACAGATCTGCCAATCGTTTCATAATGACCGCGGCCTCCGCCCGGGATATCGTTTCCGAAGCGGAAACTTGGCTCCCCGTCATCATCCCCGCGATCACCGGATCGACGGGTTTTCCAAGATAGCGCAAAGCATTCGAAACGATCATTCCCGCTTCTTCTCGGGTAACGGCGTCTTCAGGGGCGAACGCATCCGCTGTGCGACCCGAGACGAGCCCGGCTTCATATGCCGCAGAAACAGCGTCCGCATACCATTTCCGTGCGGGTACGTCCGTGAAGTAGGCTCCGGCCGTCGCGCGCAACTCCAGCATCCGAACGTTCAAAGCCGTAAACTCTGCTCGCGTTATGTTCCTCTCAGGGGCAAATTCAGTATCGGAAACCCCAAACAAGATATGTTTTGCGGCAAGAATTCGGATTGCGTCCGCGGCTGAATCCTGCTCATCGACATCCTCGTAGGACTTATTGTATTCCAGTACCGCATATTTGCTGAAGTGATGGACCTCCGCGATCCATTCATCCCCGACAAGGCGGCCTCCCATATATTCCAGCTCGCCGTGATCGCCAATATAATATATGCCCGCCACATCCTTATCCGCATCGGCAAATACTTTGAGTCTGAGTGTGACCGGCTGTTCAAACTGATTTAACGCGACAGATTCACCGGATGCATCGATAACCGACAATTGAAGATCATAAACATGGCTTGCCATCGTCAAATCGACATTGGCAGACTCTTGCGAAAACCACGTTTCCTTGTCTTCATCGGAAACCTTGTTCAGTGCGATGGAAACAAAGGATTGGGTTTGCTGACCCGCCGGCACCTGATTTAAAAGCTGCATTATAACCTCCCCCGGAATCCCCATCGCGATGTCCGGACCTTGGATTTCCACCACACGGGTTTCACTGATTTGTTGCACATTGGCGAACAACCGTACCTCATGGGTCTTCTCTTCCACAACGATGGTTATTTTCCCATCCGCCACGGAAGGATCATTCACCACCACCGTTTCCTGACTGCTGTCATTCCCGACATCGATGTTTCCGGTCACGCCGCCCCCATTCCCGGAAGCATTCGGGATTACAACACGGTCCAATGCGTACCAACCATCATTTCTGCGCTGATCGATCGCCAGACGAATGGCCGGCTGTCCCGTATCGGGATCCACAATGGAGACAAGCAGCGTATAATTCCCTGCGGATACGTTTTGCGGAATGGTCAAAGTTGCTGTTTCCGCCGTTCTTCCCGGAAGCCACTCTCTGATGTCGATTCCATCCATCCCGGTGATGGTCGAGCTGACGATATCCCCATTAGCGTTGGCAAGCGCAAATTTCAGCGGCCAATCCAAATAAAATGGCGCAACGCCTTTGTTCCTCCAGACCATTGACAAATTCAAAGCGTCCCCTGCCGAAACCCGGCTCGGGTGTTCAATCGATTCCAGCACGAATCGGTAGCCCATTATCTTCAACATTGCATCGATATTCGGTTGAATGGACGAATCCGCCTCCACGTTTGCCGGGGAACTGGGCCCAAGCCAGGACGTGTGGCTTTCCCTCACTTGTCGCAACGTTTCGACAATATTGTCGTCCGTTAACCAACTGGGGGCGTCGCCATTGGCGAATTCTCCTCCAGAGAACGAATATTTCCAGAAATCAGGCATTTTGGATTCTTCCTGTTTCTGACTTGCGTCATCGCCAGGATCGACGAATTCGCCAATGCCGTTCCATCCGTCTTGAATCCACCCCAACCATTCGTTTGTCGAGGATTTAATGCCAAATACATCGTTAAACAACCCTAAATTCAACTGTTTGGTCAACGGAAACGGCTTTCTCATGCCAATCAATTTATTGGTGAAATGGTCCACATACTGCTGTACATATTGATCCGACACACTTAATGCGGGGAATACGCCCGATCCGGCGGGCCAGGTATGCCATTCTCCCCAATGCCCCAGACTGCCGAGCTGAATAAAGGCAATCCTCGGATCATGATTGTATCGATCCGCCAATGCGCTGATCATTCGTTCATGCTCTTCAATCAGCTTCCCGTTGTTGTAATTGGGACTGAATCCCGCACCGATTTCCGCCGTGTCATACCATGTTCCGGGATCACCATCAGACGCAAGCTCATCGTATAGCCAGTCGGGAATGTCTTTATGGGACGGATCGGTCGTCGGCAAATCAAGGACAATGCGGATATTGATCTTCTTCCCGAGACTTGTCCAATAATCGAATTGATATTTCTGCTCTATGCCTTCCCAATCAAATTGGCCTTTGACCGGCTCCAATTCTCTCCACGATATGCCCGCATAAACCAGACTGTGCGATTGAGCATACGGCTGACCGTCCGGATGATCCTTGTCCTTGCTCCAAGGCGCCCACCCCATATACGGATTATTCAACACATCAAATATTTCCCTTGGGTAAAAGGTATGGGGCTGTCGTTCGTTATCCACCATTTTCTGCACACTTAACATTTCATCACCCGACATCGGCAAGGAGAGAATCCCCCTTCCCACAAAGCCCAGCTTCATGTTCGCCGGTGACGTTGCGCCAATTTGGTCAAGATACAGGTACATTTCGGCCGTGTCGCCCGTGACGTTCGTATACACCGATCCTTTCTCTTCCCAACTGCCGTCCCCAGCATGGTACTGGTACAACCTGCTGTCTTCCACCTTGTAATCGATGCCCGCATGGAGCCATACCCCGCTCGAGATCCCGGTGGAAGCGTCACCGTCGCTGTCGATAAAATACACGTTGTTTAAATTCAAGTTTGATCCTTTAATTAAAGTGAACAATCTGGTCTCATCCTGCACTGCATACAATTCAGTTGTCGAATTCTCGGAAACCACCGCACCCGGCTCTATATCGATCCAATCGCTGTCATCTCCATCCACGGTCAGACTGCCGGTGTCTACCGCCAATTGGAAAGTGACGGGGTCCTCTGTCGTCCCGGGCGCGCTCTGCGTGTTGGAAAGGAAGGCCATATTGAAGCTTTGATCCGGATCGATGCCTAACGCACTTAAAGGCAGCGTCCATTCAATAACTTTGTTTGCGCCCGATCCGGATCGTTCATACTCGAACACGGTTCCCGTATCGTCCCAGGACCAGCCGCCATCGGAGGACGCCTGATACAACGCGCCCAGTTGCACCGCATAATCCGATCCCAGCGACTCCGGCCAGGCCCACGATACGCTCCCGGTATCGGGATTTCGGTCGGCGTCAATCAGAAGAAATTCCCACAGACCGTCCGCAAATTCATTGCTGTCGATCTGCCCCCGGATCAACACGCTCAGGTCTTCCCCATAGACATACGCCGTTACACTTGTCAAGCCGTCAGGGGATACCGCCAACGGATCAATTCCATCCCAGTCGTCCGTTATACCGTCCACTTTGATGCGGTTCGGTTCGGGCGTCCAGGTCAGGGCAACCGGATCATCGGTCGTCCCCGGCACAAACTGGGTGTTGGAGAGAAAGGTCATATGAAAGCTTTGACCCGTTGAAATACCAAGCGCAGAGAACGGAAGCGACCATTCGATCACTTTGTTTGCCCCGGAACCGGCTCGAACATAATCAAACACGGTTCCCGTATCATCCCAGGACCAGCCGCCATCGGAGGACGCCTGATACAACGCGCCCAGTTGAATCGCATAGTCCGATCCCATCGTCCCTGACCAGGCCCATGATACATTCCCCGTATTCGGGTTGCGATCGGCATCAATAAGCACAAATTCCCACAAACCGTCCACAAATTCATTGCTGTCGATCTGTCCCTGGATCAGGACATTCAAATGATCTCCATACACCGAAGTCGTTACAGTGGTCAGCCCGTCCGGAGATACGGCTGTCGGCGCCAGTCCTGCCCAGTCGGCGGGATTCCCGTCAATCTGAACAGACCGGTAGGGAATTGCGGAAGAACCCGCCCCGCCGGATGACACCGATTTCACTACACCATACATTAAACGACCCATTTCCGGTAGAATGTCGCTGTTGCCTCCGTCATATCCCACTTTCATTTTGGCCGACTCGGTCAGCCCCAACGACGCGATATCGACTGCCGCTTCAACCACCGTGTCCGAGTTTTGAACCTCGGCCGGCCCGACTTCGGTCCAGACACCGGCGCTGCAATGGTACAGGGCCCCCTGCTCTATCTTGTACTCGATTCCGGAAGAATCGGCCCAGATCGACACAGGGCAGCCGGTAGACGTATCATTGTCGCTGTCAATATAAAACACACCCGCACCCGTCACGTGCGTTCCTTTGACATACAAATACAACTGATTGTCCCTTTGTACGGCTTTCAAATGCGTTAATTGATTTTCACTCTCTGCGGAATCATACTGAATTTGGCTCCATTCGTCCGGTGTGCCGGAGAAAAGCCCCGCACCCGAATCGGAAGCGCTTGATGAAGGCGCAGGAGCAGCGAACGGAAAAACCAGTAACAAGGCCAGAAGCGACAAGAAGAGTCTTTTTGCCCTTTTGCTTTTTGACACCTGTTCATCATCCTTTCTGTTGCGGTTCGCAACTGAATTCAACACCGTTTGCGGAACACGGTATATAGACAAGGAAGATCAGAAGAAATCTCCGATTCCCCCTGATCTTCCAAGATGGATACATTGCAGCTACCGATTACTTCCCATTGAGTTCCTTTATCTCCTTAATCGCCGTATCCAAATCTCCTTTACCCGACAAGGGAAGCGCTAATTTTTGGGGA
This sequence comes from uncultured Caryophanales bacterium, assembly GCA_964470405.1. Lineage (GTDB taxonomy): Bacteria > Bacillota > Bacilli > Paenibacillales > CAYYCV01 > CAYYCV01. The sequence goes on from CAYYCV010000132.1 coordinate 7,487, forward strand.
ATGATCTCCCACAGCAATTTGTCCTTCCCTTCATAGAACGAAGCGGTAATGGAATACTTTTGCGCATCGATGAAGGTTTGCTTATTGTATCCATCATCAATACCAAGATAAGTATCTGCCGCCTTCAGATTGGCAGGAATCGATTGTCCCTGTTTCGCCAAGGCAATCTGGCCCTCGGGACCGGCTAACCAGCTCAAAAGCGCCCAAGCCGCTTTTTCATTTTTGGAATACGGACTCATCGCATTGCCCGCAACCTGCACAACCGTTTTGGTCTCCTTGAATTTGGGCGGCAAAACCGTATCAAAGCTGATTTCCGCTTTTTTAAATTCCGCAGCCGACCAACTTCCCGCAAAACTCATGGCCACCTTTCCGGTCGCCAAAGTCAGGAACGGATCTTTCGACAACGATTGGCTTTGACTGACGGTCGGCGTCACATGATGCTTGGTAACAAGGTCATGGAAAAGCTGCAAAACCTCGTTTGCCTCCGGTGTATCCAGAGTCAGGGCATGCGCATCATCGACCAATCTGGCTCCGTTGGACCACAGTTCCGGCTCCAGCACCGAGTCCGACGAGCCCGCCGCATCAACGGTAAGGCCCCATTGCACGACATGCTCAGGATCAAATCCGTCTTCTGCGGCATTTTTGCCGTTGGAGTCAATCGTCATTTTTTTGGCGATGTCGAGCGCCTCGTCCCAAGTCATCTCGTAACCGGGATATGCAACTCCCGCAGGATTGGTTTTGGGATCGTCAAACAACCCTTTGTTGTAGTATAATACAATTGTGTTCGCATCACGGGGCAATGAATATTGTTTGCCATCCACTTGATGCGCGGCAAGTACGCCCGGAGCGAAATCGTCCGTGTTGAACTGCCCCTCTTTCATCAGGTCGGTCAGATCTTTCAACGCGCCTAACTTGGCATACTTATCCACATAGGCGAAGCTTAACTTAAATACATCGGGCAAACTTTTGGATGCCGCTTGGGCGGTTAATGCCGTCCAGTACGTGCCCCAATCCTTGCTGACCACTTCAACTTCCACGTCGGGATATTTCTCTGTGAATCCTTTCAGCAATTCTTTCGTTTGTTCCGTTTCTACCGCAGTCCCCCACTGCGAGTAGACCACTTTGCCCGAGATCTCCTCATTTCCGTTGTTCGTCGATGTGTCCGAAGTCGCTTCCGGCTCATCCGACGGAGATGAGGAGGCCCCTGCATTCGTATTTGCGTTGTTCGAACAGGCAGAAAGCGCTATCACGCTGACGAGCAATAACGAAAGCATCACTGTGAACCATTTTCTCATACGTTTACCCCTCCAAAGTCTTTTAAAAAATTAGAAAACACCTTTCCTTCCACACTTCCAACGTCCCGCAAATCCGGCTACTGCTTGATGCCTGTAAGCACCACCCCCTCTATAAAGAATCGCTGCGCAAAGAAATAGATGGCGCCAATAGGCAGCAAAGCGATAAAAGAGCCTGCGGCAAGGACGGGAAAATCCTGCGAATGCTGTCCCATAATCAGCTGCAGCCCGACGCTCAAGGTTTGAAGCTGCTCCGATTGGATAAAAACCAGCGGCGTGAAAAAGTCGATCCAGGAAAAGACAAACGCGAAAATGAAACCTGTGATCAGAATGGGGCGCGACAGCGGCATGACGACCTTGCTGTAGATGGTCCAGGAACTGCCGCCGTCAATGAACGTCGCTTCATCCAATTCCCGCGGAATCGTCAGGAAAAACTGACGAAAGAGAAAAATAAAGTATGGACTGGCCAAAACGCCCGGCACGATCAGCGGATACCACGTATTGTACCAACCAATATACTGATAGAGGATATATAACGGGATCAGCGTGATTTGCGCCGGAATCATTAAAGTGGCCAGCACGACAACGAACAAAACTCCTCTTGAACGCGCCTTCGTTCGGGCAAACCCGAAGGCGATTAACGAACTGGAGATCGTAGCTCCAAGGCCGACCGCCCCGGAGATCATGAAAGAATTGAGAATCCATCGCGGCATCAGCGGTATCGTTTCAAACAGTCGATAAAAGGATCTGAAAGTGACCGGATTCGGTAAAAATTCAGGCGGAAAAGCATAGGTTTGCGCTTGCGTTTTGAGCATGGTGGAAATCAACCATAGCAATGGACTGGAAAAACCGGCCAATACGATGATCAGAACCGCATATTGAACCATTTTTTTAGGAAATCCATTCGAACTTGACATGTAAATTTAGCTTCCTTTCCCCGCTTCATAGTAAACCCATTTGTTGGAGGACCATAGCAATCCGATGGTGATGATCAGAATGGCGACAAAAAGCACCCAGGATTGCGCCATGGCGTATCCAAATTTAAAGTCGCGAAAAGCGGTTTGGTATGTATTGAACATATACGTTTCGGACGCGTAGTTCGGCCCCCCTCTGTTCAGCAACATCGATTCGGTGAACATTTGAAAATAAAAGATGATTTGCATCACCAGTGTAAAAAGAATAGACGGCGTAAGCATCGGCAGCGTGATCGTGAAAAAACTGCGCCCGGCCCCCGCTCCATCGATAGTGGCCGCTTCATATAAATGTCTTGGAATCCCTTTCAATCCAGCCAGAAAAATCAGCACCGCGCCGCCGGACATCCACATGCCGATCGTGACGATAATCGGTTTGATCAGAAGCTCCGATCCAAGCCAATCGACTTTATCCAATCCGACCGCCATCAGCAATTGGTTGATCATCCCGTTATCCGTACCGAACAAAATCCCCCATAAAATCACCGTTGCAACCGGCGGCACAAGGTAGGGCAAATAATAAAAAGTTCGAAAAAAGCGGATGCCTTTGACTTCAATATTCAGAAGCACAGCCACCAGGATTTGAAAGGTAACGGTGACGGGTACGCCCACGAACACAAAAAACAGCGTATTTGAAAGGCTCTTGAGATAAATTTTGTCATGAAGCAAGTTTTTGAAGTTGTCCAAGCCAATCCAGTTCGGCGGAGTGATCGCGTTATAATCGGAGAAACCATAGACCAGGCTCGTTAAAGCGGGGCCGACAAAGAAAGCCAGAAACCCCACAATCCAGGGCAAAATAAAGAGATAAAACTTTAATTCCTCTTTCCATGCGGAACCAATCATACATACACCGCCCATCGTTTGTCTTCTATCTTCTATAATTGATCGATGTAAACATATCTTTCTTCCTCAATCGATTTTTCCGCGGCCAACGCGATAAGCAACGCTTCCTTGCCCACTTCCCCGGATGCGAAAGGAGCCTTGCCCGAACGGATGCATTCCAGAAATTCATATCTTTGCTTTTGACTTCCGATATGTCCATCATTCACTTTATCCGAAATGGTATCGGCCATAATCAATTCTTTTGTGAAATCCGTCCCGCCGGAAATTTCCAAGGTCTTGTCGCCCCTTGCAAGCATCTGCCCGCCTTTATCCCCAATCAATCCGATTTCAATGCCCTCATCTGTTAAATTTTTCGGTTGGAGATACATGCACAAGCCTAAACTGGCTTTACTCCCGTTCTCGTAGTCGATGGTCACCCAGGCATGGTCGATAACCGAACTGTTATGGATCAATTTGGGTTCGTAATGCGTGTAGGAGTTCGTAATCAGGCAATCTTTTCCGTTCTTTATCACATGCTGGCCTCCGGACGCAAACACCCGCCTGGCCTTTGATCCGATCATCCAATTGAATATATCGAAATGATGGCAATCCTTCTCGACGAGCGTTCCGCCGGATTTGCTCTTATCGTAAAACCAATCAACGGGCGGGAACGGATCCCGGAATTCCTTGCACCACATCAACGCGACATTTCCTATTTTGCCCGAGTCCACTTCTCTCGCCATGCGATTATATAAATTGGAATGACGGTACACCAGGCCGATCTGAAGCACCAACCCTGATTTTTTCGCCGCATTCAATATAGCGTCGCAGTCGGCCTTGGAGGGCGCTACCGGTTTTTCCAGAAACACATGTTTTCCTTTTTCAAAAAAAGAAATCGTCACTTCCTTGTGCATATAATTTGGAACGCTAATCACCACAGCATCGTAATCCCGCTTGTCCAAAAGCATTCTGTAATCCTGGAAAATTTGCGGTTCGTTTCTGCGAACATACTTCATCGCCCTTTCCACATTTTTTACATTTGGATCGGCAACGTAAACGACTTCACATTCTTCTATCTGGTCAAATCCGGAAATATGTCCCGTCCCCATATCGCCTACTCCCACAAATGCCAGCCTTAATTTTTCCACTTATATTAATCCTCCCCTGAGTAATAGTTGTTCGAAAACAAAAATTTCACTTGTCCAAAAACAATAAATTTAGCCCAAATTATATTGATTATTTGCCGCAAATTTATGATCTAATTTTATGCCACAAGGTGGTTTTTGTCAATCCTTTTTTACATCCTTTTTTACATCCTTTTTTACAAAAACCCAAAAGGCTAAAAGAATGATAAAAAAAGCACCACTGCCTTTTTTATCACTCTTTTAGCCCTAAGCACGAAGCCGCCTGTTTTTTTACCACACTTCCAAATCAGGGGAGTAACGCAGGGAAGAAGCAACCGTTAAAACATCGGTTGGAGGAGGGGAGAAGAAGCTGCAGCGCATACCGACCCATGGATTCGCCGCACCGGCACAGAACGGCTATGAACCGAGACGGCGGTTTTCGATCGTGTACCCGGCGCACAGCCTCTCATTTTTTCATACTTTTAAAATTTCACCGTTTTTATGGTTTCGGGGTTCAGAAGAGAGGAGCCTTCCGCCGTAAAAAAGCGCTCTTGGTTCAATATATAACCGTCCTGTTTAAACACAAACGTATACTCGATATAGCCAAAAGGCTGATTGCGGTTGTATCCACTCGGAACCGTCTTGATGCAACGCACCTCATCCACGCCGTCGCGGTCGGTGTCTTCCACGATGGTTTGGACGTACCAAAGCGATGGGGAAGATTGCCCCCGAAGCAGATCCGCATCGGCAACATAGGATTCAAACGCCTGGCGGTATGCGTCAGGCACTTTCAACGGGACTGTGGCCGCGAATCCGGTTGCGCGGTCCGTCACGGCCACTTGACGATTTCCCTTGTAAACGATTTCGTAATTATCGGCTTTTTGATATAACTGATCCCACGTATTAAGAAGTTGTGCCCATCTCCCCGATTGATCGCCGACAACTGCGATCGTTTCCCTCCGATCAATCGGATTTTGAACGGTCGCCTCACGCTGATTATAATGCACTCGCACCACCAGGGCCTTGCGCCCTTTCTCCAGGCGGGCCTCCCCGGCCCATTCGGCGTACATCCCCCCGGGCACTTCAAAGGCAAGGGCACCTCCATCCCTTTGAACCATAACATGCAGGCCATGATCCACTTTTTCCAATAAAGTTACTTCTTCCCGCACGCCGTTTTGATCCATATCCACCTCTTTCTTTTCCACTGTGGCATATCCTTCCGGAATCCCGGTTCCCGAGGGAGTCGAACCCACCGCGAGAGGAGGCGTCGATTCGGCTGTTCCCGTTTTCGCGCCTGAATCGGCCGTGTGCTCGCAACCTGCGATCCAAAGCGACAGGCCCAGTATCATCAACGTATGAACGATAAGCTTTATTTTCTTTGCGTCCACCATACACCTTCCTTCCTATTTTTCCTATAAAAAGGGGCCGCACGCAATGTTGTCAAGTTAAGCATGGCGATCCTTCAGTCCGTGGAACGTTTCAGGGGTTCTCGCCAGTCTGCGGCGATTTTTTCGCACTTTGTGTGAAACACCGTACAACCCGGTATGATTCTCGGCCCAATAGTGCACCTTTGTACGATTCTTCATACAAAATCTACGGCTTCGGGACCGAATCCGCCGCAGCGTGTACGATTTTTCGCACAACATGACTTTCACCAACGCACAACCAAGGTTCCTTGTACGTTTTATCATATAAACGTGAGCCTTGGCTCGGGAGCCTTCTCCCGGGAGCCTTTGCACAGGAATCTTCTCGCA
>CAYYCV010000133.1:0-13047 GCA_964470405.1 uncultured Caryophanales bacterium
CCGCACTTTTAATGGTTTATAAAGTAATATACCCCGATGGCGAAAAAAACCAAGGCCAATGCAAACAAGCTTCCCCATAAATATTTCATCGCCGTATGCCCTCCCGCCATTCGCAAATTTATTGAACGCTTGCCCCGATGACGAAAGACAGCGAGATGGAGATCATCATGGCGATGAATCCCACCGCGCGATTGTCCTTCTGAATTTCTTCGTCAATTTTGAAAATGGGAGTCAGAAATTCAAAGATAAAATATGCGGCCAGCAGCAAAAAGAACCCCAAGCAAGACCAAACCAGCGCATGGTAGATCGATTCGTTGCTCAGCATGGCAAACCGAAAAATGTTGCAGATGCCGAAAATTTTCCCGCCGGTCGCCATCGCCACCGCCAGATTGCCGTCCCGAATCTCCCGCCAGTTGTTATATTTCGTGACGAATTCAAAAATCGCCAGAAACACAATCAGAGCCAGAATCGTAACGGAAAAAAAAGCCAGCGCATGCACGATGGGGTCCGCCAACAGTTGGTCCATCTTCTCGTTCAAAAAGGTATCCCCCTTTGGAAAGATCGGTCAAAACGAGCGGCCCTCGAAAAAGCGGTGAAAAGCAGGCGCTCTCCGAAAGTGCGACGAAAAGCAGGCGCCCTCCGAAAGTGTGACGAAAAAGCGCGGACAGCCCTTTACGAAGTGCGGCGAAAAGCGCGGACAGCCCTTTGCAAAAGGCGGTGAAAAGCAGGCAGCCTTTGAAAGTGCGCCGAAAAACGGGCGGCCCTTCCCAAAAGGCGGTAAAAACCAGACACCCTTCGGAAGTGCAGCGTAAGCGGGCGGCCCTTTGCGCAGTACGGCGAAAAGCAAACAGCCGTTGCACGTTGCCTCTCGTTGCTCCAGATTGCTGCCTCAACACGTTGCTCCAGCTTCTTGCTCCAGTCTGTTGCTTCAACTCGTTGCTCCAGCTTATTGCTCCAGTCTGTTGCTTCAACTCGTTACTTCAACTCGTTGCTTCAACTCGTTGCTCCAACCCGCCCCGGGCCCAGCACCGCGCCGCTTTTTCATCAACGCTTTTTCATCGGCGCTTTTCAGGCTTTGAATTCCACGACGGTTACGCCCGTGCCGCCTTCTCCATATTCGCCCAAACGATAACTTTTGATGTTGCGATGTCTGCGCAAGTATTGATGAATGCCGCTTCGCAGCGTTCCCGTTCCCTTGCCGTGTATAATATACACCTGCCCCAGATTGGACAGAAACGCTTCGTCGAGAAACCGGTCCACCTGCGTGATCGCTTCTTCCAGATCGTTTCCCCGCAGGTCCAACTCCGTGCGCACGTTTTCCTCCCGCGTGCGCTTCAGACTGAGCGTGGCCTGGGGCCGGACCGCCGCGGACGAAGACGGGGACGGGGCTGGAGATTCCAGCTTCTCGACATCCGATTTTTTCAGCTTCGTCTTAAGCGCGCCAAGCTGAATGACGAACTCGGATTTGCCTGCTTCCTCCACCACGATCCCTTTCTGGCCCAGGCTGCGGACCAACACCTGGTCCCCGGGCTTCGCCTCCGCGCCGGCGGTTCGGCGCACGGGCCGATCCGAGGCGTCGACGCGGACGTCGGGCGCGGCCCGATTGAGCCGGCTCTTCGCCTCGATCAGCTTGTGCTCCTTGACGGAGGCGCCCTCCTCCATCGCCATCCGGCGCAGATCGGCGATGATCTCGTCCGCTTCCCGCCTCGCTTTGGCCACCGCTTCGCGCGCCTCCTGCTCCGCCTTGCGCATCAACTGCTCGCGCTGCTGCTCCGCTTTGCGCTGCTGCTCGTTCAGCCGCTCGCGAAGCTTCTCCGACTCCAGCCTGAGCTGGGCGGCCGTTTGCTTGTCCGCTTCCGCTTCCAGCCGGTTTTGCTCCAGCGAGGCGATCATGCTCTCCACCCGCTGGTCCTCCTCGTTCACCTGGCCGCGCGCATGCTCGATCACCTCCGGCATCAAGCCGAGCCGTTCGGCGATGGCGAAGGCGTTGCTGCGGCCGGGGACGCCGAGCAGCAGCCGATACGTGGGGCTCAGCGTCTGCACGTCGAACTCCATGCTGGCGTTGATGAAGCCCTTGCGGTCGTAAGCGTAGGCCTTCAGCTCGCTGAAATGGGTCGTCGCCACGATGCGGCTGCCGCGTTCATGCACGTGCTCCAGAATGGCGATCGCCAGCGCCGAGCCTTCGGCCGGATCGGTGCCGGCGCCAAGCTCATCCAGCAGGATCAGGCTTTTCGGCGTCATTTCTTTCAGTATACCGACGATATTGGTCATATGGGAAGAAAAGGTGCTCAAGCTTTGCTCGATGCTCTGTTCGTCTCCGATGTCGGCATAGATCGCGTCGAATACGCACATCTGGCTGCCGTCTTCGGCGGGAATGAACAGGCCGGACATCGCCATCAGATTCAGCAGCCCGATCGTTTTCAGCGTGACGGTCTTGCCGCCCGTATTCGGGCCGGTAATAATGATCGCGCTGTAGCGGTTTCCCAATTCGACGTCGATCGGCACGGCATCGCCGGGAATCAACGGATGGCGGCCTTTTTTCAATTTGATGAAGCCCCGGTCGTTCATGATCGGCAAGGTGGATTTCCACTCATACGCCAGCCCTGCTTTGGCAAACATAAAATCAAGCTGAGCCAGCATGTCGAGGTTCACCTTCAATTCCTCGGAAACCTCGGCCACTTGGGCCGTCAGCATCCGAAGAATGCGCTCGATCTCCTTCTCTTCTTTCAGCTTCAGCTCGCGCAGCTTGTTGTTGATCTGAACCACCGCTTCCGGCTCGATGAACAGCGTGGCCCCCGAAGCCGACTGATCGTGAAGCAAGCCGCCGAAATGGGCGCGGTACTCCTGCTTCACCGGAATGACATAGCGGTCGTTGCGCACGGTAATCAATTGCTCCTGGAGCATTTTTTGAACCGACGACGTGCGCAGCATCTGCTCCAGCTTATCCCTGGCCCGCGATTCGCTGTTCCTGAGCTCCTTGCGTATCCGCCCCAGCTCCGCGCTGGCCTGGTCCGTAACTTCGCCATTCTCGTCGATGCAGTCCCGGATTTCCCGCTCCGTCGCGGCAAGCTCGGCAATTTGATCCGCCAACCCCTGCAAAATGGGAATCGGATGATTTTTGTGAAATTGCAGCAAAAATACTTTCAGTTTTCTTCCGCCGGACACGGTATCGGCTATATGCAGCAGGTCTTCCGCCCGCAGCGTGCCGGAAATCTGCGATCGGCGCACCGCGCTGCCGACATCGCGGACTCCGCCGAACGGAGCCTGCCCTTTCAGGCGCATGACCGTCGCGGCTTCATCCGTCGCCTGCAAGCGCCGCTTCACTTCCTCCAGGTCCGCGCTCGGCGTCAACTGCTCCGCTTGCTGCCGGCCGAGCGAGGTGGCGGTATGGGAAGCAAGTCTGGAGACGATTTTGGGAAATTCAAGCGTGTCCAATATTTTGGTCGTATGATCTTTCAATCGCTCACTCCTCACCGGCAGTCCGAATATTCATGCTCATTCATCATACATTATAGTATAGCCAATCACTGCCAGTCCACCTGAATATGGAGTTCATAAGCGGCCGGCCATTCGGGAAAAATAACTCGGAAAACATGAAGGAGGGAGCAAAATGCAATTTTTGAGCCATCTGATCAGATTTATCGTTTCCGCTTTAGTGTTGATGTTCGTCAGTTTAATCGTGCCGCAGTTTTCGGTCGGAGGATTTTGGAGCGCGCTGTTTCTGGCGTTGATTATCGCCTTGGCCGGCTGGGTGATCGAAGGGATATTCGGCAAAAAAATCACGCCGTTCGGACGCGGAATCGTCGGCTTCATCGCCAGCGCGCTGGTCATCTGGGCCGCGCAATTCATCGTCGGCAACATGTCGGTGACCTTGATCGGGGCCATTCTGGCCGCGCTGGTCATCGGGATCATCGACCTGTTCGTCCCGATCGGCTCGCCGTTCGCCGCAGGCACGAAAGCGCGCAGGTAAGCCAAAAAAAGGCTATATCTTTAGAAAGCGTAAAGATATAAGCCTTTTTTCGTTTGCCCCTTTAATCAGACAGCAGCGGGTTGTTCGGAAGCCGGTAGCAATAGACGGTGTATTTGGATTCGCTCCAGGCGGACGACACCGGCAGCGAATAACCGGGATACAAATCTCTGTCGACAGGCACATGCTCCAGTTTGATGCTCAGGTGCGAGGCCCGTTCCGACAGATGCTGCGGAATGACGAATTCCTCCTCGCGCCAACGGTTGGGGCTGGTCCGCACATGATGCTCGGTCGCCGCCAATTCCTGCATCGAAAAATTTTTGCCGACGGGCCTGCTGAAAACAAAGGTGTTGCTGCCGGCCGAGTACCATTCCCCGGCATAGCTCCATTCGCTGTCGATGTCCTTGCGTTTCACCCACACTTTGGCGCACTGGTTCGGATACAGGCAATCAAACCTCCGGCGCAGCATGACCCCCAAATTGCCGGGGTCCACCTTCACGTCGAACTCCGTCGTCCCTTTGATGATCCGCGCATAGCCTTCTTCCTCGGGAATGTATTCCCGCTGTCCGGGGTAATCTTCCTGCGGTCCCAGTTCAAAACGCGATTTCAACAAGTAGGGGGCCTGGGCCCGGGGACAATGGACACGGTGCTTTCGAAGATCGGCCTCGTCGCAAACATCGATCGCATCCGTCGGAACGAGCGCGGCGTCTTGGACCCCATACCAATAGGCGACCCCTTCATAGTGTTCGTCAATGTCGTTCATCGGTCCGTGCTTCAAGCCGATCACCGCGCGCCGGCCAAAGGGAAACAGATCGGAAATGAAAAACCGGTACGCCGAATTCAAAAGCTCCAGCGGATCGTCCCCCTCCTTGCCGCCCATTCTGCCTACGGGATGGCCGAAGAAAGGGTGGGTGGACTTTCGCCCGCCGCGCCAATGATCGCCGCCGCCCGCCAATTCCTCCGTCCCCGTCCCGGTGGCCTGGGGCGTTCTGCTGTCGTCGAAGATGAAGCGCGGATGGCCCTCGACCGTTGGCATCACCCTGCCGCTGTGCGTCAACACCCAGCTTAACCCTACAAGATGGCCGCTCCAGCACCCTCCTCCCTCCACTTCGTTCGTATCGAGGAAAAGAACGTCCTTTCCTTCCTCGGGGTGGGGATGATCCGTATACGTCGCGTGAAAATACGCCGCGTGGCTGGCCGGCGCATCGTAATTCTCCGTTCGAACTTCCCAATGGACGCCTTCAATCGACGCCCCCGTTCTTTCCTCGATCCCGATTTCGGCGGATTTGAAAAACGGCATCGGCCAATAGCAGCTCAGGTGCACATATTGTTCATCATACCGTATATTCGAAATAAACCCTTTGACCAGGTATTCCTGATCGTCCTTATTGAAAAGATGCCCCGCACCGAAAAATAAAGCGGCCGGCGCATCGACCGAAGCATGCTTGCTCCCGTCCCATGTGATTCGTATAATGCTTTTTCCGAACGCGTAGGCTTGCGCCCGGGGAACTTTGAATTTCAACGCTCTGATCATGGAGGGGGCTTCCGACAGCACGGCGACCTGTTCGCTCCGGTTGGGGCGCAGGTTGAGCTTCCCCTCATACCGCTTCGTATTCTCCACGGGAGCAATATCGCTTCCCGATCGACCGATCAATTCGAGCGCCTTCGGGTCCGGAGGCGAAGCATCCCACGACTCCAGCGGGCGGGACGTGTTTTTCACATCCTTGCCGAATTTGTGGATGATATAATAGCCGGTGCCGTAAAAAGTACGGCTGTACGCGATCCGGATCGAATCTTTGAAAATCAGGGGCACGCACATCAGGTCGGCGCCCGGGCTGGTTGCCCACGTATAGGCCAGCGGATAAGGAAACAAGGCCTCCGGTATAAACACAGGGTTGGCGTATTTTGCATCGGCATCCACCGGATCGTCCGTAGCCGTATCCTTGACAATGAAATCATCGCCGTCGATCTCGTAATGCCACGGGCTTCCGTGAAAGTGATTGGCCCGCATGAAATAGAAGACGCCCGGACCTTTCTCGTCCATGGTCACATTGAACGTATCCGACTCCTGATATAGAAAGTGCCCGCCGTCATAGCCGTAATTTTTCCCCTCGCGATCGAACGTACTTCGCATATATGCCCGGACGCCGATTCGATGGTAAGGCAGCCGGTCCCACATCAGGAAAGCGTCCAATCCGACCGGAACGAGCGGAGGCCCATTGAATTTGATCAGTTTATTGTGATCCTTCATTTGTTTAAAATCCTCTCCGTATACAGGTTGTTATTCTTTGACCGCCCCCATCGTCAAGCCGCTGATAAACGACTTCTGGAGCGCGACGTAAACCAGGATGGAAGGAATAATGGACAGCATCATTCCCGCAAATACCGCTCCGTAGTTGCTGTTGTTTTCATCGAAAAAAGCCATGATGCCGATGGGAATCGTGCGAACTTCCGGACGTTGCAGAACCAATATGGAAATGAAATATTCGTTCCAGGCGTCCAGAAATCCGAGCACGCAAATGACCAGAACGCCCGGCTTGGCCAACGGCAGCATCACTTTCCAAAATATAGAAATCGTTCCGGCGCCGTCCAATTGGGCGGACTCCATCAGGGAATCCGGCAAGTCCATAAAAAAGTTTCTCATCAAAAATACGGCAAAAGGAATGCCCACCGCGGCCGTTGCAAGGATAATTCCCCAGAGCGTATTGATCAGGTGCAAATCCTGAAGCTGATAGAACAACACAATGACAAACGATTCGACCGGAATCGCCATCCCGAAAAGCAACAAATAGAACAGCGCGGGATACTTCCTCAAACGAAGCTTGGCGAACGAATAGCCCGCGGGCACGGAAATGCTCGCTTTGGCCAAAACGACAAGCACGGAAACGATGACGCTGTTGACGATATACCGGTTGAAATGCCCTTTGGTCCAGGCATTGGCGTAATTTTTGAAGGTCCATTGCTCCGGCAAAAACGAACCCCCGAATATTTCGATATTCGATTTGAACGAATTCATGAACGCCCAAATGAACGGAATCAACAGCAGCACGGTAAAGACGCACATGAGAACAAACAAAACGACGCCCGCTCTTCGCGACAAAACCATACGGGCTACACCTTCTTCCTTTCCCTGTATTGGTTGAACAGGGCCGTAACCGCGATCATGAAGATGCCGAAAAGGATGGACGCGGCCAGCGAATAGCCGAGCTTGCCCTGATACTCGAAGGCGTCGCGCCATATATACACCATGACAAGCTCCGTGGCATCCACAGGCCCGCCCCTCGTCATCGCCCATACCGTGCCGAACCCTTTAAAACCGGCGATGAAAGCGAGGACAAGCACCATCGAGATCGTGTTGTACAGCGCGGGGATCGTCACATTCCAAAACTGCTTCCACACGCCGGCGCCGTCCACGATAGCCGCTTCGTACAATTGCCTGTCAATCAACTGCAGCGAGGCGATAAAAATAATCATGTAAAACCCGTAGGCATGCCATGCGCTGGCTACCGAAACGGCGGTCAGGGCGGTGCTCGCGTCGCCCAGCCACGCGTTGGTCAGCCGCTCCAACCCGAGCGTTTTCAAGGTTTGGTTCACCAGACCGATGCTCGGATGATACAGTTGGGACCAGGTGATCCCCACCACGGCAAGCGAAAGCATGCGCGGAAAGAAAAACAGGGTGCGGAAAGCGCCCTTGCCCCATCTCACCTGCCCGATCAAAACCGCAAAAATCAACCCCAGCCCGGCTCCGACGACCACATGAACGAACGTAAAATAAACGCTGCGAAACACCGCCTGAAAAAATCCGGCATCCCGCAACACGGCCACGTACCGGCTGGCTCCAACAAAATGAATCTCCTTGGAAAATCCGCTCCAATCGGTAAAGCTGTACAGGATCGTGCGCGCCACCGGAAAAAGAATAAACATGAAAAACATCAGGCACGCGGGCAAAACGAACAGCAACGACCAGTACATTTCCTTATTTTTCTTTAGCGCCAGTTTCGATATCAAAATTTCACCCCTTTGCTTCCGCGGCGGGAAGCCGCCCTCCGCAGCGCTGCCGACGAATCCCGCAGCGCTTGCGGAGCGCTCACGGCCTACTGCCGGATCGCTTTATCGATCGCTTCCACCGCTTGGGCCGGCGTCATCGTTCCTCCCGTTACGCCCTGCAGCGTTTCATACATCGCCGTTTTCCCCTGGCCCGGCAAATATACGCTCGGATTGAACCCGGCGCCATCCTTGGAATTCGCAATCGCATCCGCGATTAACGGATTGACGGAAGCCACCTCCGGCGTTTCGGCCAATCCGGGGATCAGGTTGGCTCCGTTGTCCAGCGTAATCGCCAAATAATCCTGACTGGAGACGAAATCGATCCACTTTTCAATAGCCGGCATTTTCGACTCGTCGGCGTTCACATTCACAACCCAACTGTGCGCGATGCCCGCCGTCGGATATCCTTTGCGGCCTTGTTCCACGGAAGGCAAATAGAACGAACCGAATTTCGAGACGTCGATTCCATCCGACGCTTCCGCCCGCAGCAGCACGGATTGCGAAGCGGCGAACATGCCGTACTGATCGTTGTAAAATCCGGCTCCCGCCTGGTAATAATCCAGCGCCAGCGCTTCCTTCCCGTCGATAAAGCCGCGGTCGATCAGCTCCTTGAACATGTCGACGCCTTTGACGAACGGCTCGCTGTTAAAGCTGGCTCCTTCGTAAAGGACCTTGGCCATGGCTTCGCTGCCCGCCGACGACTCCCACAGCAAACCGCCCAGCCAGCCTGCGGCAAACCCGCCTTTAAACCCTGCGGCAATCGGCTTGATTCCGGCTTTTTTCAACGTGTCGCACAAGGCCAGGAACTCGTCCCATGTTTGGGGCGGCACAGCGATATTCAGGTCCTGGAATATTTTCTTGTTGTAATAAATTTGAAAAACGTCCGTTCCTTCGACCACTTCATAAATGTTTCCGTCTTTATCCTGCGATTTGAGCTGATCCGTAATATCTTTTTTGTATCTGTCTTCCAGATTTAATTTTTGATAAATGTCATTGATCGGCCGAATCAGTTGATCTCTGGCCAAAGCCTCAATCCGGCTCGGTCCGGATCCGACAACCAGCAGTTCCGGCCCTTCCCCCGATTTAATCAGCGCCTGGAGCGTCCCATCGTCTACTTTCTGCGGGCCATACTCCAATTTCAGTTCAATATCGGGATTTTTTTTCTGGAACGCCTCGGCAACCAGCTCCGAATAAGCATATTCAATCCCGCCCAAAGTCAATTTCGTTTTTTGCGGAGCATCCGTTGTTTGCGGGCTGTTGCCGGTGGGCGAATGATCCTCCGACGTGTCGGAAGCCTGCTGATTCCCGCCGCATCCGGCGACGGCCAGCAGCACAACGAGCCCGATAGCCAATACAAGTAAACTCTTTTTCCGCACAGTACCTTCCCCTTTCGTTTTCCAGGTCGTTTTTCAAGTCGTTTTCATCCAATCAGGTATGCCCTTTTCGTACGTCTTTCAACCTCTGTTTACATGTAAAACATTTAGGAAAACGTTCGCGCAAACGTTTACGTAAACAATCATAGTATATAATCCTCCACCCGTCAACACAAAAAATCCCGATCGACAAGACGCGATCGGGATGCATTTTTAGAGGCGGGGCGAAAAATCGGCGCAGGGCCTGAGCGCGGATTTCCGGTCGCGGCTGGCCGCCGGTTTTCCGGGCTCCGATCACGGCTGGCCGCCGCTGAGGCCGGGTCGGGCCCCGGGACTGTGCGTCGGGGCTGCGCCTCGGATCGGCGCTTGGGGCCGCGCACCGGAAACCCGTGCCGGCCGGCGCATCGGTGCACCGCACCGGAATCCCGTGCCGGCCGGCGCACCGGTGCACCGCACGGGTATCCCGTGCCGGCCGGCGCACCGGTGCACCGCACGGGAATCCCGTGCCGGGCCGGCGCACCGAAGCAGCGTGCGAAACCCCGCACCGGCCTGCGCATCGGAACCGCGTACGGGAACCCCTACCGGGGTCGGGCCCCAAGTTCCCGCGCCGGACCGTGGAATCAATTGCGCAAGCGCAAACGCTGCTTAATATGAAAGTCGGTCAAATTTTAATCTTCCGGGTTAAAATTACTGCAAAAGTGCATCTATTTTCTCCGTGAACGGCATACTGGAGGAAATACCTGCAAAAGTGCAGGTATTCTGAGCCTGGCTCCCCATTTACGGCGAACGGCCTTAAAATACCTGTATTTTTGCAGGTATTTTTCTCCGGCGACCGAAACAGGCCTCAAATAGATGCACTTTTGCAGGTAATGGCGCCAAGTAGCCTGAAAGAGGAAAAAAAGGGGCGGCAAAAACAAACAATTTGCACTTGGATATCATCCTTCGATCGTGGCTGGACATTGAGTACCCGGCTTTCGATCACGATCGTCTATCGATTTCCCGGCCTTCGATCACAGTTGGCCATCGGTTCCCGGCTTTCGATCACGATCGTCCACCGGTTTTCCGACCTTCGATCACGGTTGGCCGTCGGTTCCGCGGTTTTCGATCACAATCGTCCACCGATTTCCCGGCCGTCGAACACGGCTGGCCATCGGGTGCCTCGCTTTCGATCACGGTTGGCCGTCGGTTCGCGATTTTACAGCCCATACAAGAAAAAACCGCGGATAAAGGCGGCCGCTGCCGTTTCTCCAACCCCTGCGCCGTTTTTTTCGCCGCGCCTTGGAGAATGCGACCAGCCAAAGCCGACGCACAACGATCAGCACGAATCTCGAATGATCAGCTCCGACGACAAACGGTACTCTTTACACGGCCCGTTGGGGTTATCGATTTTGCGCAGCAGCGCTTTCGCCGCCTTTATTCCGAGATCGTACGTGTTTTGCCTGATGACGGTCAAAGGGGGCGTTGTCAGCCGGGTCCAATCGAAATCGTCAAACACGACGATCGACAGGTCGTCGGGTATGCGGATTCCCCGCTCCTGCAGCAAGCTGACGACGCCTTTCGCCATCGGATTCGACGCAACGAAACAGGCGGTGATTTGCGGCGAATCCGCCAGAAGCCGGCCCGCCAGCTCATAGCCCGCTTCAAAATTGGAATTCCCCAGCGAGATCAGGGCGTCGTCCACCGCCACGCCGCGGTCGCTTAACGCCTTTTTATACCCGTCCAATCGCTCCAAGTCCGCATTAAAATGAAGACTTCCGCCAATGTAGCCGATGTTTCGATGGCCCTTGCCGACCAATAAACTGACGGCATCGTAAGAACCGGTGAAATTGTCCGTCAACACGTAATCCTTTTTAAATCCTTTCGGTATGCGGTCTATAAAAACGATCGGGAATTTCTCGCCGATCATTTCGTTCAGGTAATTGTGCTCGTCAAAGGCCGGGGCGATAATCAGCCCTTCGATTTGCTGCGATAAAAAAATGTTGATCTTTTTTTTCTCTTCCTCGTAATTTTCGTTCGTGTTCCCAAGCAGGAGGGTGTATCCTTTTTTATTTAATGCACTTTCAATGCCGTGCGCGATTCTCATGAAAAACAGGTTCGAATTGTCCGTGATGGGAACCAGAAGCCCGATCAATTTCGATTTTTTGCTTCGCAAACCACGGGCCATATTATTCGGCCGGTAGTTCAATTCCTTCATCGCTTTGTATACTTTCTCCCTGGTTTCCTCCGAAACGAACCTCGTTTCGTTGATTACATGCGATACAGTGGTTATCGATACCTGCGCTAATTCAGCGACGGATTTGATACTGCTCATCAGCCTCACCACTTCAATTTATTTAAAACCATGCTGTATTATTGCATTCTATCAAACTTAAAAACGATTGCGCAAACTTTATTTGTATTTCCGAATTCCGTCCGCGCCATACGCAAGAACCACAGGCTGTTCGCACCTGCGGTTCTTGTCGCCGGGAAATGCGGTCAAATCTGCGTCTCCACGACCGGATCAAATTGTCCCTGGATCAACGGGAAAATATTTAAAAGCTTATGCGCCAATACGGAATGCCTCAGCAATTCCTGCACTTGATCCGAAGGAATGCCGTTCATCACGTAGAGCGCGATCACCATCACCGCCAGGATTTCCACCCCCGCCAACAGCGCCCCGGCCCACTTGTTCAAAAATCCGATGCCCGGCACTTTGGAAAACAGATGGAGAAAATGCCCGACGAAGGCCAAGACGATCTTGACGCCGAAAAAAATCAAGGCGAAAGCGGCTGCCGTATACAAATACATATCCAGATCCGTTTGCTTGATCATGAACTCGTACCGTTCAAACGTCTGGACCGAGGACAACGGAAACCACTCCCGCAGCACGTCGGCCACTTCATCGTTGAACTTGAAGGCGATAAAAAAGGCGGCGAACAAAGTGATGATGGAGACGAGCTGGCGGATGAATCCCCTGAAAAACCCGTACGCCAATCCGCCCGCAAAAAGAATCGCCAGCACCACGTCCAAAGCGTTCCAGCCATTCCATGAATCGATCGCCGATCAGCTCCTTTCCGGATCCTGCTCCACGAGTTGAATCCACTCATTATACTCGTTTTGCAGCTTCGTATATTCGTCTTTCAATTTCTCGTACCGGACGCGCATCTCCTGCTGCGACTCGAGTTCGGACTTGCTTTGCTGCTGCCCGTCCTCATGCGCTTGCTTCAACTCGTCATACCGCTGCCGCCATTGGCTCATTTCTTCATTCAGCTCGTGTTACCGCCGTTTCCAGGTCTCCGTTTGCTCCGTTTTTTGCAGCAGTTCTTTTTGCAATCGCCCGTTTTCTTCTTCCAAAGCCCGGTACGCTTCCTCCATGCTTTTGACCTGGGGATCGTTCCTGCTCTTGTCCAATTCGTTCTTCAATTTAAAATAGTCGTCGGCGATATTCACCGCGGCCAGCACCGAAATGCGCGGGGTATCCAAACGGGGATGCCCTTTGGCAATCAAATGCATCTGGTCGTTCACATGCTCCGCGACCTTCTTCATATATTTGCTGCTGGAATTGCCCATTAATTTATATTGTATTCCATAAATATCGACGGTAATCCGGGTTTTCTCATCACTCACGAAGGCTCCTCCTTCACTGTAAAAATAGCAGGCAGATCGGTCTATCCTTCATAA
>CAYYCV010000134.1:0-12870 GCA_964470405.1 uncultured Caryophanales bacterium
GGTATTGACCGTAGGCAGTTGAGGGATTAAATTCAAAAACGTAGGTTTCAAATATTCCTGTATTTATATTTATCGTAGGATCTATTTTTATAGGATATTGCAGGCCCGAGGTATCGATAGTTAAACTAATAGTAGTTACATTATTTCTTTTTTCTATAAAATAATTTAAATTTTGTTTAACTCCATTAGAATCTTCAAGCCATGCAGGGAGCACGTTCAAATTTCCTGATGATAGGTCTTTCGCTAATTCGCCGTTTACATAGAAGGAAAATGTTGAAGGAGCGGAACGATCGTGTAATATTAGCGTTTCCTTTACCCCCTCGCTCGTCACCGCCAACTCCACATCCGTCCGGGACCACACGTTTTCATAATGAACCCGATCTCCGTATACAGCATCGACCACTCCCTCGGCGTGAGCCGCTCCCACCGGGATGAACGTCAGCCGGTCCGACCCTTTGCCGATCGAATAGCCTTGGCTGTAATCTTTCGGAATCCGCACGTCAAACGGAACCTGCAGCGCGCGGTAATTCGTATTTTTTCGATCCGACCGATGAGCTCTTTGTAACCCTGGATCGGCTTGCGCCAACTGCCTGATTTCTTTGGCCGATTCTTTGGACAAGGGAACGCTCGTCCGGCCCAGATCCGCCTCATCCGTCAAGGCTGTGTTGATATTTTGCCATCGTCCGTTTTCATCCTGATAGTGGAGGTCTCCCATAGAAATAACCGCTTGATAGGATCCGTCTTCCATCAAATAGTGCTTGCTGTTGCGCGTTCTTTTTTCCGTTATCTCCCGAACCGCATGGGGAATGCGAAGAAGGGCGTCCTGGCGCTCCAGTCCCGATGAAGGGGCCCCCTCATAGACGCGATCCGTGACCGTTGGTCCGATCGTTTCAAAATGGTTTTCAACCGTGCCGGATTGAGCGAATGCGGATGAGGGAATGCATAGCATGATGAGACCCGCCCACATTATCAATTTTTGAATCTTCTTGCTCCACATCGTATTTCCTCCCTAAGCCATAGTTTTTTTTGCATTGATATGGCTGATACTACCAAAAATAAAAAAATCGTAAATATCCCAAATAGGATACTTACGATAAGAATTTTCGGAAAAATTGTCCTTTGTCGTTCACGCCGGTTTTGCTGTATACCTTTTTCAAAATATTTCGCACGGTGCCTTCCGTAATTCCAAACGATTCGGCCATTCGCAATGTGCTGTGATTGGAGAGCCAACCGTAACCGACTTGCTTTTCCCGCGGCGATAAGCCGTAACGATCGAAATGCTCGTCCATCTGAATCTGTTTTAAGGGAGGATCGGCATTCTTCCATCCCGCTTCTATTTTTTTGACCGTCTGCAGGAGCAGCGGCGCCGCGAAAGCCATATTCTCCTCTTTGGAGAAAGATAGATCCAGATAGCCGCAAATGCGGTTGCCTATATAGATGGGAGAGCAAATGCAGGACCACCCGGCGAAAAGTTTAATGTGATGCTCGTCTCCCTTAATGGCGGCCATCCGTCGCCATTCCATCGCGACCGATATGGCGTTGATTCCCGCATGCTTCATGGCAAACAGCGTGCCTGTGCCGACGTCGTGCTGCTCCAGCGCGGAAATGCTGGTTTCAGATCCTTCCAGACCCAATGCCACACCGGTATGATCCGTCAGAATAAATACGTTCGGTTTGAACAGATACGGCTGTAGAGCCTTCAATTCTGCTCTGGTTTTTCTAATCAACTGCCGGTGCTCAATCAGCCTTTTTTTGGTTTTCTGCACAGGCAGGCGTTTCATTTTGCTTGTATCGGGCTGCGGTCCGTGAAGGCGAAAAAGGGAATTCCATTTTTCCACCATCGCGGCATCGATTCCCGAAAGGCCGGCCCAGCAGGCTTCGCTGTCGCAATGATCCGCAAATACTTCCATGGCTTTCATTTCCTCCTGAATAGTTCCTCCATTCCTGATTATTCTACATAAAAAGACATAATCCTCCATAAATTTAAATAAAAAACTATAGCAAGGGTCCGCCCTCTCCTCCAAATCCCCTTATCCGTCTCAAGGCGGAGAAAAAAACGTCCTTCGGGCGGTTTTTTTTGTGGGCGGCCATCCGATAGAATGGATAGAAGCAGGTGAAATTGAAGGAGGGAAGGCCGGATGGCCGTACTTAAAGTAAAGGAGTTGCGCAAGTCTTTCGGTTCGATCGTCGCCGTGGAGAACATCAGCTTCGATGTTGCGCCGGGCGAGGTGTTCACCATCATCGGACCGAACGGGGCGGGAAAAACGACGACGCTGGAAATGATCGAGGGCTTGCAGACGCCCGACCGCGGCGAAATTGAAATCAAAGGCATGAACTGGCGGCAGCACGGGGAGAAGATCAAGCAAATCATCGGCGTGCAGCCCCAGTCCAGCGCACTGTTCGATCTGTTGACGGTGTTTGAAAATCTCGACGTGTTTGCAAGCTTTTATCCCAAGCAGAGGTCGATCCGTGACATTTTGGAAACGATTAATTTGACCGATCACAGCAATAAAAAGGTGAAAACCTTGTCCGGCGGCCAAAAGCAGCGGTTGGCGATCGGATTGGCCATGGTGAGCGACCCGGATATTTTGTTCCTCGATGAGCCGACGACGGGGTTGGACCCGCAGGCCCGCCGCAATATTTGGGATATCGTGCTGAAGCTGCGCGAGATCGGCAAAACGACGATTTTGACGACGCATTACATGGAGGAAGCGGAGACGCTGAGCGACCGGGTGTGCATTGTCGATCAGGGCAAGGTCATCGCCCTCGATACGCCGGCCAACCTGATCCAGCAGTTGACGCGCGAAAGGGAGATCGAATTGGTGCTGGCCGGAGGGATCGAGGATGCTTCCGCGCTTAACCTGCGCGCCCAGAGCGCTCCTTCCGTCACCAGGACAAGGCAGGATCGGGAACGGCTGCATGTCTGGTCGGAGCGTCCGGAAGAGTCGCTCTACCATATGTTTCAGTATACGACCGAAAATCATATGAAGGTGGAGCAGATCACGATCAAGGACATGAGTCTGGAAGACGTCTTTATCGCCTATACGGGAAAGGAGTGGCGGGACTGACATGCAACAGTTGATGAAGCTTTTCGGAGCCAATTTCAAAACGACGTTTCGCGAAAAACAGGTTTGGTTTTGGTCTATCTTTTATCCGGTGCTGCTGTTGGTGGTGCTGCTGATGATCTTTGGCGGGGCGAACAGCGACGATGCCGACTTCAAGGCGAAGATTGCGCTCGTGGCGGGCCAGCAGGGCGCGTGGACCGAGCGGATGGAGCAGGCGTTGAAGCAGGTGCCGGTGCTGGAATGGAAGCAGGAGGGGCCGGTTTCTCGCAGCCAGGCGGAAGAATGGGTGAAAAACAAGGACATCGACGCCGCAATCGTGCTTCCCGAGGGCGACAGCGGAAAACAGATCGAATTGCTGATCAACCGGGAAAAGCAAAATTCGTCCACGGCGCAAGTGCTGGGCGGCATCATGAGAGATATGGCCACGCAGATGAATTTCGCGGAAGCGGGCATTCAGCCCGAGTTGTCCGTGACGATGAACTATCTGTCGTCCGGCAGCAGCAAGATCAAGTATTCCGATTTTCTGCTGACCGGATTGATTGCGCTGTCGATTTGCCAGGCGGGGCTGTTCGGCATGGTCGGGATGGTGGAGATGCGCCGCAACGGCTTGCTGAAACGCCTGAGGATGACGCCGGTCAACATCAAAATGTTCGGCTTGAGCAATATTCTGGTGCGTTTTATTTTATCGGCGATCCAGGTCGTTCTGCTGGCGCTGATCGGCCTGCTGTTCTATCATGCCCGGCTGGACTTCAACGTTCCGGCGTTTCTGGTCATGTTCCTCGTCGGCACGGTATCGTTCGCCGCTGTCGGATTCATGATCGCGTCGCTCAGCAAATCGATGGACAGCTACTTCGGCATCTCCAACCTGATCAGCTTCGTCATGATGTTCTTGAGCGGCATCTTCTTCGATTATTCGATGCTGCCCGACTATATCAAGCCGCTGTCGGACGTACTGCCGTTGACCTACTTCGCCAATGGCATTCGCGACAGCATGGTCTACGGGTTGAGCATGGCGCACGCGTCGTTCTGGATCAACCTTGGCATATTGGCCGCGTGGGGGCTGGTCACGTTCTGGATCGGTTCGCGCTTCTACAATTGGAGGGCGGAAACGAAGTAATCCGTTGGAAAATGTTTAATGTTTATATAAAAGCATCCCGTTGCGCTTTTTTCCGGCGGCCGGGATGTTTTTTGTAAAAAGGGTGTAACTTTTCTTTGTTTCTTTCGTCTAAGAATATAGGATGTGATCTGCAAGGATAGGAAGGAGGACAGACGCTTTGGTATGGTTGCCGGGCAAGAAAAATCATCATGTGACGATGGAGAGTGAATCCGGTTCGGAGAGCGGCACGGAAGCCGACGCGGAGCGGGAAACCGCTTCGGCTTTGGAAGAAAATACTGAAGCGCGGCGGGACTCCGCGCCTTCCGATGCCGCAGACGGCAAGCCGCTGTTGGTCCTGTCCAACGTGGAGCGGTCTTTTCAGGCCGGGAACCGGCGGATTGAAGTGTTGAAAGGCATACATATGGAGCTTTACCCTCGCCAGCTTGTGATGTTGAAAGGGCGTTCCGGATCGGGGAAAACCACGCTGCTGAATCTGATTGGCGGCCTGGATGTTCCGACGAAAGGAGAAATTATTTTTCAGGGGCATCCCTTTCACCAATCGAGCGATGATCGACGCACGTTGATCCGGCGCAAACAAATCGGGTTTATTTTTCAGTCCTACGCTTTAATGCCGCTGATGTCGGCCTCGGAAAATGTGGAGCTGTCGATGCGCATGTCGCAAATTCATCGTTCCCAGTGGAAGGACAGAGTGAAGCATTGTTTGGAGCTGGTCGGGCTTGGGAAAAGGATGCATCACCGCCCCTTCGAGCTGTCCGGCGGGGAGCAGCAGCGGGTGGCGATCGCCAAAGCGATTGCCCATCGCCCCGTCCTCCTGCTGGCCGACGAGCCGACCGCCGAACTGGATTCGCATATGGGGGCCCAGATTATGGCGGTGTTCCGCAATATTATCGAAACAGAGAAAGTGACGATATGCATGACGACACACGACCCTACAATTTTGGAGGTAGCTGATCATGTTTACGAAATGGTTGACGGGAAATTCATCGTCCCTTCATCGTGAATTCCGCCTTGTCATCGCTTTTTTGCTGTGTCTGGCGCTGTTGCTGAGTTCGGCCGGTTGCTCTTTGCTGCCCAAAGAACAGCAGGAAGAAGCGCTGCCGACGATTATGCCGCCGAAGATTTCCAAGAAACCGGAGTATACGGTCAAGACCGAAACGCTGGAGACGAAAGTTCAGGCGGTCGGCAAGCTGATGTCGCTGGAGGAAGAAACGCTGTATTATACCGGGGACGTCAATTCCGCGGGAAGCGGGGACAAAAGGGTCAAGGACGTTTATGTCAATGTCGGCGATCGAGTGGAGCAAGGCCAACTGATCTGTGAATTGGACGTGAGCGACCTGGAGCGGAATTTGCGCTCGCAGGAATTGCAGTTCCGCTCGCAGGAGCTGGCCATGATCAAGGTGTTGAGAAATTCGGACGACCTGTCTCCGGAGGAGCTGGAGCAGAAGAAGATCGATTTCGAATTGGAACGTTCCAAGCTTCAGGACATGCGGGATGCGATCGCAAAGTCGAAGATTGTGGCGCCCTTTGCCGGCACCGTGGTATCGATGTCCGTACATAAAGGAGATACGGTGCAATCCTATGATCCGATCTCCGTGATCTCGGATTTGTCGAAGCTGACCGTGGCCGCCAAGATCGGCAGCGACGATGTGCAGAAAATTGCCGTTGGCATGAAAGCGGATGTGAACATCAATGCCGCGGGCCAGTTTACAGGCACGGTGAAGCAGCTTCCAATCAAGCAGGATTCCAATCAGAACAATCGGCGCTATGACCAATTCGGCCGTCCCATACAGCAAACGGACTCCATCGAGAACTACCTTGTGATTCAACTGGATTCGTTTCCCGAGGGCCTGAATCGGGGCACCCCGCTGAGCGTGACGATCGTCACGGACCGCAAGGAAAATGCGGTGACGATTCCGCTGGCGGCGTTAAGGACGCATGCGGGCCGCAACTACGTGCAGGTGGTTGACGCGGACGGCGGCAAGCAGGAAATCGATGTGGAAGTGGGCCAAAGAACATCGACGGTGGTGGAAATCGTCAAGGGATTGAAGCCGGGGCAGAAAGTGGTTGGTCGCTGATGGGGATTCCGCTCTTTCGCCTGATCTATAGAAAAATGTGGAACACCCGCTGGCTGACGGTCAGCACGCTGCTTGGCCTGATTGTGGCCGTTTCCTTCACCACCAGCATTCCGATGTACGCGGACGGCGCTTTAAAAAGAGTGGTCGCGCAAGCGCTCCAGGAGCGGAGCGACGGGCTGCCGGCCGGTTCGATCCTGATGCGCTACCAGGCTTCGGGCAATGAGCGCGCCGACCTGGACGATTTGCAAAATGCGGAGAAATACATCCGCGAGGAAGTCCCGGACAGCATCCATTTCCCGTACGAGGTGTTTGCGGCGCAGAAAGCGATTCGCGGCACAGCCGTCACCCCGGTGGACCCGAATAAGGTCGATCCGAGCAAGCGGCGGGTGATGTCGATCATCACGATGAGCGATCTGCAGGAGCATGCCGAAATCAGCGGCGGGAGCCTGTTTTCCGATCAAGTCAAGGACGGGGAAATCGAAGCCGTCGTTTTGGAAGAATCCCGATTTCGCAACGACTTTAAAATCGGGGACGAATTCAATTATCCGGTTCCCGGCGGAAAACCGTTGAAGGTGAAGGTGGTGGGAACCTACCAGCCGAAGGACAACGGCGACGCCTATTGGTATCAGGGATTGGACGGATTGGTGAACGCTTTCGTGGTCAGCGACAAAGTCTTCAACGACGAGCTGCTGACCAGCCGGAATATCGCGCTGAATATGGCCACCTGGTTTTATTCTTTCGATCTAAGGGAAATTAAAACGAGCCAATTGGGCCCGCTTTCCCGCGCGTTGGACCGGATCGATATCGAAGTGTATCAGAAATTGAAAAATACCAGGCTGGATCTTTCGTTCCAGTCCATGCTGTCGGATTTCCGAAAGATCAGCCTGCAATTGCAGACGCTGCTGTTGACGCTGGCCGCGCCGATGATCGCGATGGTGTTTTATTACATTGCGATGAACTCCCGGCAAGCGTTGGAGAAGCAGCGCAGCGATATCGCGGTGCTGCGAAGCAGGGGAGGCAGCACCCGGCAGATTATTCTGGTGTTTTTGCTGGAAGGCTTGATCCTTGGGGCGCTTGCGCTGCTGGCGGGGCCGTTGATCGGGTGGTTCATGGCGAAGAGCATCGGGTCGTCCAGCGGGTTTCTCACGTTTGTCGATCGAAAATCGATTCCCGTGGATGTCTCCTGGAACACGCTGTTTTACGGGGTTGCGGCCGTTGTCATCGCCATTATCGCCTCGGTGATCCCCGCGATCCTGTTTGCCCGGTCGTCGATTGTCGGATTGAAACAGCAGTTGGCCCGTTCCAATCGGCAGCCGTTCTGGCAAAAATGGTTTCTCGATGTCGCCTTGCTCGGTTTGGTCGCCTACGGTTATTATCTGTTCGAGCAGCAGCAAATTTTAACGCTGCAGACGGGGATGACCAGCGATGAACTGCAGGTGCAGCCGCTGTTGTTTTTCGTGCCGGCTTTGGCGATCTTCGCTTTCGGCTTATGCTTTTTGAGGATATTCCCCTGGCTGTTGAGGCTGTTCAACTGGCTCGGCAAATCGTTTCTTCCCGTGCCGCTTTACCTGACGTTGACCCAACTGTCGCGTTCGGCCAAATCGTATTATCCGATCATGATTTTGCTGATTTTGACGCTGGGCCTGGGGATATACAATTCTTCCGCGGCCCGGACGATCGATTTGAACTCCACGGAAAGAATGCTGTATCAATATGGCGCCGATGTTCAGATTCAAACCCGCTGGGAGGCGATCAGCAACACGCTTCCAACGGTGCCGGACTTCGACGAGGAGCAGGGCAATCAGGGCGAAGGCGAGCAAGGGAGCGGCGGTGAATCGGGTTCCGGCGGCTCCGGGCAGGGCAGCGGGAATTCCGGCGGCAACAATAACGGAGCGCCGCCGGGCGGCGGAGAAACGCCCCCGCAGCAGTTATTGTACGAGGAGCCTCCTTTTGAAGTGTTCCGTCATTTGGATGGCGTACAGGCGGCGGCGCGGGTGCTTCGGACCCGAGGCAACGTGGTCGTTGCAGGCAAATCGGCAGGGCAGGGCATCGTGATGGGGATCGACAACACGACTTTTGGCGATGTGGCCTGGTTCCGCCGAGATTTGTATCCGGTGCATCCGAACCTTTATCTGAATGCGTTGGGATATTACGAGCAGGATTGCCTCATTCCGACCTCCTTTGCCGAGGAGTATCAATTGAAGGTGGGCGATGTGATCAGCATCGAGCTGAATCAGCAGGCGGTGGAATTTGCCGTGGCCGGCATCGTGCCGTACTGGCCGTCTCAATATCCCGATGAAATGCCGTTTTTTATCGCGAATCTGGATTATATATACGATCAGGTGCCGTTGATCCCGTATGAAGTCTGGTTGAAAATGGAAGACGGGGCGAAGGTGCTTCCGATTTACAACGAGCTGACCGAGGCCGGCATCGATATTTCGTCGATTCAGGACGTCCGCAACGAGTTGATCAAGCAGAAGCAGCATCCGGCAAGGGGCGGGGTGTTCGGCATATTGAGCCTTGGCTTTCTGATCTCGGTGCTTGTTTCGCTGATCGGCTACGTGCTTTACTGGTTCTTCAATCTTTCCGGCCGGACCGTGCAGTTTGGCGTGCTGCGGGCGATGGGGCTTTCGCGCATGCAGTTGACAGGCATGCTCCTGCTGGAGCAAATATTCACGGCGGGGCTTTCGATCGGGCTTGGCGTCGGGATCGGCAAACTGGCCAGCTTTCTGTTTTTGCCGTTTCTGCAGACGGCGGAAAGTGCCGAGGCGCAAGTGCCTCCGTTTCACGTCATATTTTCCTCGAGGGATACCTTTGAATTGTTCGCCGTTGTCGTCGTGATGATGTTGACCGGAGCCGCTCTGCTGTTCCTGAATATCCGCAAATTGCGCGTGCATCAGGCGGTCAAATTGGGAGAGGAGCGTTAGGCGATGATTACCTGCGAAGGTCTGGTGAAAATTTATAAAACCGAAGAGGTTGAAGTGGTGGCGTTGCAGGGCCTGAACATTGATGTCGCCGACGGCGAGATGATGGCGATCATCGGCAACAGCGGAAGCGGCAAGTCCACGCTGCTCAATATTCTTGGCGGCCTGGACCGGCCGTCGGCCGGGCAGGTCAGGGTGGGCGACTGGGACCTGCTGAAAATATCCGACGAACAGTTGGTGGAATATAAACGGAATACGGTTGGTTTCATTTGGCAGAACAACGCCCGCAATTTGCTGTCCTATTTGACGGCGCTGGAAAATGTGGAGATGCCGATGATGCTGAGCGGCAAATACGACCGCGCTTATGCGATGCAACTGCTGGAATGGGTCGGCTTGAAGGACCGGTACCGCAATAAGCTGCACCAGCTTTCGGGCGGGGAGCAGCAGCGGGTGGCGATCGCGATTGCGTTGACCAATCGGCCCAAGCTGCTGCTTGCGGATGAGCCGACCGGCTCCGTCGATTCGCAAACCTCCGATATGATCATGGATATTTTTCGCCGATTGAACCGGGAAATCGGGGTGACCATTGTGATTGTCACCCACGATCTCTCTTTGGCCGGCAAGGTGGACCGGGTCGTGGCCATTCGGGACGGCTTGACCAGCACCGAATTTGTCAAACGCAATCCGAATTTGGATATTATCCGAAACGAGCATGTGTTGGGCATGTCGGAAGCGCACGAGGAATACGTGGTGGTTGACCGCGTGGGCCGGCTGCAGGTGCCCAAGGAGTATTTGGAAGCGCTGCGGATTGGCGGCAAGGCTTCGATGGAATTTGACGGAGAAAAAATTATGATTCGCGCACCTAAATCTTTGGAGGGGGAGAACAATGAATAGCAAACGATGGATGAAAGGGAAAACGTGGATGGCCGTCGGGTTGTCGCTTGTGCTTGTCCTGACGCTCTTGGCCGGATGCGGCAAAAAAGAAAGCTCCAACACGGGAAAGCAGAGGGTGTTGAGAATTGCCACCAGCATGGGGTATGGGCCGAATGACGAGTATTTCAGGCAGCAATTTACCGATATTTTCGAGTACGTCAACAAGGATATCAAGATTGAAATCATACCGACCGTAGATGAAACCTACTATTATGGTTATGGCAAAATGGGCATGGAGGACGGCGAACAGCCGCAGGACCCGATGGAAAAGCTGAAGGAACTGATGGATAGCGCGACGCCGCCCGACGTGATCATGACCTCTTACGATCAATTGGGCGAGCTGATTCAGGAAAACCGGCTGAAGCCGCTGGATACGCTGATGACCAAAAGCAATTTCAACATGGATGATTTTGTTCCCGCCATCGTTGAAGGGTTGAAGGAATTAAGCCCGGACGGCAAGCTGTATGCGCTCAGCCCGACGTTTAATTCAAGCGCCCTGGTGTACAACCTCGATATTTTCAACAATGCGGGGGTGCCTCTGCCGACGGACGGCATGACTTGGGACGACGTATTCAATCTGGCCAAAAGGGTGACGCAAACGGACGGAGACCATCCCGTTTACGGTTTCGGCTTCAATCGCTACCCGTATACGGATCTGTTCAGCAATGGCCAGATTTATGCCGCGCCTTTGGGATTGCGCATGTTTGACGACGAGTTGACGCATATGACGATCAACACGGATCAATGGAAGAGCGTATGGAACACGCTTCTGGATCTGAAAGAGCAGCACATCATGCCGGAACCGCCGGACCGGCAAAACATGGTGGAGCCGATGGAAAGAGGGCCGTTTGACAACGATTATTTCCTCTCGGGCAAATTGGCGATGACGATCATCCACAACTCGGAGATCGACCAATTGATCAATGTCAACAAAAATGCGGCCAATATTAAAAATTTCGAGCCGATCAACTGGGATGTCGTGACCTTTCCGGTTCATTCGCAAAATCCCGAAGTGGGCGGAGATATTTATATGAACGGGCTGATGGGCATCAACGCAAGGGCGCAAAATGCCGACGATGCATGGAAGTTCATCAGCTTTATCAACGGGGAAGACTGGGTGAAGCTGAAATCCAACAGCGTCAATTACTTCGTTTCGAGAAAAGCGTACAACAAGCCGAAGGAAGGCATGAATTACAATATCGAAGCTTTCTTCCAGCTTAAGCCGGCCGCGCCCATTGTAGACAACAACCTTTACCGCACCTATCAAAATCTCTATCGCGTGCAGAGCATTGGGCAGCAAAAGCTGCAGCAGGTGGAGAATGGCGATGAAACGCTGGATCAGGCGCTGCAGGAATGGGAAACGGAAGGCAATGCGCTGCTGCCGAAAATCAAGGAGAATCCGTCCGGACAACTGGATATGGATGCCAGCGCGGGTTCCATCTCGATTCAAAAAGAAATGTTGCGCAAAGCCGCCGGACAGTGACGCATTGGGAAAAATCCAACGACACGCCCCGTCCCGATGAGGGATGGGGCGTTTTTTCCACGCACGGATTGCGGCAAACATGCTATAATGAATGGCATAGATGCGGATGGAAGGGTGATTGTCGTGAGAAAAGTCGTGCATAGTAAAGAAGTGAAGCAAGCCGCTTTGGGCAAACTGAAACAGCGGGGCGTGGATGTGGAAGACATCGCGACGATTGTCTACGAGATGCAAGTGCCGTACAACGAGAACCTCACCTTGGAATCATGCATTGAAAGCGTGCATGCGGTGCTGGAAAAAAGAGAGGTGCAGCATGCGCTTTTGGTTGGAATAGAATTGGATATGTTGGCGGAGCAAGGGAAATTGTCCCAACCGCTGCAGTCGATTGTGGAAACGGACGAAGGGCTGTTCGGGTGCGATGAAACGTTGGCTCTCGGCTCGGTGCTGGCCTATGGCAGCATCGCCGTAACCACCTTCGGCCATCTGGATAAGCATAAGGTCGGCATTATCAAGAAGCTGGATACGAAGATTGGCCGGGGCATCCATACTTTTCTCGACGATCTGGTGGCCAGCATCGCGGCTTCGTCGTCGAGCCGGTTGGCACATCGTTTCCGCGATGCCCAGGAGAAGGAAGCGGAGGAGAACGCGCTGAGCGGGCACGAACCGGAAGCGAAGAAAAACGCCATCTAGAGGCGTGATAAACCAAGCGCGGCGTTTTTCGGCCTCCCGCAGCATATTCGCTGCCGCGGGGGGCTTTGCTTTACCCCATTTTCCTTATTTAGTTTTGAAAAATTGGTTATCCTAAGATCAAGATTACAATAACGGAGTGGGTCCGGAAGATGAAATGGGTATACTGGGCGAGATTGTATGACAGCAAATTTCAGGCGGGATGTCTGGCCAAACGGATGGAAGAGGATTGGTGGATTTACGGTTATGAGTGTCCCCAGGAAGTCGAGGTGTTCCGTTCGAAGAAGGGGAGGTTTGGCGTGCGGTACGTGCTTTGAACAAGTTTGTCGATAATTATCGTGGATTCCTTGACTTTTTTATGCCTCTTGGTGTATATTTATTTTTGTCGCTGTCATGCAGGCATGGGTGACGTTGTATCGGTGGAACCAACGATGCATTGCCGCGGGGTGGAGCAGCCCGGTAGCTCGTCGGGCTCATAACCCGAAGGTCGCAGGTTCAAATCCTGCCCCCGCAACCAAATGATCCCGAGGGCCTTTAGCTCAGTTGGTTAGAGCGGTCGGCTCATAACCGATTGGTCGGGGGTTCGAGT
>CAYYCV010000135.1:0-12212 GCA_964470405.1 uncultured Caryophanales bacterium
TTTTCTTCCCTTTGAGGTTTTTAAATTTTATTGGCTGTTCAGTGTTCTTGTGGGCGAGTTTTGTTCTTATCTTACCTTTGAGGTATTGAAACGCCGCAGGCATGGACGTTGGGGATTGGGATGATGAAAAGTTCTTATCTTACCTTTGAGGAATTGAAACCCGGTATCATATTCAGCCGAAACCCGACTAACGATATGGTTCTTATCTTACCTTTGAGGAATTGAAACTTGAATACGTTGGCGATTCTGATTCCAACTTCAATTGGTTCTTATCTTACCTTTGAGGAATTGAAACTTTTGATTGGATTTGTACGAGGAGAGCACGAAATTGTTCTTATCTTACCTTTGATGAATTGAAACTATACGGATCAAGCGAAGGGCTGCGTGACAAGTCTCTGGTTCTTATCTTACCTTTGAGGAATTGAAACAGCCGCTGCCGATATGATCGATCAGCATCGTCACCAGTTCTTATCTTACCTTTGAGGAATTGAAACCACTGTTATCACCTCTGAAAGGCAGTATACAAAGCTTGGTTCTTATCTTACCTTTGAGGAATTGAAACCCCGGACCCGGTGACGGTTAAGCAGCTCAAGCTCGCGTTCTTATCTTACCTTTGAGGAATTGAAACAATGTGACTGGAATTACGTCCCTTGGCACTACAGGGGTTCTGATCTTACCTTTGAGGAATTGAAACATTGGTCGTCGCCCTCAGCCTACCAGTAGGAGGGGAAGTTCTTATCTTGCCTTTGAGGAATTGAAACGCCTGACGCTGCAATGTACACGCTCCAGCGGCATCTTGTTCTTATCTTACCTTTGAGGAATTGAAACACCGGCGCGCTCGGCGTCCGTGAAGACGGCGCGGCAGTTCTTATCTGAGGAATTGAAACACGGTCGTCGATTCGTTGTCTACTTTAAGTACGATAGTTTTCATCTTCCCTTTCAGAATTTAAAACGCTCCTCCTTCCAAAAGGGGGCGTACCGCATGTGAATTCGCTTTTATCCCACCTTTCAGAAACGAAAACGCTGAAAAGGCCGCCAATGATGGCGGTCTATTTCCGCTTTCGTCTTACCTCTTACCTTTGAGGAATTGAAACCTCGCGGAAGGCCGCGCTGAAGCCGCCAAAAGTATCCGGGGCGAAGAAGGCCCGCCGCGCAATCATCACGATGCCTTGCGGCTTGGATGAAAGGCCCCATTTTGCTCCCGCAACCGACGTCAAGGAAAAATGTGGGGATGTAGGATTGATCCAATTTTAATCAAATTTTCAAAGTGCCAAAGTCGAAAAATTGAGATAAAGTAAGGAAACAACGCAAAACAATACTTTATAGTGGGATGGTGGCTTTCGGTGAAAAGAGACTATCAGTTAAGCAAAGACTTCCCGGTGCATATCACGCGTTGGGTGCCCAGCGTGCACATGACGCCGCTGCATTGGCACGATTCTTTCGAAGTCGGATATTGTTTGAGCGGGAAAGGGCAGTTTTATTTCGGAGAGAAGCGATACAGGGTGAACGCGGGCGATGTTTTTGTGGTCGGCAGTATGGAAAAACACCGTGCCCAATCCGATGAGGCGGACCCCAGCGTATTTTATTTCGTCAAGTTCGATGCCTCGCTGATCGGAGGGGCCGAGAATGAGTTGATTGTACCTTTTATCGCCAAATCCCAGCATTTTGTCAATAAAATAGACGGTCAATTACAGGTAGCGGCGCAGATTGGCGATCTGATTCAGATCATATGGAATGAGATTCAGGAGCGGGGCAACGCTTATAAAAGCATGGTCAAAGGTTCGTTGATCATGGTGTGCACCCTTTTGTTCCGATACTATTCGCAGGAACGGTCCCCGAACGACTGGAACCGCTCTTTGCAAGCTTATAAAAAATTGGAGCCGGTTCTCCACATGATACACGGGCGTTTTCATGAAGATATTCAACTGAAAGATGTGGCCGCGTGCCTCTCGTTAAGCCCTTCGCGGGCCTATCATTTGTTCAAGGAGACGATGGGGGAAGGGTTTAAAAAATATTTGACCAGAATCCGCATCTATGAATCGATGAAAAGGTTGAACGATCCGAACGTGTCCGTTACCGAGATTTACTTGTCCTGCGGGTTTCAAGGCCATGCGGCCTTTTATCGGGCTTTCAGGCAAGTGGTGGGGATGACGCCCAAAGAGTACGGCAAGCACATGATTTCGTAACGATATAATTCAACGGATATAGCTGTTTATGAGAATGAATTGAATCAATTTCGGAGGACATTCGGGGCGGAATTGGTTAGGATGAAATTATCAAGGTTGCCCCCGATAAGCATTGATCCTATGAGATTTATCGGTGAGAATGGCTCTGCTTTCCACCCGGATGAAGCCGCGGAATACCTGAATGAATAAAAGGGATATCGCTCTGGAGGTAAGAGAATTGCATCATTTTAAAGTGAACGGTTTGTCCATGTGTGTTCAAATGGCGGGCTCGGGTGAACCTCTCATTTTTGTCCATGGGCTGGGGCTGGATCATACGTTTTGGAGATGGCAAATGCCTTATTTTGCAACACGGTTCAAGTCGATTGCCTATGACCTGCGAGGTCACGGAACAACGAAGCCGGTCACCGGCAGCACGTTGGAGGATCATGCCAACGATTTGTCCGCTTTGATGGAACGTTTGAATCTGCCATCCGCTCATCTGGTCGGCCTGTCGTTGGGGTCGCATATTTGCAAGCAGTTCATCGCAAGGTTTCCGGAAAAAGTCAAACGGATGGTGCTTGTATCGACACGCGCCAAGGGGCGGATTTCGAATACGAAGCGCATTCTTGAGGAACAATGGAATAAAGTGGGGTCGTTGGATATGAAGCTGGCTTTGGACATCGGAGAGAAAGCATACTTTAGCGGTCATGCCGGTCAGGAGGCCCGCCGCGTATTCCGGGATAGCGCCAAACACAATACGATTTCTTCGTATATGACGGCAATGGAAGCGCTCTCCGGATTCGATCACACCGACATTCTCAAGCGAATGGCATCCCCCGCGCTGGTCATGAACGGGAATGAAGACCGCCTGACGACGGCGGCGGATGGAGCGGAATCGGCCCGCCTGATTCCGGGCTCCCGTCTATCTGTCATGCCCGATGCCGGGCATTTCTGCAACCTGGAGTTTCCCGAACGGTTCAATGATGAAGTGTTTCATTTTCTGATCGATGATACGCGTTCCGGCGATCGCCGGGCCGGATCGTCGTCGATGAATGAACCATCCAAGGGAGGCGGATGAATGGCATGGAGAAGCATACGATCAGAAAAATGTGGAACGACAGAACGCTTTATTTCATGCTGATTCCAAGCGCCATATATTTTTTCTTCTTCCATGTTTGGACGGTCGCGGAGATGAAACTGGCGTTCTACGAATATCGCATCATCGGCGATAACATCTTTGTGGGGTGGAAGTACTTTCAGGAATTATTCAACACCCCCGTTTTTTTTAATATACTGGCCAACACGCTGATCATTAGCACGATGAAGTTGGTGATCATTTTCCCGCTCCCGATTCTTTTCGCGCTTATGCAGAATGAATTCAGGAATGGACATTTTCGCAAGGCGGTGCAAGTCATCACGTACATGCCGCATTTCCTCTCCTGGGTTGTCATCGCGGGGATATGGTTTGAGTTTTTGTCCCCCTCGACGGGCGTGGTGAATGAGGTTGGCCAATGGTTCGGATGGCCGTCCCATGATTTTTTGACGGATAAGGGCTCTATTCGCTGGATACTGGTTGCCAGTGAAGCATGGCGGAGCATCGGCTGGGATTCGATTATTTTCCTCGCCACGATTCAGGGCATCAGCACACATCTGTATGAAGCGGCATATGTCGATGGCGCGAACCGCCGGCATATCGTGACACGCATCGTCATTCCGCACATGTATGCAACCATGGCCACCATCTTTATTCTGAATGTCGGGTTTTTGTTATATGGCGGGCTTGACCAGGTCCTGAACTTCACGAATGCTTCCGTCAATAGCAAAATTGAAATCATAGACACCTACGTGTATCGCATCGGTTTGTTGAATTACCAGTATTCTTTCGCCACGGCCGCCAGCTTGTTCAAGAGTGTCATCGGAGTGATTCTGATTCTGGTTACCCATGTCGCGTCCAAAAAACTGACCTCAAAAGGGGCATGGTAGGGGGTGTATGCATGATAGAGAAGAAAATGACCTTGGCCAAATGGATGATTGGCACCATCATGGTTGTCATCGCGTTGGCCGCGTTCATTCCGATCATCAACATGTTTGCCCGGGCATTCTCGGCCCCTGACAAGGTGTATCTCCTGCGAGGGTATGATATCCTGCCCAAAGGATTTTCCATCGTTCATTTTCAGGTGGTTTTCGATAATCCGCTGGTTGTCCGGTCCTTGCTCAATTCGATATTTATTACCACTGCGGGCACCCTGATCAGCCTCTTCCTTACCACGATGACAGCCTATGTGCTGACACGGAAAAATCTGATCGGCAAAACGCCGCTGATGATTTTATTGATCATCTTCATGATTTTCGAACCGGGGCTGATTCAGGAGTATATGCTTATCAAGGATCTGCATCTGCTCGACAGCCTATGGTCCATGGTCTGCTACAGGATGATCAACGTCTTCTATCTGATTATCATGATGCGGTTTCTGGAGGAAGTTCCCGACTCCCTTGTGGATGCGGCGAGAATCGACGGCGCGAGCCATATGAAGCTGTTTCTGCGCATCGTCCTGCCGCTCATCCGCATACCGCTGCTGACGATTGGCATGTTCTATGCGGTAAGCAAGTGGAATGAATTTTTTCGGTCCAGTATTTTTCTGTCAAGCCCGAACAAAACCGTTTTGCAAGTGCTGCTGAGACAGTTCGTAGTGGAGCAGGACTCCTCGTCCTTCATGGGCTCCACCAATATGCTGCTCAACAACAGCATCGGTCAACTGGATATTTCGGCTTTAAAAGCGGCGACCATCGTCGTGGCCATGGTTCCGATTCTTATGCTGTATCCCATTATTCTGAAGTATTACACCAAAGGAGTATTGGATGGCGGCATTAAAGAATAGATCATTCATCAAACATCGGGGAGGAAAGAGTATGAAAAAGTGGCTGTGGGGGTTATGCGCGATCGGCATCATTCTTGTGTTGGCGGCTTGCGGCAACAATGCGGGCGATGCGGGGAATGCGGGAAACGCGGGAAATGAGGGACAGAACAAGCCGACTGCGGAAACCGACATAGAGAAGGGGAAAACCGGTCAGGCCCCTGTTACGATCACGATGGCGGCCAAGGATTTCAAGACGGAAGAGCCGAATACCGCGAGGCTGATTCAAGCGATCGAAAAGGGGATGGCAGCGGAAGGTACTCCCGTCAAGATTCAACTGGTGCCCGTGCAGAGCGGTACCTATTCGGAGAAATTGGGTCTGCTGTTGCAAAGCGGCAATATTCCAGACTTGATGTATTTTCAGGGCGGGGATTACCAATTCGCGATTACGCAGCAAATTTTGGAGGATTTAACCCCTTTTATTGAGAAATCCACGTATTTGAAAGCCCAGTTGGACCCGTTCAATAAGGAGCGGTTGAAAAATTACCCGTATCTGGTTTGGCCTGCGCCAAGCGCAACGTATTTTCCCGTTGTGCGCCAGGATTGGTTTGACATGACCGAATCGGGCAAAGCCCTGTTGGACAATCCGACGACCGATCAGTATCACAAATTCTTCAAGGAGCTGAAGGAGAAAAGCGGCGCACAGTACGTTTACACCACCGCCGGAAGCATCCCCGAGCTGGACGCCACATTTGGTCAGGCGTTCGGGTTGACCGCGACCTGGCTGAAGGGCGCAGACGGAACTTATCATTTCGGCGCTACAACGGATTTTGAAAAAAATAAACTGGAGTTCTATGCGGAGCTTTATAGAGAGAAATTGATTGATCCCGAATTTCTGACCAAGAAATGGGACACCAAGG
This sequence comes from uncultured Caryophanales bacterium, assembly GCA_964470405.1. Classification (GTDB taxonomy): domain Bacteria; phylum Bacillota; class Bacilli; order Paenibacillales; family CAYYCV01; genus CAYYCV01. The sequence goes on from CAYYCV010000135.1 coordinate 5,941, forward strand.
AGAAAGCTTTCTACGATGGACAGGCTGCCATCATGGCAGGCCGCCTGGGCGGCGTTGTGGACATCTACAACAACAAGTCCGTTGCCCAGAACGGGGAATCGGCAACGGTGATCCCGCTGCCGCCCGCCAAGGGAGTCGCGCAAGGATACGTTCCCGTTGATGTCAGCAAGGAGGGCCGCGGGTTCGCCATCTCCAAAACATCGAAGAACAAGGAGTTGGCCTTCGCCGTTCTGGAATATATGGCCAGCCCGAAGGGACTTATGCTGGACAAACTCGGCATAGAGGGCGAGGAATATGAAATCGTCGACGGGAAAATTAAACTGACCGAGAAATTTGCCGCCTGGTTCCCGCATTTCATCGAGCATACGTTTAATTTCAAACCCGATAAGGAATTCCATCCTTCGACCCCGTTCTTTACCGCGCCGACGTTAAAAGCGATGGATCTGGTGAAGACCTTCAGCACCAACGACAATACGTTCATTCTGCCTGCGGAACTGGCGAGCAAATGGGATGCGTGTCTGGCGATCTACAATGAGTTTGCCGCCGATATGATCACCGGCAAGAAAACGGGCGCGGATTTCGACGCCTTCGTCCAGGCCTGGAACGCAGCGGGTGGCAAGGATATTACAGCGTACGCCAATACGGTATTGCCATAGCATAACCGCAGTGTGTGGGGCGGTCCGCCCCACCCGCTGCAGGGGGAGAGGAACGAATGATTTCGTTTGCAGAAAGGGTGAAGGGCGTTATATATGGCACGGCATTCGGCGATGCCATGGGCGCCGTAGTGGAGAAACTGACCTATAATGAAATTAAAGAGCAATACGGCAGAATTGAAACGACGTTAAACCGCTGGTGGAAGGCCGACAGCTCGGAATTGGAGCGGCAGGGAAGGATCAGGGGCCAGGGGATTATCACCGACGACACGTTGATGACGCTTGCTTTGATTAATGTGTATTGTTTGGAACGACGCCATTTGGATGCGTATGATATGGCGAATGAATTTGTGAAAGAAATTGCTTTTCGCCCGCGATTCATTCCGGAATTCGGGCGGGAAGCGTTTATTCTGGATAGGCTGTTCTACCCTGAAAAGCATATATTTAACCGGCATACGCTGGCCAATTGCGAGCCCCGGGAAGGGGGATACGGCAATATGGTCAATTGCGGCGCGGCCATGTACATTTCGCCGGTTGGCGTCGTCAATGCGTGCCATCCCAAGGGAGCGTATGATGAAGCGATTTTGTTCGCTTCGGGACACCAGACCAGCTATGGTCTGGAGGCGGCCGGCGTGATGGCCTGCTGTGTGGCCAAGGCCTTTGAGCCGGGAGCCGGTGTGGAGGATGTCGTCGGCGCGGCTTTGCAGTATGCGCAGGACGGGACGAAGCGGGCCATCCACGATATATGCGAAGCGGCGTTGAAGCTGCGTCATTGCAAAGGGGATAAAGGCCGGGTGGTCCGGCGATTCCATCGCGTGCTGGCGCGCTATTCTCCGGTGGGGGACGATGTCAATCGAAGCATGGACAAGATCGGATTGCCCTCCAACCATTATACGCCCAGCCGTTTGTTCTCCATCGAAGAATTGCCGCTTGCGCTGGCCTATATCGTGCTGCATGAGGGGGATTTCCTCGTGGCCGTCAAGGATGGCGTCAGTTCGGGCCGCGATACGGATTCGATCGGCGTGATGATCGGGGCGATATTGGGCGCCATGCAAGGGGCGCAGGCCATCCCGGCGGCTGAAATCGCCGTATTGGAGGACATGAATAAGCAGAATCTGGCGGATTATTGCAGCCGATTTATTGAGACGGCGACCGGAATGATCGACGAAGACATGGATATGCAACAGGCCAGAAGGCGGAAGATCCATTCGTTATACAAAGGGGTGCCATCATGATACCTTCGGATTATCTGGAAAAAGTATATGCCGGCTTGTTGGGCATGAATATCGGCATAAGGCTGGGCGCGCCGGTGGAGCCGACCATCTGGACCTATGAAAGAATTCGCAATACCTACGGCGAGATTACAGGCTACGTGAAGGACTACAAAAATTTCGCCGCCGATGACGATGCCAACGGGCCCTATTATTTCCTGCGCTCGCTCTATGACGATGCGGTGGATCGCCGCATTGCGCCGCAGGATGTCGCGCGCGCCTGGTTGAATTATACGCGCGAGGGCGTCGGCATGTTCTGGTGGGGCGGCTATGGCGTCAGCACGGAGCACACGGCGTACACCAACCTGTTGAAGGGCATCCCGGCTCCGCAATCGGGCTCCATCCAACAGAACGGGCGGGTGATCGCCGAGCAGATCGGCGGCCAAATCTTTATCGATACCTGGGGGTTGGTCAACCCCGGTAACCCCGAGTCGGCCGCCGCCGACGGCGAAGCGGCGGCCAGCGTGTCGCATGCCGGCGAAGGCGTGTTGGGCGCGAGGTTTTTCTGCGCCGCGATTTCCAAGGCGTTCGAAACCGCCCGGATCGAGGACATTATTGCGGCGGGACTCGGCCAAATTCCCGAGCGGTCCACCTATGCCCAGGCAGCCAGGGCGGTTCTGTCGTTTCATTCGCGCTGTCCCGAGGATTTCCGGGCTTGCCGGGATATGCTGGAGCGGGAATGGGGATACGATAAGTACAAGGGCGTGTGCCACATTATTCCCAATGCGGGGATATGCATTTTGTCGATGATCTATGGCCAGGGGGATTTCAGCCGAACGGTTGAAATCGCGACCATGTGCGGGTGGGATACGGATTGCAACGCGGGGAATGTCGGCACCGTGCTGGGGGTGGCCTGCGGCCTCGCGGGGATTCCCGATAAATACAGGAAGCCGGTGAATGACGGCATTGTGATGTCGGGCATTTCCGGATACCTGAACATATTGGATCTCCCTACCTATGCCAAGGAGCTTGCGATCCTCGGACACCGCCTTGCGCGGAAAGCCTGCCCCGAGGCGCTAAGGGACAGCTACGTTGAAAGAGAAATATATTTTGATTTCGAATTGCCCGGCTCGACCCACAATTTTCGCGTGTCCGATTCGTTCTTCTGCCGGCTGAAGCATTCCACCGAGCGGGCCCGGCGGGGGAAAGGCTCGCTGGAGATTTTATTCGATCGCATGCGGCGCGGCGAACAATGCAAAATCTATTACAAGCCGTTCTACACGCGCGAGGATTTCAGCGACGAACGCTATTCGCCGACATTCGCGCCGAAGGCGTATTCAGGCCAAAAGGTTGCCATGAGCCTGTATCTCGACCAATGGACGGGGGAGGAAACGGTGGGATTTGCCCCCTATGTGCGTTTGGCGGCGAGCAAGAAGGAACTGTTGCAGGGATATGTGAAGCTGGTCCGCGATGAGTGGATTCAGGTGGAATTTGAAATCCCGGATACCGGGGGAGAACTGATTGACGAGGTCGGCATCGTCCTCGAATCCTACACGAAGTACAAGCCCCAGAGCTTGGGAAAAGTGTTTCTGGATGAGTTCCGAATTGGCGGAAAATCGGCTTATACGATTGATTTCAGCAAGCAGGCCGTGCATTTCGGGTGTGTCACTCCATTTTCCCATCAGCATGGGTCCTGGAGTATTGTGGACGACGCCATGTACCTGATGACGGCGACTCCTTGCGCGGCGTATACCGGCAATTATTTCTCCGGGGATTACAGCGTATCGTTGACGATCCACCCGCAGAATGGGGATTCGCATCTTGTGGCTGTGCGCGCCCAGGGTGCGATGCGCGGCTATCATGCGGGATTCGACGGGGAGAACCAGGTTTCGTTGTACGTGAATGATTTCGGCTACAGGAAGCTGGCGGGATGTTATTATGAATGGGAACTCCATCGGGAATATGAGTTGACGGTGACTGCGCTGGGCGACCGGTTGACGCTATGCGTGAATGGGGAAGAGGTTTTGCGGTACACGGATGGTACTTTTGGCTACGGGATGTTTGGCGTGAGCGCGTTGGGCGCGGCCCGAACCTGTTACCGCAACCTTCGTTTAATCGAGTTATAGCGAGCGGGAGGTTTTTTTGTGCGCATTGCGATTTTGGGAGATTTCCATTTGAATTCCACATCTTCGGCATGGACGGAGCTGGCCATGGAGGATATCGCCCGGGTGAAGCCGGATTTGGTCGTTCCATTGGGCGATTTCGGCAGCAGGGAGACGATCGGAAGCCCGGAAGGTCTGGAGGAAGCCGCCCGTTTCTTGAACCGCTTGTCCGTTCCCCTCCGTCCGATTATGGGCAACCATGACCTGGAACGGGAATCGGGCGCCGGCCCGCAAACGCAGGGTACGATGCAGCGTCATTTCACCCGCTTGTTCGGCCTGGAGCGGCCCTACGGCGTGCTGGAGTATGATTTTGTCCGGCTGTTTTTCGCCTCCACCGACCCGCAGCCGCCCCATTCCTGCTATAGCGTGCAGGAATGCTACGTATCCGATGAGCAGTTCGATTGGCTGTGCGGCAAACTGGGCGAACGGCCGGGAGTCCCGGTTATTTTCTGCACGCACGCCCCGCCGATGGGCTGCGGCCTAAGAACGGTGCCCAGGACCCATGTTCGCGCAACGAACGCCTATTTGGATCAAAATCATGACCCGCATCGATGGTTGCGATTGATTCGCGACACGCCGGAAATCGTCATGTGGTTTTCGGCTCATTATCATCTCAGCCACATCCACCCGGATTCGCAAACTTTTCGCGGCGGCGCCCGTTTTTTCATGACCGGCGTGCATGGTGATCGAACGCGGGACGCGCACCGGCAGTCGAGGCTGGTCGATGTGGATTCCGACGGGATACAGGTGCGGACCATCGATCATATCGAACGGCGGGTCACCTGGGTCGGCGGTTGGAGCTGCCGGGGGGATCGGAGCCTTTGGGCCAATCGACAGACGATTTCCTTGTCGCATGCGTACTCCTGTCCGGTGGGTACGGAACCCGCGGTTGCGCATGGCGTCGTGTCGCTGGATCACGGCCGTTACCTTGTCGCCACGGAGAATGGCTATTCGTGGGAAACGGAGGCGGCCGGCGAGGCCGTGTGGGGAACTTGTCACATCGGTCCGGCGCTGACCGGGATGGCTTTGTCGCGGCAGCGGATATGGATGGCCTGGGGGAATGAGGTCGGTTGGGCCGACCGGCACAGCCCCTGGCGGTTCGTCCGCAATGCCGGCGACGCATGGCCTGAACGCAAGATGGAGCTCGGGCAGCCGGTGAAGCGGATCGCAAGCAGGGAGGCGGGAGGAATATGGGCATTCACTGGCGATGAGATCCATATCGTGGATTGGGATGATGCGGGCTCCGGGAAATGGACCGCAAGTTGTGCCGCGATGCTGCATGCGGATGAGGCGCAGTTGAGCGGCCGGGCGGATGGTGTCGTGATCCTGACCGACACGCATGAACTGATGCGCTATACGGAATCGACACGATCCATGAAACGGCTGCGCAGCCATGTATTGGCCTGGGACGATTGGAACGGTCAAGAGGCGGCTATTGTCAGAAAAGACGATCGCCTTGCGGTCATAGAATCCGATAACGGGAAGACGAGCTGTGCGTTTCCTTTTCCGGAACATCTCCTGCCGGATTCGTGTGCGCTCCTGCCTTTTCTATATTTGGGCGATCATCGGGCGGTATGCATCATGAAGGACACGGTCTACTATGTTTCCGTATACGAGAACACGATGCAGCGGCTGGATGTGACAATCGGGCGGGCAGTGGCCCTCGCCAAAGAGGGCGGGACAGGCGATAGGGACGCGATGTCGTGCCAAGAATTTGCCGTGGCTATGCGGCCCGCGGCTTCCGGAGAGCATCCCTTGCTTCAAATTTGGCGATTAACGCCGGCCGGTGGAGCAGGTTCGTAGTTATACTAGCCTTGGGTGGGGTTATGGGCGCCTGGAGAGTATTCCTTCTGCTGGAGAAACGGGCTTGGAAAAAGGCGGCATAGGAATCGTTCTGACATTGTCGTCGACCTCCGGTAGCGTAACAAACCCCGGGGATCGACGACAAAATGAATAACCTAGAGAAGTCGCGATAAACGGAGATACAGGAAGATAAATTATTGATTTTTGAGTTTTGTAAGTTTTTTTGAAACGGAAAAAAGGAATTCGAGGAACAAACGAGAATTATGTCCATGAAGGCGTTTTTTGGGTTTTTATCTTACCTTTGAGGAATTGAAACAGATGTTCAAAAGGGAATTCGAGCAATCCGAATTGGTTTTTATCTTACCTTTGAGGAATTGAAACTAGAGCAGCGATACTTTCTCAAGGCCAAGCTACACGGTTTTTATCTTACCTATGAGGAATTG
>CAYYCV010000135.1:12267-12488 GCA_964470405.1 uncultured Caryophanales bacterium
ATATCTTTTATTTCTCTTGTCTCTTCTACTGGGTTTTTATCTTAAATTTGATTATTTGAAAACTATCCCTCCGAAACGCGTTGTAACGTCGTATCCAGTTTTTATCTTACCTTTGAGGAATTGAAACCGGTGAAGGTAGATGGGAATATAGTTTAAGCACTAGCTATTTATATTACCTTTTAGGAATAGAAACAGAGAGAAGCAGAAAAAAAAACAAAGGT
>CAYYCV010000136.1:0-4628 GCA_964470405.1 uncultured Caryophanales bacterium
CCGCGCGCCCGATCGCGAGCCCAACCGCGGCAGGGCCGCGCGCCCGATCGACGACCCGCTCGCGAGCCCAACCGCGAACGGGGCCGCGCGCCCGATCGACGACCCGCTCGCGAGCCCAACCGCGGGCGGGGCCGCGCGCCCGATCGGAAGCCCGGTCGCGAGCCCAACCGCGGGCGGGGCCGCGCGCCCGATCGACGACCCAGCCATGGGCCCGATCGGCGACTCGCTCGCGAGCCCGGCCGCAAGCGGGGACCGCGGAATTGATCGCGCAAGCTCAGACGCCGCTCGATCTGAAAGCGGATCGGCTTTTAACATCCCGGGCTAAAATTACTGCAAAAGTGCATCTATTTTTCTCCGTGGACGACATATCGGAGGAAATTCCTGCAAAAGTGCAGGTATTCTGCGCTAAGCCCCTCGCTAACGGCGATCGGCCTTGAAATACCTGCATTTTTGCAGTAATTTTCCTTGATGCCCGAAACAGAGCACGAAAAGATGCACTTTTGCAGTTATTTGCGTCAAGCAATCCCGAAATGCTGACAGCCAATGGCCGGGAATTGCGAAAAAGAAACCTTTTGCAGATTCCGATATCTCCCAACCCCGGCCCGCACAACCACGTGACAGCGCTTCGAAAAATGACGCGCCGGGCCCATCCATTTCCACATTAGCCGAAGCTGGGAATCCGCAATGGCCGTCATACCGCCTTTTACCCAAAGCGGCCCGGTGGTGCAAACGAAAACCTGGCGACGCGCGCTCGGACCATCGGTTTCCGGTCGCAATTGCCCGCCGATTTTCCGATGGCGCAACCCATCGAAAAAGAAATGCGCGGACAAAGGCAGCCACTCCGGCCGCTTCCATTTCTCCAGCCGATGCCCAACCCCCGCGCCGCTCTGTTCACCACGCTTTCAGACGGGCTTTTGCATCGCCAGCAATCCCCGCTCCGTGACAATCCGATCCACCGGAATATCGTGCGCCTCCATCGGGACCTTGTCCACGATCTGGAAGCCGAACGCCGCCGCCCAGAGGGCAGGCATCGCTGCGCCCGATCCGGCAAACCGGCTCAGAAAACGATCGTAAAAACCGCCGCCGTATCCCATTCGGCCGCCATAGCGATCGAACGCGACGCCGGGGATGAGAACGGCCCGAATCGACGAAATATCGTCCAGCCGCGCGCAAACCGCAACCTTCGGCTCCTCGATTCCCCACGCTCCCGGTTCCAGATCGCCATAGCCGCGAATCAAATACAACTGAAAATCCCGCCGCCGGCTATCCACGCGAGGAACCGCAACGCGGATTCGCTCCCGCCAGCACCACTCGATCAGCGGCCGGACGTCGACCTCCGAACGAAAAGGAATATAGGCGCACAGAACCGCGCCGTCGCCCCGTTCGTCCGGGGAATCCGCCTTCAGCTCGTCCAGCAGACGCTCGCGCCGGAAGGCGAGGCAGATCTCCCGCGATCGCCGCTCTCTTGCTTCTTGCGACAGGGCTTCCCGCAAGGCTTCGATTTGTTTTCTCAGCCGATTTTTTTGCTCTTTCATCATCTCGCCTCTATTGTAACATGCTCCATGGGATATCCGCCAGAACCGGATAATGATCCGACGCCGTTGTAGGCTGGGTGCGGGCCCGCAGCTTCTCCGCGGCAAGCTTCACTTTGATGCCGTGGTCATGGTCGGAAAGCCGGATGAAAATATGATCGATTTCCCCGCCGCCCTGAATCGTTCCTTCCTGCCGCCCCAGCGCGATTTTCCACCATTTCCCGGCCAGTTGCTCCATCAGCGGATCGTTGTGCGCCATATTGAAATCCCCCATCAGCAGCAGGGGCGGTTCATTTTTCTCCAAACTGCGCATCATCCAGTTGAACTGCCTTTGGCGGTCCGCCGCAAGCACGCCGAGATGCGTATTGAAGAGGCGCAGCGGCTTCTTCCCGGCCGAAATAACGATCTGAAGAATGCTCCTTCTTTCCTGCAAGCCTCGCATATATTCGACGCTCCGCCGCAAAATCGGAAACGAGCTGAGAAAAGCGTTGCCGTATTCGCTGTACCCGAACTTGAGACTGGGCGCAAAGCACCACTCCATGTCCAGCATGCGGCCCAACTTTCGAATCTGATCCCTAAACCCGCTGCGCGGATGAAAACGGTCCACCTCCTGCAAGGCCACCACGTCCGCGCCGCTGCGGCGAATTTCCGCCGCGATTGGCCGCAGGCTCACCTTGCCGTTCAACCCTTTGCCATGCCGGATATTGAAAGTCATCACACGGAGACTTCCCTTTGGCGGCGTTTGCAGATGTTGGCTCATTTCTGCGGATTGAAGCTCCGTTGTTGTCAACATATTTCCTCCCGCTTCGAAAAGTCTGGCCCAAAAAGGCCGGTCAATCCCGCGGCGCCGTCGCCGGGCACGCATGTCGGACCCGATCGCCCCGGCCCTTTATATCATTTTACAATAACCGCACCCAAGAAAGAACATCATAAATCTGCTAATTTCTGCAAATGACTGGGTAAAAACTTGCGCCGCCCGCCCGCAACAGTTATGCTACAATAAAATTCAGACACGGATCATCAAATGCGGCGAGCAAAGCGGCGCGGAGGCTGGATAAACGGCAACGGCCGAATTTGCCCGCGAAACCGCCTGTTTTTCATCATATTCATAGCGTGACGTATTTTTGCCAATTTGGGAGGGACTATACTTCATATGCTGCTCCAAGCCACAGGGATACAAAAACATTACGGAACACGCACCGTGCTCGACCGGGTTTCCCTGCAGATCAACGAGCGGGAGCGAATCGGGCTGGTGGGCGCCAACGGCGCGGGAAAATCGACGCTGCTGCAAATTTTGGCCGGCCTCCTTCCTTACGACGGGGGAGACCTGTTTAAGGCAAAAGAGACGCGTATCGGCTATCTTGCCCAAAACAGCGGCCTGCATTCCGATCGGACGATGCTTGAGGAAATGATGGATGTCTTTGCCCACCTGACCGAAACGGAAAAAGAACTGCGCGAAATGGAAAAGCAAATGGCCGACCCCGAGTGGATCGAAAACAAGTCAAAATACAACGGTTTGATGGAACGCTATGCCGCTCGCTCGGACTGGTTCAAACAGCAGGGGGGATATGAAATCGAAACCAACGTGCGCAGCATTTTACACGGAATGGGTTTCGGCGATATGCCCGAAGACACGCCGGTCGCGAATTTAAGCGGCGGGCAAAAAACCAGGCTGGCCCTGGCCAAAATGCTGCTGCAATCGCCCGACCTGCTCATTCTGGACGAACCGACCAACCATCTCGACATCCCTACGCTGGGCTGGCTGGAGAACTACCTCCGCTTCTATCCCGGCGCTATATTGATCGTTTCGCACGACCGCTATTTTTTGGACGCCATCATTGAAACCATATACGAAATCGAGCGCTCCGCCTGCAAACGCTACACCGGAAACTACAGCCGGTTCATCGAATTGAAGGCGGCGGAATACGAAGCCGAAATGAAACAATATAGCAAACAGCAGGACGAAATCCAGCATTTGGAGGAATTTGTCCGCCGCAACATCGCCCGCGCCTCCACCACCAAAAGAGCGCAAAGCCGCAGAAACAAACTGGAGCGGATGGAACGTCTGGACAAACCGGAAGGAGAGCTGCAAAGAGCCCGCTTCCGCTTCGAAATCGAGCGGCAAACCGGAAAAGACGTGCTGAAGGCGGAGGGCCTGTCCGTCTCCTTCCCGCCCGCAGGACCGCTGTTCAAGCAAGCCTCGGTCGTCCTCCGCCGGGGGGACGCGGCCGCCATCATCGGCCCGAACGGAAGCGGAAAATCGACCTTGCTGAAAATGCTGATCGGCAAGCAAGCGCCGGACAGCGGAACCATCGAATGGGGCGCCAACGTGAAGATCGGCTATTACGATCAGGAGCAGGCCGGGTTGAATTCGTCCCTTTCGGTGCTGGACGAAGTATGGAACGCCTTTCCCCAGATCGAGGAAGCGCGCATCCGCACCGTGCTGGGCAATTTTCTGTTCAGCGGCGAGGATGCCCTGAAAAAAATCTCAGCCTTGAGCGGCGGGGAAAAAGCGCGCGTATCCTTGGCCAAATTGATGCTGCGCAACGCCAACGTGCTGATCCTCGACGAGCCGACCAACCATCTCGACCTGTACAGCAAGGAGGTGCTGGAAGCCGCTTTGGCGGACTACGACGGGACGCTGCTGTTCGTGTCCCACGATCGCTATTTTCTGAACAAAATGGCCGAAAGCATCATCGAGCTGTCCCCGGAGGGAAGCGCGCTTTTTCTGGGGAACTACGACGATTATGTGAGCAAAAGGCAGGAGCTGGCCGAGATCGAAGCCGAAAAGCAGGCCCAATCCGGCGGAGGCAAAGCTTCCGCGGCTTCGCGCGCCGCGGCGCCGGAGCAGGACAAATACGAAGCGGAAAAACAAGCCAAGCGCGAAGAGCGAATCCGGCAAAGAAAAATCAGCCAGTTGGAGGACGACATCGCCCAATTGGAGCAGCGGATCAAATCATGGGAGCAGCAGTTGGCCGACCCGGATATTTACAACGATTACATCAAAGTGCGGGACATTCAAAGCGCGATGGATGCCGGCCAGGCGGATCTGGAGCGGCTGTACGAGGAATGGAGCGCGTGGATGTGACGGATGGC
>CAYYCV010000136.1:4728-12473 GCA_964470405.1 uncultured Caryophanales bacterium
TCACTCCTCCAGCTTCAAAAGCAGCATCGGCACCGCCGTATACACAATCATCGTGGAGGCGGCCACGATGCCCGAATCGTTGACCAGCAGCGTCACAATCGCCCCGATGCTGTTGGCGGAAAAGCCGTACATCACCAAAGGATAACGGTCTTGCCAACGGCGGAACAGCCCCCACGGCTTCATCACCATCACCGCGATGATCAACAGGCTCGTAATCAGCACCTTGCTCCAGGAAGAGACGCCGATCAAATGCAAATTCATTTGAAGCTTTCTTACGATCATTCGACCGATCTGATCCAGCCTTCCTTCATCCAGCGCCTGCATCGCCCGCCCGATATGGCTTTGTTGACCATGTCCCGGCATCCAGGCGTTCAACAGCCACAAGACGGCCAAAGAAGCCAAAATCAGCAGCCCCAGCACCGCCATGAGCCTTGGCCAGCGTATTTCCTTCAGCAGGCCGCCGCAAAACGTCCGGACCCAGACGATGCCGAACGCCGCCATCGCCGTAATCGCCCCGCCGGCGTTCGTTCCCAAGCCCGGGGAGGCCAAATAAACGGTAATGGCCATGAAAAACAACCCCACCGGCAAGGCCGGCCAAAATCGGCTTTCCCGCCATGTGCGCACCCGGCCGGCTATCGCGGCGGAAGCGGCCGATTGCACATACCGCCTCCTTCGCTCGCTTCTTAACTGCAACAGCATCGAGCATCCCAGCGCGGCCGCGCCGATCAGCACCCCCATATATTCGTTGCCGATCCCGTAATATCTGGCTCCGATCATCGGATCGTAACCCAGCACGGACTGCTTCATAAACGGAGCGCCGGCCAGCCCGTCGGCAACGATCGTCAACGCCTCCATCAGCCCCGTTATGCCCAAGCCCAGCAGCAGCGGCAACGCCGCGGCCAGCCCGGTAAAAACGCAAAGAGACGCGAAAAAAAACACCATCATCGCCATCGTGGAAGTCCCCGCCAAACTGCCCACCCACAGCAAAACCAGAGGCACGAGCAAAATCGCGAAAAGCGGAATCCGCATCCACCTCAGCCCCTGCTTGCTTTTCCGGATGGAAATCCACAGGCTGACCAAGAGCACGATCATTTCAAACACCACGATAGAGTACAGCAGTTTGGGCCGCAGCGCGTACACCCTGGCAAACCGCTCCACCTGCCCGATCAGGCCGTTCAGGGCATCCGCCCGCTTCGCTTCCCCCAGGGGCATCCCGATCATCTCCGCCGGAACCGGTATCCGAAACTGCCGCAACAGCGAAGGAGCGAGATCCAAATTGGTCACAATCCCCGGCCGCCTTGTGGTATCGGATAAAAACACGCGCGAGCCCGTGCTTTCCCCCGGCCTGTAAACGACGAGCGGAGCCATCATCCATTTGGCGGCCATCGCGTCGGAATGGACCATCGGCGAAAACAGCCAAAGGCTGCTCTCCGCCGGCATCGCCTCCAGCATTTGGCCGAGGAACCGGTCCATCTCCTGCAAAATTTGCAGCTTCAGTTGATCCAATCGCGGCCCGGCGTAGCGGTTTTTTTCCGCGAACAGCCGATCCAGGTCGCCCAGTTCGATCAGGACCAGCGCGGGGCCGTCAATGTCCTTCCACTGATTTAAAACATAGCGATAATAGGTCGTGACGGCGAAAGGGTGCGCCGTATCCGCTTGCAAGGTCGACCCGTCAATCGCGCCGCCGTAAACTTTTCCCTCCTGGTCCATAACCATGAGCGGCGAGAACCGAAAAGCCGGGCTCGTCCCGGGTGCGGCGCCCCGATCGGCGTTGCCGAAAGCGTACACGGCGACCCCGTGCGCGGCCAGGCTCTCCCCCAGCAAACCGATGCGCGCGCCGTAGTGTTCCGCTTCATTAATGCGGCGGATCGCCTCCACTTCGGGAACCATAATCCGGGCCGAATCCGAATCGCCGCCGGTGTAGTGAAAATAAGCCTGGGGTACGCTCCATCCGTTCCAGCGTTCCGTTCGCTGCCACGCCCGGTCATCCGCCGCGCCGACCGCCGGGGCTCCCGCCCCAAGCGTCAAATAGCTGTCGTCGATCCCTTTGGAGGGCGTTCTGACATTCAAAGCGCCGACGGTTCCATCGGCCGTCAATCTTTTTAAATTCGGCAGCTTGTTCAGCACGGAAGGCTTCAGCTCCATGAACGACAAACCGGGGATGGAAACCAGCGTGATTTTAACGGGGCGAACCGAATCGCCGGCAGGCGGGGGAGCAGGCTGCGCAACCGCCAACGGGGAGGCCGACAGCAGAAACCATGCGGATAAAAAAATCAAAATGGTTTTGCGCATAGCCCCCTCCTTTCCCTTCTTTCTGTTATCCACCATCCTTTCCGATTATCCACAAATCTATCCCCAGTTTCTCCTTGCCGCCGTAAGAAAAAAAGGGAGAACAGCGGGGTACGATCCGGGTTATACACATTGTCCACACGGCCTGTGGATAATGCCTGTGTACATTCGCATCCGTTTCAACCCGCTGAGCAGCAAAAATCCCAAGTCCCGAACGCACAAAAATTCCAAGTCCGGAGCGCGACAAAAATCCCGAACCACGCAACGCGAGCCGGGATGCAGCAAACGTGATTCGAGATATGGCAAGACGCAATTCGGGAACGAAAAGCGAAATTCGAGATGCGGCAAGACGCAGTTCGAGAACGGAAAGTGTGATCCGTGATGCGGTAAGGCTCAGCTCGAGAACGGAAAGCGTAATTCGAGATGCGGCAAAACGCAGTTCGAAACACGGCAAAACGCCGTCTGCCAGAGCTTATTCCACGGACCACGCCTCCAGCGACAACAGCGGTTCCGCCTTCAAGTCGAGGGCGGTAAATTCGCGCCGCTCCCACTTCAGGAAGGCCGCCGCCGCAATCATGGCGGCATTGTCCGTGCACAGCTCCGGCGGCGGCGCTAGCAGCGGCAGCCGGACGGCGGCGCAGCGGGCCGCCAGCGCGGCGCGCAGCCCTTTGTTGGCGGCGACGCCTCCGGCCAGCACAAGCTGCCTGGCCCCGTATTCGGCGGCGGCGCGCAGCGACTTCTCCACCAGCACGTCGATCACCGACTCCTGAAACCCTCGCGCCAAATGGGACGGCTCCAGCTTTTCCCTCTTCATTTTGGCCTGGTTCAACACGGAGAGCACCGCGGACTTCAAGCCGCTGAAGCTGAAATCGTACGAACCGGCCTCCAGCCAGGCGCGGGGCAAAGGAATGGCCTGATCGGCCTGATGCGCCAATCGATCCACAAAGGGGCCGCCCGGATAAGGCAATCCGAGCGACCGCGCCACTTTGTCATAAGCCTCTCCAACCGCGTCGTCGCGCGTTTGCCCGATGACCCGGAATTTGCCCGGTTTCTCCATGTGCACCAATTCCGTATGCCCGCCGGAGACGACCAGCGCCACAAGCGGATATTCCAAACGGCCCGACAGTTGGTTGGTATAAATATGTCCGGCGATGTGGTGCACGGCGATAAACGGCAACCCGGCGGACAACGCCAGCGCCTTGGCCGCAACCACGCCGACCAGCAGCGAGCCGACCAGACCCGGCCCTTGCGTTACGGCGATCGCGGAAAGCTCCGTCAACCCCAATCGGGCTTGACGCAGCGCCGACTCGATCACCCGCGAGATCGATTCCACGTGCTTTCTCGACGCCACCTCGGGAACGACGCCGCCGAAGCGGCGGTGAATATCGATCTGGCTCGTCACGACATTGGAAAGAACCGTCGTTCCGTCTTCGACGACCGCCGCCGCGGTTTCATCGCAGCTTGTCTCAATCGCCAAAATCCGGCCGGACGCGGCGCTTTCCCCCACTTTCATCGCATCGCGATCGGCCGCGCTGCAATCGGCCGCCGCGCGATCGGTCGCAGCATGACCAGCCGCGCCGCGACGGACCTCGTTATCGTCCGCTTGGGTGCGATCGGCCGCATGATGCGGTTTCACGTTTGCTCCTTGCTTCATATGCTTCGAACGCCCATTTCAAATAAATTTCCGCTCCGGATCGTCGCTTTTGGGCAAATCCGCCCACATGATGATCGCATCTTCCTGGTTGTCGGAATAATAGCGCTTGCGCGTGCCGGTAGCGTGAAATCCGAATTTTTCATACAGCCGCTGCGCGATCGCATTGCTGACCCTGACCTCCAGCGTGATCCGGCTCATGCCGTTCACCGTAGCCATCGCCATGATTTCCGCAAGCAGGCGGGTTCCCCATTTTTGACCGCGGTATCGCTCGCGCACGGCGATATTGGTAATATGCGCCTCATCCATGATCAGCCACACGCCGCCGTACCCGATAATTTCCCCTTCCCATTCCATGACCACATATTTGGCAAAATGGTTGTTCACCAGCTCATTATAAAAAGCGGCGGCCGTCCAAGGGGTGGGAAAACATTCTTTTTCAATTTCACAAATTTGCCCGATATCTTCAAGATCCATGGGGCGAAACATGCAGGGTGATTCCGGATATCCCCGATTCGGATCGTTCATTGCGTTCTCCCCTTATGTCCGCGCGGCAAGCCACTTTTTCTCCGCTTCCGCCATCTGCGTATAATTCGGGCCGAAATCGTGCACCGGATCGCATTCCCCGCGAAGGTACCGCGCATCGGCCAGCATGCCGACATCGTAGGCTTCGACGAGCTGCGCGGCATAGCGCACTTCCCCTTTGCCGCCCGGCCAGCTTGGCCGAAAAGACCGGATCAGATCGAGAAACGGCTCGACATCCCCGGCAAAAATCACGCGCGCGGGCGGATGATCCCGCTCCTTCGCCAACCGGTCGGCGATCGCCTCCAGCCAGGAAGCCATCAACCGGATGCCGTCCTGCTCCAAGCATCCGCCGCTTCCCGGTTCATCCGCGTACAGCCCGGTGTACGCCTGTCCCCTTCGCGCGTCCATCACCGGCACGATCCATTGCCGGCTTCCCCGCTCCCCCGCGAACCGGCGGCCGGCGCCGCGGGCCAAAGCCTCCAGGCTGGAAACGCCGACAAGAGGCAGGCCAAGCGCCCACGCCATCGTCTTCGCCACCGTCACGGCGATGCGCACGCCGGTATAGGACCCCGGGCCTTGCCCCGCGGCGATGCCTTGAATATGCTCCATTTTCATATTCAAGGATTTCAGCAGTTCTTCCACAGCCGGCATCAACCGAATCGAATGATTTCTTTCCGACAAAGAGTGGCTTTCGGCAAGCAACCGGCGATCTTCCGTGATGGCGATCGTCAAATTCGAAGTCGAGCTGTCCAGCGCGAGCCAGCGAAAGCCGGCACGCTTTCCGTTTTCGGCATCCGTCATGATGTCACGGCCCCCATTCGCTCGAATTGCCGGCACCATTCAACATAAGGTTCCCCGTATGGTTTCATGCGAAACACACGCGCATCGTCGCCGCTCCCTTCGATGCGGAGCGCAAGCCGACAAGCCGGCAAGTCGGCTTCGATGCGTTCGGCCCATTCGACCAGACTGACGCCGTTTCCGTCAAAATATTCTTCCAATCCCAATTCACCGGCCTCGGCCGCTGAAATGCGATAAGCATCCATATGGTACAAAGGCAGTCTGCCGCTTGAATACTCCTTGATCAGCACGAACGTCGGGCTGTTGACCACCTCCGTCACGCCGATCGCGCGGGCAAAAGCCTGCGAAAAAGTCGTCTTTCCCGCCCCCAAATCGCCGTCCAGGGCAATCACCGTGCCGGGTTGCGCCAGCCGCGCCAAAAGCGAAGCCAACATCCCCGTATCCTCCGGAGTACGGGAAGCAAATCGATATTCTCCATGGCCTTCACTCAAACGGCTCACCTGCTCTCCGGCAAACTGAAAGGACTATAAACAGGGCTTTAAAAGTGTGGTGAAAAAACAGGCGGCTCCAAGGTGATGAGGCATGAGTTTCCGATCGCAGTTTCCGATCGCAGTTGCCCTCGGACAAAGCCGGCCCCTTTCGCCTCTCCAGGCCATGCCCATCCCTGCGCCACTTTTTTCACCGCACTTTTAAACCACCTCTATTATATCGGTATGCGGGAGAAGCCGCAACAAGCAGCCGGAAACGGGCAAGCCCGTTCGGCGGCTGCGGCGGTGCGGACGATGCCGGAATGCGGGAGGGGGGAAATTCACGCCTATTCCGCGCGGTCCATCGTATGGGTCGACGACTCTTCGATCAGGCCGTTCTGCTTGGTGACCTGCCCGCCGCCCAACCCTTCGTTGATCATTCGATCGATATCCATGAAATGATCGTCGCGCCCTTCTTCGGTCGAATCCGCTATCGTTTTTTTCTTTGTCACCGTTTCATCTCTCCTTCGTTTTATTTTTTGAATCCGGTCGGCCGATATCATAAAAATACGGAAGCGTATTGTTTAGCTTAGCCACGCGGCCAAATATTATTTTGGATAAATCGTCCATCCGAAAATATCGGTCCCTTTTTGCCTGACTTGGGCTTTTAAAGGCGGTGTGGACCGAGGGGAAAAAAGGGGCCGGAATTCCCGAATTACTGCAAAAGTGCATCTATTCGGAGGCTTAAACCGGCATTTTGGGAAAATACCTGCTTTTATACAGGTATTTCGAGGCATCCCTCCCCATTCCCGCGTAGGCGCCCAAAACACCTGCATTTTTGCAGGTATTTAATCCTTGGGCCTCCATTGCATACAAATAAATGCACTTTTGCAGGTATTTCAGTCCAAAGCAGCCGGTCTCCCCCATATTTCCGCAAACAACCCCCAAATATTTCCGCAGATTGGTTACTTATTGCTTTTTCTATGGTATAATTCTTTTGTAATGGTTCTATCGGATCATATCATGATCATACACATGAGAAGCTAATCGAAAAGGCATACTTCCTGAAAAGGGAGGACGCAAAGCTACAGGTCTAAAGAAGGAATTCCATGACGGCTGAGCTACCGAAATTGTACTATATCCCTCTTTCCAAGAGGCTATTTCCAATTTCGGGAATAGCTTTTTCAACATTGGCCTTTTTCGACATTGGATTTGAAAATCCGGGAAGCGAGGTGCAAATCGGGTGCAGAGCAACCACATCAATCCTTTTTTGGAATCGTCGATTTTGGTTATTGAACAAGTGTGCCAAATCCGGCCGACCTTGGGGAAATTGAAGCTGAGCAGCGCATACGAGGAGGACAGCCCGATCTGGCTGCAAATTGACGTCATGGGAGATATGGAAGGAGAAATATATTACAGCATACCGCATTCATTGGCGCTTGATCTGGTTTCCAAAATGATGGGCGGTATGACCGCCACGGAATGGGACGAGATGAGCCAAAGCGCGATTTCCGAACTGGGCAACATGATCAGCGGCAATGCGTGCATGATTTTATACAATCAGGGCATTACCATCGATATTACACCGCCCCGGTTGCTGCCGCCGGATCAGAAACTGGATAAAATTCCGAAGCAAACGCTGACCATCCCGTTGCAATTTGACGAACTGGGGGCGATGAACATCTTTGTCAACTTTCGCTCCAAAACCCCGACTGCCTGATTGCCTTCACCTCCTCTTGCCATGACTCCATGACAAGAGGAGGTTTTGCCATGTTCGCGCGCCTGCAGGCGGCGCGGCCCGATGGCCCCACGCTCACGCCAATGCTCCGCTTCGACGATCCGGGCGGGCCTTTGTCCCTGCTCCGCAGGAGCCCCGGCCTCGTGCCCGACGCCCGAACGCTGCCTGTGCCGCGAAGCGCGCCCCGCAGGCGGTGCGGCCCGATATCTCACGCCCGACGCCCGAACGCTGCCCGTGCCGCGAATCCCCGCACCCCGGTTCGGCGCCCTCCCGGCAC